>CAZDAM010000125.1:0-8275 GCA_964503595.1 uncultured bacterium
TCCGGCTTCACATTCCCTGATTTGCTTGAGCTGTTCCAGCATCACGCCCCTTTTTCGGCCCATGTTACAGTAGCTTTAATCTTTTCGGCAACGAACTGGACCGCATACTGGAAACAAGGATCATGTCAGACTTTTTCACCCATACAACCCCAACCCTGAAATCCGGACTGATTTTCTTAATGATCTCTATTCCGCCCCTCTTTCCTGTAGGTGGAATCCGGCACAGGACGAATCTGACTTAAACTCTAAAACCAGTAAAATCGTCCCGGAAGGCACCCGTCACAGGCCAGAGCCTTAGAAAACCAATCCCGGCAGTTGTGAAACATGCTGTACACACCTTCGTAATCAGGGATATTGCTCCCTTCATTTCAGGAAGCATACGCTGTGAAGGAAGGTGATTTCTACGCATCAGTGCGGGAAAAATACGCTAGAAAACCTGATGACGCTTTGTTTCAGGCATCACAGAATGATGCATGGAGGGAATCTTGAACAGGAGAAAAATTGCTCCGGGAACGTGATTTTTCCCAGACGTTTGCATTCAGGCTCCACAAGAACTTCTGTTTCTGACAGGAAACCAGATCAAGTCCAAGCACCTTTTCAGAGTTCGTTTCAAAAGCTATGATAAAGGGTGCCCATGCAAAATTCCTCTCCCCGTCGTGGATTCCTGATTTTTCTGGCTCTGGCACTTGCCGGAACCGCCGGCCTGATGATTTTTCTTCTGCAGATCCGATCCCGACAGGTCAATCTGGCTGCTCACAAGTTCTTCTTCAACCAGAAAGCCCAGACAACAGCCGAAGCTGGCATGGCCATTCTTTTGGCCGGAGTCCGTCATGCGTTAAATCATCCCCAGGATTTGGCAAAACTCGATCAGCTCTTTGATTCTGGGAAGCTTGGAGAAAGCGGCTTTTATGAAGCCCTGATTCAACCCCTTCAGGATATCCGGAAGGGAAAAATCTATTCCAGCTTCCCACCTGTGCCCACAAAATCGCACCAGGAACATGCCCGTGACGGATATGCCCACCTGAACCTTCTGGATGCCACACTAAGAAAGTGGCTTCCTTCTTCTCACCTGAATACCCTCAAGACCCTTGAGGAGGAGACCGGAGCCGCAATCACCCTGACAGCTCTGATCAATTGCCGGAGTCTTTATGGAGAACCGGACACCACCAGCACAAGTACATTTTCCGACCCAATCCCCAAGCTCTGCGACCTCTACCTGGAATCCCAGGCCGATTTTCGGGGTTCCCAGCGCCGAACCAACTCATTCCGCCGCCTGAGTGTCTATCCTCTTCTTCCTCCGGTAGCTGGCCGCTTCACCTTCTGGCATGATGGTGTGGCCTACTACAACAATCTGGTCACCGATCGCTTCGGAAGGCCTGCCCAGACTGCGGACGGGCAGTTTGTCTATGACCTTAACTTTCCACTGGTCATGCAGCATGCCTCAGGTCTGACTGATGTTCCTGCCACAGATGCCTCCTTTTATTCTGCGGGAGGGTTTGGTCTCGACGGACTGGCCGGTGAAGCCGGAAAAACCGCCAATCAGGCCCTTCTTGGAAGGCGTGGTTTTCTTTATCTGGGAAACAGCCCGAACAGCATTCTGAAACTGACTCCGGGCCTTGAAAACGCCGGCCAGTATTTTCACCTGTACAGTCCCGCCTTCTTTGATGCCATGGAAGAGAAAAACGGGAGTGCTGACAATCCTGTCATCATTGCTGAACAGGCCCGTCCGGAAATCCTGAATGATCCCCTGCCGACAACCTGGATCTATCCTCCCGACCCTCCCCTCCCTCCCCGTTCAGGAGAACTCAAAGGGGAAGCCTACATGCTTTATGAGGGTTTCTTCGAAGACCCGACCGGAGCTCTCAGCCCTCAGGCCCAGATTCGTGACTACACTCCCTCATCTTCTCTTCTGAGGGTTTACGGCACGCCGGAGTTTCCCTCGCGGGCCTATACAGCCGGGGAAGCCACACAGGAAATTGCCCGCTTAAGCTGGATTGGCCTTGATATGGATCAGTCCCAGGAGGATGAAAGCCGCCAGGAGAACTGTCACGGCAGAAAAGTCAGCATCCATGACGCTCCCCCCATCTGGCTTCTGGACAGCAGCTTGGGAGAATTTGAAGCCAAATCCCCCTACATGTTCCGTCCTTTTCCAGCCGAATGGTTCAACCGCTTCTTCCTTCCGAACTGTCTGGAAGAACCCCGCATGTTTACAAACCCGGCCGAACTGGACTGGGATACCCTGTTTGAGACTTATGAAAGCTATGACAGCCTTCAGTCCAAGATTTTACAGATTCCCCTGAACCAGATGCTGGATTTCCCCCTTTATTCCCATTCCATCGTACCCCCGGAAGGTCATCCGGACTTTGCCGGTTTTTCCTTTCCCTACTCGGATGTTGAAATCTGGCCTTTTACCAGGACAGAACTCCGTCACCCTGAGGATTTTTACGTAAATGGTCCACTGGCTGAACTGGATCCGGAAAAGCTTTCCGCACGGCGCAACTGGGTTCGGATTACCGCAAAGGAACTCATGGACCGGGGCATGCTGGAACTGAATTCTACCGGCTATTTCCTCAACACCAATGGACTGCATCTTGAGATTCTGGATGATCTGATCCTCGATCGACCAGTAACCGTAACCGGCCACACAAGCCTTTATGTCAACGGGCAATGCATACTGGACAGCGGTCAGGAAAGCGAATTTCTGGCCTCTTTCAACTGTGATTCCATCACCCTGATGCAAAGCCAGGGAAGTGCCGGAGGCTACTACCCCTACTACCTTTACGCCCGCGGCTCGATTCGCAAGCAGAATCCCACAATTCCAGCGACCATTATGGGCAATCTTGCCACGGCCCGACTGGCAGACAACCTTTTTCAGTCTCCGACAACCCTGATTTACGATGAGAGGCACGATCCGGCCGGGGCCGGAATCACCCATGCCTACAGCATGATACTTGAGGAAGGGCCCTGATGCGCCGTGGTTTCAACCTGATTGAAGTCCTGATTGCCTGCATGCTCCTCGTCGTTGCCGTTGCTCCTCTGGCAATGCTTTATCAGCAGAGTCAGAGGGAAACTTCCTTAAGTTATCAGGAACTTCAGGCTGCATCTTTAGCCCGGGAACTCATCACCAATCTCAAAACCATTCACGAGATCATCGGCTATGATGCGATTGGCCATCTGGGAAGCTATAGCAAACCGGAAAAATGGGTTGATCTTTCCACCCCGGAACAGGCCGCCCTCTTTATCGACCCCCGACATCCGATTGTAAAAGTGGGCAGCAAACTGATTCTTTCACCCATCCCACAGGATTTTCGCCGCTTAATCCGGATTTACCCGGCTGATTCCGCTATCAAAGACGATGTCTATCAGCCCGTCCCCGATCTGAAAACGGTTGAAGTCAAGATCGAATGGAAAGCCCCCTTAACCCAGGAATTCAATCGCAGTATTGTTATGAAAACCCTTTTGGACCGAGATGAAGTACTCCCTCCGCTTATCCGCTAAATCTCTGGCTCGGAAAGGCTTCACTCTCACAGAAGCCATGCTGGCAACAGCCCTGGCCTCTATGATCCTTCTTGTTGCCTGGTCCTGGTTTCAATCCTCCATGCGCGGTGTTTCCCATAATGAGGAAACCCTGGGAGCTCTCACCGAGCTCCAGAACCTCGCCACACTCCTCAGACAGGATCTGACCTGGTTTTCCGGGGAAGGAGCACCGGTTGATCTTTACTGGAGGAACAATCCCGGACTCGACCGTCCTCCCCATGAAGCCACTGAGGCCATCTGGAATGATCGAACTCTTCGGGACTCCATCCCTGTCAATACAAGAAGCCCTTCCAAATCCTCCTTCGAATATCGGGGTCTGATCAACGGCAAACCCTCCTACAAGGTGGGACTGAAGCAGGATCCTGCCTTCATCAATAACTGTTTTGAAAATCGCGGGACAGCTCTGAACCACCTTTCCGGTTTTGCCGCCTATGAAATCGAAGAAAAAGATGAGGAAACCGGGGAGTCCATGGACTGTCATGAAGTATGGATTAGGAGTGGCGGAGAGATTGTCCTATGGCGCCACTATATTGGCCGGGCCAATGAAAAGGGAACCGGTCAGTATGTCAAACGCTATACCGTGGATCAGGAAGAAAAGGAGCTGGTTCTGACCCATACCTTTGGCTACAATGACAAGGGTAAGGGCATTCTCGAGAGCTTTAATGTCAGCCTGAACTTTGAAAATTCCATCTTCACCGACCCCAAGTTTCCCGGCGTCACTTTTTACCGCTACGTGAAGATGTATTTCGGAGTCACCATTTTAATGAAAGGCGAGCGACAGGGCTTCGGACCTGAAGGTCGGCAGCTCCCCTTTTCCATGGCCGTGTTCCCGGAAAGAATCAATGGGCTACCCTATCAAAAGGTCAAGGTACAATAACCCATGCGAGCCGAAGAACTTCATAGTTTCCTGGAACAGGAGATCCCCGGTCTGTCCCATTTTCTTGGTCATTATATCTCCGAGCCATCCCGGCGCTACCTGATTCTGAAGACTCTGACGGCAAAACTCATTCCTTCCATACCCCAGCTTCCCAAAGAGGCAGATCAACGAAGGGCTGCCCTCATCAAGGGGCTCATCCGGATTGCCCGACAAAAAGAAGAGGAAAAAACCCAGGAAATTCTGGAGCAGATGCGTAAGACCATCTACGAAGAAATTATCTTTCAGCCCCTGACCGAGAAGTTTTTCGACCCGGACTCCATTCCTTCCAGATCCGTCATCCTCAAAATGCGCTCCACTCAGCTCAACCGACCGCGTCGCATGCTTCTGGACCTTGTCTGCCTGGAGGGACTAGGGGTCCCTTTAACTTCCCAGGTTCTGGAAACCTCCGAAATTGTTCTGGAAGCTTTCGTTCTGACACTCTTCCAGCAGCTGATCGGAGATATCCGCTACGAAGATCCCGATGAAGAACTGAGTTATTTTCAGTCCCTGATGAAAGGACACCCTCCACGTCCGGGTGACACCGCCTTCGGCCCGCGGATTCTAAGACTGATGCAAGGGCTTCGCATGGATGTAAGGGAATGGGATGCATCCCTTCCCCGCAAGCTTACCAGCGAAATTCATCCCGACTTTGAAGTTTCGGAAGCCAAAGCTTCCGAAAACTCCCTGATTGAATCGATCCGCAGGCGTAACGAAGAAAGAATGCAGACCCTGGATGAAGCCCCGGAGGTTGTTGATTCTGTCCTCAGCCATCCTCCCAAAAACCGGAATTGGGCTATCCCTCTCCTGAAGCCTGCTGCCCTGATTCTCTCTCTTTTCTTCTCTGCCGGAATCTATGAAACCTTTCGTGTCGCTCCTTCCCGGTTTGTCCAGAAAGATGCCGGTGCCTCTGACTCCATATCCTTAAGCTCGGCTTCCGTCCTTCCACGGGCTGTCCTGAATCTGGGAAATGAGGAAAGACATCTGAATCCGGGGGAATTTGCCCTGACCCTGGGTAACACCGCGGATCTCAGTGACCGCCTGATGCAGGTAGTCCTTCATCCCGGCTGCCGGGCTGTCTGGTACGGCCCTGGACAGATCCATCTGATACAAGGAAGCACCAAGACTTCAAGTCTTGGCACCGCCCCTCTGATGCTATCCACCCCTCATGGCCATATCCGCACCGAAAAAAGCATTGTCTATCTGGCTCTTTTGGATCCCGACCAGTCCGTACTGGGGGTCGAAAATGGGCAGGCCGAGCTTGAGTCAGATTCCAGTAGCCATATTCTCAAATCAGGAGAAGAGATGCGCTTCGGACCAGGAGCCTCCACAAGCAGGATCGGGAAACTCAACTACGACGCATGGACCCAGAAAAAATCTCAAACCGCCAAAAAATTTCGGGGAATCGATTCTTTTTCGGCAAGTTTTTCGAATCCGAATCAATCTGAAGCCGCACTTACCAAGGAAATGTTACTATCTGACCCCAAAAGAAAAGCTACACATTACCTCGAAAAACTTTGAGCCTGTGTCCCGCTTGCCGACAGTAGTAAAGTCCCATGGCGCAGCTTACAGAACGCGAAATTCAAGATACATTTACGGAAGCCGAGAAAAGTGCTATCGCACAGGCCTTCCCGGAAAATTCGATTAACGCCACCAACGAAAATATTCTGAACCCCCCCGAGCCCAAGGAAACAGATCCTCAGGAGGAAACCCCTTCTGCACCGGAAGCCCCTAAGGTTGATGCCTCTTCTGATCTGATGTCACAGGACGACATACAGGCTCTGGTCCAGCACACAAATGGGGAACAGGCCTCTGTAGAAAAAGCTGATGATTCCAGTCACGACCTGATGTCCCAGAATAACGTTCAGTCCATGAACCAAGAAACTGCCCCTCCTCAGCCAGCACCCGAGACTCCCGCTGAAAATGCCCTGATGAGCCAGGCCGATATTGAAGCCCTTATTCTGGAAGACGATTCTTCCTCAGAAGAGAAAGAGACACCTGTAGAGGAAGCTGAGGCGGACGTAGAAACCGAGGCAGAAGTGCAGGAGGTTTCTCGGAAAGGAGTATCAGAAGCTTCAGATGAAGAAGGTAACGATGACGTCTTCCAACGTCTTCAGGCAAGCGCTCAGAAAGTCCGATCCGATGAAATACCACTCTCTGCCAACGATATTGAAGCTCTGGCCGCTCAGGCCAATTCAGCCTCTGAATCTGATTACAGTGACAGCGAGCTTCTTTCCCAGGATGACATCCAATCCCTGATCGCCCAATCCCCGCCTCAGGAAGACGAAGACCCCAACGATCTCTTTGATACCCGCGAAAGTGAAATGCTGGGCCCCGCCGTTCAAAGCCCCTCCCTCGAATCCCACCCAAGTGAGAATGGCATGCTGAGCAATGACGACATTGCCCGCCTGATGGAAGAAGCCAGTGAAGTTAGTGCGGAGCCCGAAGAATTCGGATCTCAGACCAACCTTGAAGAACTGATCGCCAAAACGGAAGCCATTGCCGAATCTCTTGCCAGAATGGATAAAGACGATCTGGGCTCCAGTCCTCCATCCAGTTCACTGAGGCCTGAATTTCAGAACGAGCAGAGCCCCATAACCCGAGAAACCAGTTACAGCAGTCAGGTGGATCCACTGCTCCAGAAAAAGGGAAAAGAAGACTATAAAAAGACTCTTCAGGCCGTTGGCCACAAGGCCCCTGCTACGGAACGCATCAAGAGAGCTCTTGCCGAGGTTGCCCGCCTTGCCACAAGTCTATCCATTGTCACTCTTCTGGCCTTCGGACTTGGGACTGCCGCTAGGGTCTACCAGCTTACCCAGAGCCGGGCTACTCAGCCAGGAACCGGTATGAAAGCCTGGGAATGGTCCGCCAATCCGGATGCCCGCTCCAAAGTAAAATGGCGCTTCATGGCTCCGGCAACCACAGGTATCTCCGGCTCCGTCAGCGTGACTCCTTCGGATGAATTCAGACCAGAAGAAATTCGCCAGAGCCTCGGACGCTTCTACTCTTCACGCTACAAAAACAACTATCACAGCGTTGATCTGGCCGAATTCAGTCCGAATTCCTTTCTGGTGGATTATGTATTCCCCCACCCGAAGGGCTCTGATATGCATGGCTACGTTGCCAAGCGCTCCCTATTCGTCAAAAGTAGCGGGAAAATCATCCAGGTGGATTTCATTCGCCGGATAGCCTCCGTTCAGGAAGCTGTTCCAGGCAAGCCCGTCTGGGAAACCATGAATCGGGTTCTGAAGCAAGGCTTGGATCTGGATGTTATCACAAGCACCGTGGGCAGCAAATTTGAAGCAGCCCTCAAAAGCCTTGAAGAGTACCGCCTTTGAAGCAGTGAACAGATAAAATCCAGTCCGGTTTTTTAGCCATGAAGAATGTTCTGCAGTATATGTGCCTCCCGCAGACAGGGCCTTTTACAAAGCAGAAACTGTTACTTAAAGCGGTCTTTTTCAGGACGGATCTCAAAAGCAAGTGAAAGCCGTTATCTGATCGGCGCTCTAGAGCAATCTGCATAAAAATAAAGAAACCAGGACTTTCACTCCCGGCCCCTTTCATGCACCAGAGCATGATGCCTGAAACAGAGCGTCATCAGATTTTCCACCGTGTTCTTTCTGCCCCTTGAGACCGGAATTCTGTGATGGATGTGCAAAAACCGCCTTCCTTCACAGCGCTTTCCTTTGAAGTGGAAAGTGCACTGGCCCTGATCGCGCAGATTGACAGCATGCTTTACCTCTGCCGGAATCGGTTTTCTTTTCTGTCCCGTGACAGGTGCTTCCAGCGCGGGTTTTACGGCCTGGGCCAGAATTGTGTCTTCCG
>CAZDAM010000126.1:0-8166 GCA_964503595.1 uncultured bacterium
ATGTCTATGTTCCCTGTGAAGAGTGCAGGGGAAGACGCTTCAACGAGGCTACCCTGAGAGTCAAGTACCGTGGCAGGACCATCAGTGATGTCCTGAATCTGAGTGTGGATGAGGCCATTGAGGTCTTTGAGAATGTTCCGACGGTCATGCGGATGCTGAAGACCCTTCAGGATGTGGGTCTTGGCTATATTCAGCTGGGTCAGAGTGCAACGACTCTTTCCGGAGGAGAAGCCCAGCGCATCAAGCTGGCCCGGGAGCTTGCCAAACGGTCGACGGGGCGCACCCTCTATATTCTGGATGAACCCACAACGGGACTGCATTTTGAGGATATCCGCAAACTGGTGGCTGTTCTGCGCCGTCTGGTCGATCAGGGCAATACGATTCTGGTCATCGAGCACAACCTGGATGTGATTCGCTGTGCGGACTGGATTGTGGATCTGGGACCGGAAGGTGGGAATCAGGGGGGACAGCTTTTGTATCAGGGACCGTTGGAAGGTATCCTGAAATGCGAAAGCAGCTGGACGGGCAAATACCTCGGCCCTCTTCTTCTACCCGATAAGGAGCAAAATGGCCTCAAAGCCACAGCTTGAGCAGGAAATTCTCTCTTCACTTCTGAATATGCCTCTGGAAGAAATGGAAAGGCGTTATGGAATTGCTGAGCCGGTTGATGGGGTCGAAAACCTTCTGAAAATCGAGGAGCATGCCTGGATGTTCGTGCAGAAAGGCAGCCTGCATCTGGTGCATGCCGGATGCGACGGAATCCCCTCTGTAGCCCGCGTGGTCCGGGAAGTCCGTAAGCGCGATCTTCCCTTGAGCATTCTTTTCCTGTTGTCTTCCACCGAAGAGTGGTCGGCCAATCTCTGGTATTACCGGGAGCTTTCCGAAATGGCTCCCGAGCTGTTCGGATTCCGCCTTCTGACCCATCCCCGCAATGAGGGATTTGCCAATGGGGGACAGGCCGCAGCGTTTACTTCGGATGAGGAGTATATCAAGCTGGGTGGGCGTAAATACTATATTCTGCGGACCCCCGGGCATCGGCTCGGAGGGGATCAACTCTCTCTTTTCGAGTTGGGATCCAAAGTTCTGATTGTCGCTGATCTGCTGCAACCTCAGGGAGAAATTTACGAATATTGCAGTTTTCTGACTCCTGTTCCCGACCATCACGAGCCAGACAATGCGGTCATGTCCTTGCAGAACCTCAGAACCCTGCCGTTTGAACGCATCCTTTGTGGGGAAGGCCAGGTTCTGGACCGCTCCAGAGGCTATATCTGGATTGAGGTGACTCAGAAAGTTCTGGAGAGAATGGCTTATCACTGTCGCAAGGTTCTCTGGGAAGAGGATCAGGGCAGCCTGGAAGAGAATGCCCGCAATGTATTTCTCAAATTAGGAATGGAACGCAACATGAGCCTGGATCCGCTTTATCATCGGATGGAAAGGCCTAAGAGTGGGGGCTTATCCCTGTTTCAGAAGCATGATTTGCCGCCGATTGCCCGGTATCTGACTAAGTTTGGCGGGGGAAGGGAGGCCTGATGTCTGGGGATCCTGGAGTCTGGCTGCGTTCTCTGGTCTATAAAATCCCGGTAGCTTTATTGACCCTTTATACTCTGGGCCTGGCTTTAGGGCTGGCGTCCCAGCGGATGCGGGGCTTTCGTCAGAGGGTGGACTGGAAGCTTTCGTCCTATCTCGATACTCTGGGCCTGCTGGCCTACCTTTTCTGTCCAGTCGGCTGGTATCGGCTGGATGCCTTTGAGGACCCGCGCCTGCAATCTGCTCCCCGTCAGCTGAAACTTCATCTGGCTGCCCTTTGCGCTGCTCTGGTCCTGACCTGCGCGACCATGCTGATCAGCTTTTCAGTTTCCGGACTTCAGGGAAATCTTGAAACCCTGTTTCGGGAAGTCATGCTTTATTGCATGATTTTTCCCCTGATGACAGCCTTATGGCTGATTGTTCCACTGTACCCGGCTCCGGGCTGGCGGATTCTGCATGCATTTCTGTCTCATAAGGCCGCCTTTAGGATGACTCAGTACCGCTCGGTCACGGCGGTGATCGTCGTAGCTGCCCTGTTTCTGGGTGATGCGGTTCTGATTTTGCCCGTACTTTCCCTGATTGGAGTTATGGGGGCTACCGGTTATCCCGGCCTGATCCTGATTCTTCTGATGGCTCTGGCTGGTCTGTTTGTGCTGTGCCGGCCGATTAAGGCTTCATTCGTCGAGTAGACGATCCGGATTGCACTCCAGCAGAAATTTGCGATAGCGCTCCAGACGGTCGGCATTCACAAGACCCTCGGCAACTGCCTGAGGCAATGCACAGCCGTCCTCGTCTTCCCGGTGAAGGCAGTTATGGTAGCGGCAGTTGGGAGCCTCTCTGAAGTCGGGCATACACCAGCGCAGCTGCCACATGGGCAGATGGAACAGAAAAATCTGGCTGAAGCCGGCGGTGTCGGCGACAAAAGTGTCGCCACTGACGGGGTAAAGACAGGTATGAGTGGTGGTCTGGGGGCCTGTCTTGCAGCGCTCGGACCAGATCCCGGTTGCCAGATGAAGATCCGGTCTCAGGTGGTTCATCAGGGTGGATTTTCCGGATCCGGAAGGACCCATCAGAAAAGAAACCTTGCCCTGGGCGGTTTCATTGAGTTCCCGAATTCCGATGCCCTGATGGATGGACATTGGAATTACGGTATAGCCCATGGATTGGTACAGCTCGATATAGGAATCCAGTTCATCCGGCTGGCCCAGCAGATCGATCTTGTTCAGAAGAATGACAGGCTTCAGATCCATGCTTTCCACAAGAATCAGGAAGCGTTCCAGAAGAGCGGGATGAAAATCCGGTTCCCGGCAGGGATTCATGATCAGGACCTGATCCAGGTTGGAAATCAGGATCTGACCTTCCCGACGGGCCTTTCCCTTGCCCTTGTCCGAAAAACCCTTGGCGCGGACCAGAGAACTTGTGCGAGGAAGGATTTGGGAAATCAGAGCATCTCCGTTGTCAGGAATCTCGACTTCGACCCGATCACCGACAACGGCCAGGTTGTGGGTTCCCTTTTTCTTGAGAACTCCTTTGACCCGGCAGGGGACTTCCCTGAGGTCGGAAGTCAGTACATGATAGTAGCCACCATGACGACGGCAGATAATTGCGGAAATTCTGTGCATCTTTGAATGGCTTCAATATATCGAAGAACAAGACTTACGACCAGTAGCAGCTTTGTTTTCATGTGGATGATAGGATCATGGCATGCCCTGGGAAATCGAGAGCCTGACCACGATTCTTGCTGATCTGGCCCAAAGCCGCAACTGTATTCTGTCCAGATTGGATTGCCGTCGCCTGCTTACCGGGGAAGAGAAGGTGGAGATAGAAGCAGCCGGAATTTCCGAGTGGATTCCGCTGATTCTGATTTTTCGGGAACTGGCCCATGCTGTACCTTCTTCGGAGCCAAGAGTGGTCCTGGCCTGTCAGGCCATTTCCCAGCGCCTTGAGTATGATCCGAATCCTCTTTTTGCCCGTGAGTACCAGGAGCCGATTTCCCGCCCTCCCCTGATTGAAATCAAGCTTCTGAAGGTTTTTGAGAAATCTTACGAGCAGGATGTGGGTCTTCAGGCAGCTCTGAGCTTTGTGTATCAGGTTTCTGATCTTGGCTGGTTTCAGCGTCGTCAGGGAATCTGCCTTCTTGTGCTCTGGATCTGGACTTTGCGCCAGTTTGGGGAGAGGCTTCCTGTGCCGGCTGACAGCGGTCGGCTGGAAACCTTCATGCAGGCTCTGGCTGAGCCCCGTCACGGACTGCCCCTGCTTCTGGATCTATCGCGGGCCTTTCATTACCCGCAGGTTCAGGCTCAGGAAGAGGAAGAGCCGGTGAGGGCCGAGGCCGACTGGACTGTACCTGCTCTGATCAAACGTCTTCAGGCCCGCATGGAAGAACAGCTCAGCCAGCTTTCCCGTTTCGAGAAGGATATGCGCTGGCAGGCCCGTTTTGAGAGTCATAATGCGGTTTCCATGGGTCTGGCCATGGGGCCCTGGCAGAAGGCTCAAAATGCCCGGGCAATCTCCGGTGACATTCAGTGGGCCGGAGAGTGGGTCCTGAGTTTTAAATCCACCCGGCCGGCTTTTCGGCACTCAAGGGTTCCCCGCAACCGCTTTGTCCTGTTAGCTTTAAGAACGGAAGATGCGGTGCATATCGTCTTTCATCTGCATATCGAATATGATGTTGGCAAAGCAAGTCAGATCGTACCGGAGACGATTTCGATTCGCGAAGTGCTCGACCATACAGAACTGGGTCTGAATACTTCGGTATCTTCCGAAGCATTGGAAAACCTGGCTTCTGACTGTCTGGACAGGTTCCTGGGCAGGCTGGAGGAAGAGACAGCCCGGTATCGACTGAAGGGAAGTGGGGCCCTATGAGACTGAGTATTTTTGAATATATGCATCAGGCTGGAATTCGCCGTATCCGTCTGCGTAATTCCACTGCGACCATGATGCGCAAAGGCTCGGATCAGTGGGAACTCATGCCTCTTGAAAACAACCCGGTATATGGGCCTTTACTGCTTTCCGATCTTCTTTTGGGGCAGATGGGTCATGAGGAAATGGTGATCTACTATGAGCCGGTGGAAGGTGCGGAGTGCATGCTCAAGGCGGTTCTGGCAATTTATTCCCGCGACCTGGGTCCGGCGGTTACCGGAATCCGGGTCAATACATACGATACCGAAGAAGACATGGTTGAAGATGCCCTGATGATTTCCCGCACCATGTCCCGCAAGGCGGCCTATGCCAACCTGCCTCTGGGGGGAGGACATATTGCGGTCGACTGGCCCCGGCCCATGGATTTTTCCTCCAACCGCCCGGCCATCTTTCCCTACCTGGAGCATCTGGGACGCCTGATTGATGAATACGAAGGGCGGGTTATCGGTGCCCCGGACATGCATACCCACATGCATACCATGCATATCATCCAGCGTACGACTTCCCATGTGATCTGCAATATGGGAGTGGATCAGTACATCAAGGTTGAGAATGGTCTGGAAGAGCCTGGGAGTATTCATGGCTCCGGAGACCCTTCGAGCTTTGCGGCCTATTCCTGCTTTCGGGCCATGGAAACCGGCTGGCGTTTCAGACAGGGCGATCAGGATGCCAGTCTGGCCGGGACCAGGGTTCTGGTTCTTGGGCTGGGTCGTACCGGCCTGGCCCTTGTGGATCTGCTTCTGAAATCCGGAGCTGAAGTCATGGGGGCGGATGTGGATCCGGCCGCATGTGAAATCATGGAAGATGTCTATCAGGTCAAGATTGTGGCACGCACCCGCGAAGAGATCATGCAGGCCCATGCGACTCCCTGCGATATTCTGGCTCCCTGTGCCATCGGCCAGCTGATTTCTGACAAGCGGATTCGTGAATTTGATACCAAACTGATCTGTGGAGTTGCCAATCATCAGCTCAATCAGGATAAAGACGCCAATCTTCTGCACGAAAGAGGGATTCTCTGGATTCCTGACATCTGCTCGAATGTGGGAGGCCTGATCAACGCAGCCCAGGAAGTCCGCTTTGATAAGAATGGCCAGAGAAAGTATCGTTCCGGCTATGACCGGGATGCGGTCTACCAGTCCATTGATCGTCTGGAAAGCGAGCTTTGGGATCACCTCAAGTTTGCGGAAAGGCATAGTCTGACTCCCTACGAGGTCTGCATTGCCCGTTCGGATTTACGCATGCAGGGACAGCGCAAGGAGCGTTGGCTGAAAGCCTTCCAGCGTCAGGGATAGGGCTTTGAAATGGCCTTCTGCCTGCTGATTTTTCTGATTTTTTCCGGAAGGGCTGCGGCAGACTGTGAAGTAGGCTGGAATCAGCCACCATCACCCGGCAATCTGTTTGAACTGGTTCAGGCGTCCATTCAGGAAGTGACTGAAACCACACCTGCTATCGACATCTTTTTTCATGAACTGACCTTTGAGCCCCTGATTCAGCTTCTTGAAGAAAAGGCCTCAAAGGGTTTTTCAATTCGTGTCTATCTGGAGCAGTCCACCATGCTCTCCGGAGGCCATCGCCTCGATCTTGCCGGACCATTGGCCATAGAACGCCTGAGACGGGCAGGTATGGAAGTGCGCACTGACTTTCACGATGGCTCCGGCGCCGGAAGAGCCCATTCCAAATACCTGCTTCTACCACCCGAAACTGTGGTAACCGGTTCCTGGAATGCGACGGCAACCGGACTTCTGAAAAATGCCAACCACATGATCAGAGTCCGCTCCAAAGAGCTTTTTGAACGTTACCGCAAAGCCTTTGAAGAATATGCCTGGAATGAGCAGGACCTGCGCCGTCTGCCGGTACGTTCCCAGGGCAGTTACGAGGCCTGTTTTCCTCCTCAGGAAAGCTGCCTTCCCATGGTGCAGGAATTCCTGCTGGAATCATTGAAACCTCTCGATCTTTTTCTCTTTCAGTTTTCCGAACCGCATTTGATGCAGACTCTGGCCTGGCAGTCCGAAACGGGTCGGAATATCCGTTTGACTCTGGATAGGAGGGGTCTCGGATTTCGTCTTCCCCAAGGAGGCAGAATGCGTGACTGGATCGGAAAAAGAAGGATTCAGGCCCATCTGCCCGGAACCGAAGGGCTCTGGCATCACAAGACAGCCTTCACAAAAACAGGTTTTCTGAGTGGTTCCCTGAACTGGTCCACCGAGGCCTTCCATAAAAGTCAGGAGAACATTCTCTGGGTGAAAGATGAGATCTGTGCCGGGAAGTTTCATCGGGCCATGCTGAAGTCAGGCTCACTTTCGGCGATGCCGGAAACCTCCCTGCCCTTATCTGTTTTCCCGAATACCCGGATTCAGAAGGTGAGGATTGCGGGACCATATCTTGAAGTCTGGGCAGACCCATCCCCCGCACTGACTCTGGAGATTTCGGATCGGGAATGGTCGGAATGCGAAACGAGGAGTGATGCCCAGATCTGCCGTTTGCGGGATTATCAAAGGCTCCAGTCCCATGCCATTACTCTAAGGCATACTTCTTCTCTGGCCCTTGATGGAATTGCCTTTCAGGGTGGAAGCCGGATCAACCGTAAATCCTGGCATGCCCTGGCAGAACTCAAAGCGCGGGGAATCTGGGCTGGATGTCCCGATGACTTTACTTCTTCGAGCTGCTTTCTGAACTGGAAGGAAGTTGCTGCCGCTTCCTGCTATGAGTCCCTGTCTGATACGGGTTTCAAGCTTGACTGGCAGCCTTGTCCGTCTTCAGAAGAATGAGTGCAATCAGGGCTGGCAGTGCTTGGACAAACAGAATCGAAGTCTTCGCCGTTGCTCCCCCGAAGATTCCGGCAATCAGGACACAGATCAGAAAGAAGGCCTGAACGGAACGGGCCTGAGGGTTTTTGAAAAACAGGGTCGACCAGATCAGGCCTGCTGCCAGAAAGCCATTATAGAGTCCCTGATTCATGGCCAGAGCCTGAGACTGGGAAGCCTGTTCGGGAGTCAGGGCGAAAATTCTGAGACCAATCGGCTGGGTCCACAAAAACATTTCCAGTACCAGAAAACCCAGATGCTCCAGGGCAATGAAGAGGTTGAGAATTTTACTGACCATATTTTCTCCGTTGGTTACAGGAATATGTCATGGGAAAGGATTTTGAGCCAGTGAAACTTGGTTCTCAGGCGTTAAAAATTCTGCCGGTTTGTCCGTTGGATCGGACATATGAAGCAGAACATACTCGGTTACATCGCCATCGGACTGATCGCCATTCTGGTATCCATGATTTCCACAAGCCGCATTGTGAAAGAAGAACGGGAGAGAGCCCGTCGCAAGATGCTCTCCATCCAGATGAAGGACAGCTCCCGCGAAAATGAGCCTCTCAAGGATCGTCTGAGTCTCTCCAGTCCAGCCAGTGGTCTGAGGACTGGAGTGTTGAAATGAACCGGAACCGCCGCCACTCATCCCATTCCACTGAAAAAGCTGCCTCCCGCAAAAAATCACCTGATGGTGGTATCAGCTACTGCAAGGTGGAAGGTCGCCTACACGCCATTCCTCTGGAATACTTCCTCGAGCTTGCTCCGGTGAGGATTCATTGATCTCAGAGCCAGATAGATTTATCCTGTTTTGCGGGTTGAAAGCCTGTAGGTTGTCGCCGGCCCGGGAACCTGTCACATGACGGGCCGGAAATTCCGGAATGCGTCTGTCACGGGACAGATGGAAAAGTTCAGG
>CAZDAM010000127.1:0-8113 GCA_964503595.1 uncultured bacterium
AGGATGCCTTTTCATGCCATGGCCGGTGTTGAGGACGTCAAACTGGTCAATCATGCCTATAAACTGGTCAGCCGGGCTTTTCAGCCCGATCCCCAGCCGGTTGAGCTTGCCCCTGGAGTTCTCATGGGGCAGGGTCAGTTTCAGGTGATTGGCGGTCCCTGTTCGGTTGAGACGGAAGAGCAGATGAGGATGGTAGCCCAGGCTCTGGTGGATAACGGAGTCAGGCTGATGCGGGGTGGTGCCTACAAGCCGCGTACTTCTCCCTATTCTTTTCAGGGGATTGAAGAAGATGGTCTCAAGCTGATGCGCAAGGTGGCGGATGAATTCGGACTTCTGATTGTCACCGAACTCATGGATGCCCGGGATTTGCCCGTCTTTGAAGAGTATGCCGATATTTTGCAGATTGGCACCCGCAACATGATGAATTACCGTCTTTTGAAGGATGTGGGCAGAACATCCCGCCCGGTTCTTCTGAAACGGGGCATGTCGGCCACGATTCAGGAGTTTTTGCTGGCTGCCGAGTATATTGCTGCCGGAGGCAACCAGAAGATCATTCTGTGCGAGCGGGGAATCCGGACCTTTGATTCCGAGACCCGCAATATGCTGGATTTGACGGCGGTTCCGGTTTTGAAGGAAAAAACCCATCTGCCCGTAATCGTGGATCCTTCCCACGGGACGGGGAGAAGTGCCCTGGTCTCTCCGATGGGGCTTGCTGCGGCCGCCTGTGGGGCTGATGGACTTCTGATTGAAATTCATCCCAATCCATCTGAAGCATTATCTGATGGAGATCAGGCCCTGGATGTGGCATCCTTTACGCAGTTTATGCAAAAGCTTTGCGTTCTTCTTCAGGCGCTCCAATAGGACCACTTCAAGGCTGGCAAGCGCCTTGAAATGGAGCTTCCGATGGGGGATTTGGCTCATGTTCTGGATATGGTGCATGTTCCCCGCCCAAAAGAAAGTCTCAGGGGTCATGAGAGATTCTGCCATATTGTGCCCAAAAGTCGGGATGAACACGAGAAAGGTCCGGTTTCGGATTTTGCCCTGATGGAACTGATGGGCCAGGCACCTACGCGCCTGGCCATCAGCTTACGGCAGCTGGAAGAGATCGAAACCTATATCTGACCCTGATTCGGGGCGGTTTCAATTTCTTCTTTCAGCAGGTGGCGGGAGAAGAAGCGAAACATCTTGTCAAAGTAAGCCAGCTGATTGTTGAGCTTGCGGACACCATGTCCCTCGTCTTCAAAGAACAGCCATTCCACTTCCCGATCCCTTTCCTTTAAAGCCCTGACAACCTGCTGGGCTTCATCCAGGGGAACCCGTGGATCGGTTGCTCCGTGAACAACCAGGAGGGGAGTGATGACCCGATCCATCTTGTGAATGGGGGAAATCGAGGTCAGGAACTCCACGTCCTCCAAAGGTCCGTATTCAGCTTCTCTGAGTTTACGGCGGTAGGGGGCGGTGTTCTGAAGGAAAGTCACCAGATTGGAAATCCCGACGACATCGACAGCTGCGGCAAAATACTGGGGTGCTTCGGTGATGACGGAAAGAACCATGAATCCACCGTAGGAACCACCCATGACTCCGAGCTGATCGGAGCTGGTGTAGCCCTTATCAATCAGATGCCTGGCCAGCTCGATGCCATCCTGGACGGAGTCCATGCGCTTTTTGTAGTCATCCATTGCCATGTATTCCAGTCCATAGCCGCTGGAACCTCTGACATTGGGGGCGCAGATTCCGATTCCAAGCTCCAGAAAGTACTGGAAATGCTTGTAGAACATGGGGCGGAACTGGCCCTCTGGCCCTCCGTGAAAATGCAGGATCATCGGGATGGGTTTGCCCCGTTTGAATCCTTTGGGCAAAAACAGAAAGGCGGGAACCTTGAGTCCGTCGAAGCTTTCGTACTCGATCAGTTCGGGCTGGACGAAATCATGGGCCACGAGCCCCTGATAGCTGGACCAGGTGTACTGACGGGTCATGCTTTCCTTGACGGACCAGCGGTAGACTTCCGGGGAACGCTTGGGGAAATCATAGCAGAAGAGGAGATCAAGGTTTTCGGCAAAGCCGTAGCTTGAGATGATTCCCTTGGTTTCCGGAGTGGGAAGTTCATGATTGAGCCAGGCATCAATCAGGTAAAGATTGGAATAGCCCTCTTCGTTGGCCGAATAGAGTACGTACCGACCACAGTCCGAGACTTTGAGGCCCTGAAGCTCCCAGTTGATGCTTGGCCCCAGGGGCATTTTCTGACCCGATTTGAGATTCCAGTAGAAGAGTTTATGGAAGTCACTGCCATCGTTGGAAAGCAGATACAAATCATCATCGGTTTTGCCAAAAGCGGCTTCGTAACTGACCTGACGACCTTCATGCGGAGTCAGGTGATCGGAGGTCTTCGTGGCGATGTCATATAAGAAGAGATCCATGTCGGCATTGGAGCGGGCGACTCCGTAAAGAATTTTCTCTCCGCTTGGTGAAAAGGAACCAGGGAAGGCCCAGCCCTTGCAATCGATCATTTTCTGGATTTCATCATTGAAAATCTCAAAGGAATAGATTTTGAAATCCTGGCCATTCTCATGATTGGAGCGGAAAAGGAAGCAGGAGCTGTCCTGTTTCCAGGTGATGCCCGCGACCTGGGCATCCTCAAACTGGACAACCATTTCCCAGGCACCGGTATCGGCATCCACCAGCGCGATCGGGTTATGCTCGGAACCTTTGTAATTGACGATGACGGCCAGCATGCGTCCATCCGGTGACACCCTGAAACCATCCACACCTTCATCAAAAAAAGTGATCTGGCGCGGCCAGGTATTGTCTACGGAAGAACGGAAAATCTGGGCGACTCCATCCGTGCGTTTGACGTAGAAGTACTGTCCTCCACGACCGGCCTGAACTCCGCCGTGGGCTTCGATTTTGACATATTGCATCAAGCGATGAAAATTGTATTGATTCATAGGGGGGCGATTGTATCACAGGCTTTTTTCGTATAATGAGAAGATGCGACCGGTTCTGATTTTTCTCTTTACCCTTTCCTCCTCTGCCCGGGATCTGGGCGATCTGGCCAGAGTTCTGGCCCATCAGGGCGGATACCAGCTGCGCGTGGACGAAAGGCTTGAGGGACGTCAGACCGATTTTGAATCCAAAAACCTTTCTCCCCTGCGTGCTTTATCCACTCTGGTACGTCAGGAAAGCCTCAGGCTTGGGATTGATGGCACGGGTCTGGTACTTTTACCCGAACCTGATTCGATGGGTGGGGGACCTGTGGTAAATTTGCGGCTCGAAAAAACTCCCATGCCGATTGTGCTTCAGGCGATCTTCTCCGTTTTGAAAGCGGACTGTATTCTGCACCATAATCTGAGTTCCATTCTTGTCACAGCCAGTTTTCGCGATACTCCGGCACTGGAAGCCCTCGGTATTCTGATTCAGCTTCATGGCTTGAAGGTGGTTCAGCGGGGCGAGATTTATGCGGTGAAAGCCATAAACTGAAAAAAAGGAAACATCATGACGGGGCTTAAAGAAGCATTCAGGCAGTTTGGAATTGGGGAAGAGGATGTACTCAAGAGTTTAAGCCCGAATGCTGAAGTTCACCAGATCAAGGCCTGTGGGAGACAGGCTGTCCTCAAAAAGACCCGTTCTCCAATCCTGCATGCCCGTTCTCTGGGTCAGTGGCTCAGGCAGTGCCAGGCTGCTTCTGTTCCGGTAGTCGCTCCTCTGGAGCTTGGATCCGACAATCCGGTTTTGATGGGCGATCACTGTGCGATTCTGCCGGGAAGACTGCCTTCCAATGAGGAATGGGCAAGCTTTCTGAAGGGGATTGAGGATTTAGGATTGCAGTGGGGTAAGGAAGAGAAAGAACTGGTTTCCCTGGCTCTTGGGCACGTGTTTTACGGAAGAAGCCATGTGTCTTCTGATTTCAGATGAGGAAGGGCATACAAACAATCGTCAGAAAGCCTACTTTCTGGATCTTCTGAACTTTGGCCCCCATCATATGCCGGATTTTAAGCTACAATAAGGGGTGATGCCGTCACAGATTCCGCTTGAGGGGCTTAAAAGCCTTTCCTACAGTCCTCATGCCCGAGTTCGTTACCGGGTCGTACGGGAGCTTGCAGAAAACCCGGTATTTGAAAATGAAGAAATTCTGCGGTCCCTTCTGGAGCGTGAATCCCATCCAGGTGTGATAGGAGCAATCCGCACCGTTCTTCGAGATGAAAATCGCCCATCTCCGGAGCTGGTCCAGCGCTTTGAACTCCTGCTTGAAGATCAGGAATCTTCAGAAAAGCTGAAGACGTTCTTGGTTCATCTGGTTCAGAAGGGTCGAGTGGAATGGGCCTCCTGTTTCAGAAGCCTGTCTTTAAAGAAAAATATTCCCGTTGTCACCATTGCCGCGATTCGTTTGACCCGACTGGCCAGGCAGAAGGGAGGAGTCTATCTCCTATCCCATATCCGGGCTCAGGGAGTTTTAGGACGCGAGTCCCGGGAAGCCATCCTTGAAATCGGGGGTTTTTCCCATCTTCTGGCTCTGATGGATTTTGCCGCTGAATTTCCGAATGAAGAGCCCCGTCTGTCAGGGATGATCTCCATGGAGGAAAGACTTGCTCTTCGGGAAATCCTGGAATATGAAGGAAGCCTTGAAGAGGAGGCTGAGGAAGAAAGCCATAAAGAAGCCCGGGAAGTCATGGAGCTGACCTTTGATACAGGGATGTTGCCGGATCAAAGGATAGAAAAACTAAGGGAATGGCTGCAAAAAGGCTCTTTGGATGAGCGGGTTCTGGCTAATGTTGTGGAAGGTCTTGGAAAGCTTCTGGGGCCTGAGGAACTGCCGGAACTCGGAACCTACATGAAGCATTCCCATAATCGGGTTGCGGCCAACGCAATAGCTGCTATGGGCCGTCTTGTGAGCCTTCCACCCGGACTCTTAAGAGAAATGAAGAAAAATCTGAAGCGCCTCGCCTTTTCCGAGGACTCCTGGGCTCCCATGAGTGCGATCTGGTGTATGGATATCCTCCGGCAAAAGGAGTTTTTGCCTTTATTACAGTCTCTTTCGGAGTCCAAAAACCCTAAAATCAGTTCCCAGGCCCGGCAGGTCCTTCAGGACTGGGCTCAAGAGGAGCCTCAGGTACAGGAAAATCTTCATAAGCAGGAAGAACAGGAAACTCATTCCCAGCTGGAAGAATTAAAGCGCTCTGAACCCGCCAAACCTGCTCCAAAAACTGGTGCCGGAGAGGAACCTCCAAAGCCTCTGGTCCGGAAAAAATGGATTGGTAAAACCAGTATTGAAGAAGCGGGTACGAAGTACTGCGAGAATTGCCAGAATGCCGATTCTTCCCCTCGAATTGGAGCAGCCGTGCTGGATCTGACCCTGGTATTCCTGCCAGGTCTTTTCAGTGTCCAGTTCCTGCCTCCTCCTGTCCCTGGTCTGGTGTTTCTGATTGGACTTCTGGCCTATGTCACGGTTTTTGACTCGCTGAAAATGACCGATGCCAGTCTTGGGAAGCTGCTCTTTGGAATTCGTACTGTGAATCTGGATGGCACCCGGGCGGGAGCTGGTAAAAACCTGGTTCGCAGCATCCTGGTCGTAATCTTCATGGTCGCATCTTCCAACCGCACCATTCTGATGGGGACGGGACTTGCACTGGGCTGGCTTTGGAGAGATCGGGGGATTGCTCCCTGGGATCTGGCAACCATGACTCGCGTCATTCAGATTGAAGAGCCACCTGTTCCCATTTTTGTGGCCTATGCCCTGCAGGCTATCCTGCTTATCGGTCTTGGGATGCTACTGGCTGGTTCCTGAATCTGAAATCAAATCCCAGGCGTCACGGGCAATCTGAAGTTCTTCATTGGCCGGAATCACCAGAATATTCACCGGACTGTACTGGTGGGAAACGATGCCCCGACTGGCCCCGTTGGCCCGGTTTTTTTCGTAATCCATCATGATACCGATGTTTTCCAGACGATGGCAGATCCGCTCGCGCATCCTGACCCCGTACTGTCCGATTCCCCCGGTAAAGATGAGGGCGGAAGCCTTGACCAGATTGGCCATGTAGCCGCCAATATACTTGCGGATGCGGTAGGCATAGGCATCCAGGGTATCGATCACTCTCTGATCACCTCTCTCGGCTGCCGCTTCGAGATCTCTTAAGTCGTTGGAGATGCCGGACATGCCTAGAAGACCGCTTTTTTTATTGAGGATGGCATTGAGTTCCTGAAGGGAATATCCGTGTTCCAGAAGCCATAGAATGATGGAAGGGTCCACATCTCCGGAGCGGGTTCCCATGATCAGACCCTCCAGGGGGGTGAAGCCCATGGAAGTATCCACCGATTCCCCGTGGTAGATGGCGGTGACGGAGGCTCCGTTGCCCAGATGACAGGAAATCAGATTGGTGTTTTCCCGGGCTCTTTTCATTATGGCAAGGGCTTCGCAAGCTACGTAGCGATGAGAAGTTCCATGAAAGCCGTAGCGACGTATGCGATGCTTTTCATAAAGCTCACGAGGCAGTCCGTAGAGATAGGCCATTGGAGGCATGCTCTGGTGAAAGGCAGTATCAAATACGGCAATCTGCGGAAGTTCGGGAAGTGCGGCCTGGGCCTCCTGAATGCCTGTCAGATTCAGGGGGTTATGCAAGGGGGCCAGTTCGATATTGGTTTCGATGGCCAGAAGTACTTCGGAGGTAATCAGCACCGATGATGCGTAGTCTTCTCCTCCATGCACGACCCGGTGTCCAACGGCCTTGATTTCATTGAGATCATGAATGCCGCCATGGTTGGGATGGGTGATCTCCCGGATCATCAGTGCAAAGGCCTCTTTCATGTCAGAAATGCCCAGATGCTCGGCATACATGCCACGGATGCCGGACTGGGAGAAGCTTCCGACCTTATCTCCGATTCGCTCGACAGTGCCCCGGCAGAGGCTGGTACCTTCAGGCATTTTATAGACATCGTATTTCAGGCTGGAGGAACCACAATTGATGACAAGAATGCAGGTGGAATTCATGGGCCCATAAAAGCATATTTTGGATCAAAAATGTGGCAAGCTTCTTCACTGGAAGGAATTTCGCGGGTTATGTTGCCGGCCTGAGGAGAAAATATGGATTTAGTCGTGGGGAGGGAAAGCGTGCAGGAATATTATGGTCGGGTTTTTCAGGCCTGGGCAGATTTGAAAACGAGTGTCGGCTGTGCTGCGGACAAGTTTCCTGCACGGATTCGGGAGATTCTGAGCAACCTGTGTGATCAGAATGGGTTTCCCCTGAATCAGAGTATAAGTGTTTCTGGCAATACGACCTCGATCCTGAAGCATTCCCTCTATCAGAAGAGCTTCCGGGTTTGTGGAACCCGGGATACCCATCCGGGTCAATTTCTGAAATCGGCTATGCCGGAAAAAAAGATTTCCTGTTGCGGATGAAACTGATTCCTGTTCGTTTCAACCCAGGCGAGGATCTGCGTCAGGCTTTGAATGCCCTCCCGGAAAAACTGGGTTTTCAGTCGGCTTTTCTGTTAAGTGCCATTGGCAGTCTTCAGGAAGTGCGGATTCGATTTGCCAATCAGAAAGAGCCTACCCATTTTCGGGATTTTCATGAGATTCTTACAATGAATGGCTGTGTTACCCCTGAAGGGGGTCATTACCATATGATGATCAGTGATTCCTGCGGGAAGGTGTATGGCGGGCACCTCTGTTTGGGTTCGATTGTCTACACTACGGTAGAACTGGCGCTTCTTCCTGTGATGGATCATTCTCTTTCCCGCGAATTTGATGAGCAGACCGGATTTTCCGAACTTTTTGTGAAAGAAACGATCTGATTTAAACTTTATTTGCCTCTAAAAGAATCGAAAAGGCACTAAAAAGACAGCCGTATTTTCTAATTGGTCGGAAAAAGATAAAAGATTCAGGCCGAAAAAGTGCGGGAGGCAGCCCACATCATTCCGCTTGCTCAGCATTTTTTTCAGCATCTGACATTTGAATCTGGGTTTTCTGGATCCATCTCAGTACTCCCTGGGCCCGTTCAAATTTTTCTGAAGAGGGATTTCGGGCACTCAGATAGCTGGTAATCTGAGTTTTAAGGCTGAGCAGATAGTCCGCCTGCCGGTCTGGATTCAAAAGCCAGAAATAGGTTTCGATTTCGTCCAG
>CAZDAM010000128.1:0-8086 GCA_964503595.1 uncultured bacterium
TCTCAATGGCAAGTCGCTTCCAGGTGCTGATTTGATTGGGATGCACACTGTACTTTTTGGACAGTTCCGCCAGGGTGGGCTCCTCCCGAAGGGCTTCGAGCGCTACCTTGGTTTTGAATTCAGCCCAATGGGTCTTTCGTTTGGACATTTTTCCAGAGGATGCCCGAATTTCGCATAAAAACTGGCACGGGCGGGCCTGTCCTCAGCCCGCTCCCAGATTTTCTTCATAATACTGGCCTGGCGGGCAACATTTTGGGTGGAGCTGGCGATGAGCATGGCTCGTAAAAAGACCATCGCATTGATGAAGCGCTCCCGGACCTGAAGTCCCGTGGCTTTCAGGACCTCCGACAATTCTTCCTCTGGAAGGAAGGTCTCAAAAATCTCTTCAACGTCTTCACCGCTCAGGCCCATGGGTTCTCCTCATTTTTCAGATGGTTCTATCAGGAAGAACTCAAGGAGATCAAAAAACAGGAGCGCTGGCAAGGGATATTTTCCAAAGCCTTTATTCATCATCTAAGACGGCTTAAACTGACATGTATGGGAATCATACCAAAGGCAGATGGAGAACCTTTATCTGATGAAGCTCCCAAAAGCTCAGTGCAGTTTCGTACGGTTTTATCTGCTCAGGATGAACCATTCCCAAAAAAATATCTTTAAAAGTATAAAATCGTCTTTCAGATTTCAATCGTAAAGCAGTGGCTTACTACGCCCAAAACCGGCCAGGCCAGACCCCCGAATGTCCACCTGAGAAATGGCTGGAGCCGTTTTCCTGCAAAGTGCCGTTTGAACTGGAAAACAGCTGGATCAGACTCTTTAACCCTTACCCAAAGATGGCCCTCTCGGGCCTTTGCCTGCCGCCTACCCTACTTAAATGCATATATGCTGGATTAAATAAGGCCTGGATATCCGAGTTTCCAGAGACCAAACAAGACCACTTCATATTCTATTGGAGAAACTCCGGAAGACCTCAACCCGATTGTTTCCGATGTAAAAACCGAAGTTCTCAGTCTCAACGAAAACATCCAGGCTCTCACCTCAATCGATCTGCTTCACACAGCCTGAAGGATCTTCTCCGCCATTATGGGACTGCCGGGATCCGGGCACAGGGAGTCAAAACATTTCAGAGCCCTGCGCCTTAAAATTGCAAGCCTTTGAGGCTGATGCAGAAGATGCCTGAACTCCTCAAGCCGAAGAGTATGCCAGCCCCCCATATCAAGAGCCAGATCGTGGGCTTCAAGTCCACGAATGACTCCGGCCTGCTCTTCATGCTGGGCCATTAAAACCGGAAGAGCCTGACAGGAAAGGGCCTCAAATGCACTGACTCCTCCCGAGCCAACAAACAGATTCACAGACTGCATCAGGGGTAAAAGTGAGGCCGGAGACTCCACCCATTTAAGATTCCCTCTGGAAAACCTTTGACGCAGATTGTCCCTGCGACTGTCCTCAAACCCAAGACCCAGAACAACCTTCATCTGGTACTGGGTCGGAAGACGATGGGCCATTCCATGAAGAAATTTTTCGGTCAGTCCGGCGGGATCCGTTCCACCAAAAGAAACCAGCAACGTCTGTGCATCCCGCTTCTTTTGGGCTTCAGGAAGTTCGGGAAAAATAAACCACTTCAGCCCATGGAGCTCAAGGCCCAGGGAAGTTTTGACTTCTTTGGAAAAAAGCCCCATCAGAGTGGTGAAGAAGTGTAGCTGGAAATGCTCTCTTAGCGGCCCTGTTTCATCAATCCCAATTCTGAAAACATGGGGAGACAGCTCTTGAAGCCAGTCCGGAGTGACCCCGTGATCATCCACAATCAGGGCATTCAGATGACTGAGTTCCGAAGCACTCTGAATCTTAAGAACCGGCAATATACTTGGAGCCGGCAGGAATTCCTGACGCTGAATCAGACAGACTTTTGCTCCAAGTCTTCTGAGCTGATCAGCCAGAATATGAACCCTGGACCAATGACCAAATCCAACTTCCGGACCATATCCCGGCAGAAGGCCGATTTCAGGACTGGACTTCATGAACTGATTTCTGCACGATTTCCGAATTGATCGCCAGCACTTCAGGATGCTCATTGACCATGCGGACAAAATCAGTCCTCAGAAGGCGGCAGGGTTCGGTTCCACTGACTTTGGCCAGAGCCTGCATCATCCTGAGATCTTCCGGGGTATCCACTGTCAGCCTGAGTTCCCTGACAGATTCCCAGGCCGGATACTCCAAAGCTGCCCTCTTGTAGGGAGCATTGTCCAGATAATAGCCCGGTGTCACGTGCTCCATCATCTGAGGGGTGCGCCTGCCCTGGCACATCTTCAGAAAGGACTCACGGGTAAAAAGTTCAAACCCAAGCCCCAGGGGAAGACCTGTAGGGACAGCATAATCAGCCTGAATCCTGGCCATAATATCAATCATTTCATCCACTGCCGTTCTCAGCCAGCAGGGATTGTCCGCCGTAATGCGGGCAAGAATGGGCTCGGTGCGGTTTTCAACCGCCAGCTCATAGCGCTTCATGACATCACGTTCCGGGCCTTCAAATGACTGATACCCAAGGCGTTCTGCCTCTTCTCTGAGAGCCGTCTCCCCTTCGGGAATGACCACCAGGGTTCTGGCCGGAGGCAATCCGAAAAGTACGTTGGCAAGGAGGCTTCTCTGCCCCAGGGGTTTCAGCACTTTTTCGGGAAGGCGGGTTGCCCGCAAACGGGCCTGGACCAGAAACAGAACATTTTCGCTGCGCATTGTTGTCTACCTTTCTACTCGTCAGAGCCCAGAGTCGCCATGATTTCCATTCTCTCACGAAAACCCGGATTCACGGGGTAAAAATCTGCCACCAAAGCATAGGTCGGCCAGGTTTTAAGGTAAAGCACTCCAGAGGAGTTTCTGGAAAAAACCCTCTGAACCGTTTTGCCCCCAAAGGCAAATGGCCTTAGGGGCTGAAGTCCAAACAGGCGCTGATAACTGCGGGAGTCCAGAACATAATAGGAACGACCATTGATCAGGCTGACCTTCAAGGCATCACCCTCAAACTGATCCAGTACCAGCCTTGCGGTCGTGACATTCGTCATGACCTCGGACTGGTGAAACAGAAATTCCTCTCCGCCAAGCCTGGGCAGAACAGATTTGAGAATTTCGCGGGAAACTGTCTGTTCTCCAGAAACCTTAAGCCAGAGGATCCAGGGAGGAACAGAACGGGCCTCAAATCTTTCCAGCTCATGGCTATCCGATGCAGATCCGACCGCATTCGGAAAGCGTTTACCCAGGTCCATCAAGGCTTTCTGGGCCTCAAAGACCTCTTCATATTCAAGGACTGCCACAGTCACGGAAACCGAATTCCTGGTACCGGTGTAGCGTCGAAGCAATGTAGCCCGGGGCAGAGGAGCCGGAGCATGCTCTTCAAGCATTTCCAAAGCCCTTGCCGCCTCGAATAGCTCTTCTCTTCCGACCTGGATCAGACCCAGGCGGGAGTCGAGTTCCAGAATACTCTGGTTTTCTTCAAGAGGTTCATTGGCACGAAGATTCTCCACCGGAATCCGATCCAGATCCTTTTCCGGTTCAGCCTGCTGAACCAGAAGATGCTGAAGCCCCATGACAATCGCGACCACCAGGATCATCATCGTCAGAAAACCGGCCAGGGAGCGCTTCAACTGCCTTCCTCTTTTTTCACACCAAAGACCCGCATGATTTTTTCGTCTTCCTCTTCAAACTTCTTCATCCATTCCGGAATCCGATCAAGCCTCTCCTGAGTGGACAGACCAATCAAAGCCCAGCCCTCCTGAAAGATTTCGATATAACGGCGCAGGGCCAGCCTTTCTTTCATTCCCTCTGGTTCCCAGGGTTTGGCAAAAGCTTCCGGCAGATCCGGGGTTTTGGTTTCTCCTTGCGAAGGGCGTGCCAGAAGCATCTGAAGACGGGTTACAGCTGGCCCGATTTTTTCATTGGCAAATTTCAGAAACCCTGCCTGATCACGATCCATGCGCCCCAGGGTTTCTACATACTGACTGGCCTTCTGATCGGCCTGGACATGAAGCCCGGTAAACCCAATGACAAACAGGGCAAAAATAGCGGATTTACGCCAGAGCGGCTGAGGACGAAACAGTGCTCCGACCACCATACCGGCAATCAGGCCTCCAAGATGTCCCCAGGGGTCCACTCTGGGTACGAAAACGGGCAGAAGCAGTGAAATCAGCAAAAGCATTTTCAGGGCCTGAAAAAGCTGGGAAGCCTGAAACTGAACAAATTTTCCGTAGCGGGCATCAAGCCCCTGAAGCCTGACCATCAAAGCCCCAAGAAGGCCATAAATGGCTCCGCTGGCTCCTACTGAGACCATACCCGGTTCATGCAGGGTGACGGAAAGAACAGCCCCGCTCCATCCACTGACCAAAAGAACCACAAAAAGTCTGAGCGGCCCCAGAAGGCGCTCCACAAAGCCCCCGAGAAAGAAAAGGCTTGAGAGATTGAAGATAAAATGTAGCCAGCCCGCATGTAAAAACGTCCCGCTGAGGATTTTCAGGGGATTCTCGCTGATAAAGGAAGCCACACTGACTCCATATTCGGGAATCAGGGAACCATGCTGAATTTCCCAGTACTGCTGAAACAGAAACACAGCCAGAAGAATACCAGCATAAAAGCGGGTACCCTGTAAGGACTTCTTCGGGAATTTCCAGGTCCGGGTCGGATCCAGATGAGCCTTGAGCCTTCCCTCGAACTCCTCCATGGAGAAATCGTCCATGACATGAAAGCCACCAATGCCCTGATTTGCATCCATCTTATGAACCAGAGGCTTGAGCACAAACCCCTTCTGAAGAATCAGAAGTTCCCGCTCCGATGCCGGATGCCATTCCCTAAAATGCGCCATCAGGGCCTCACTGAAAAGCTTCTGATCCGGCTTCACATCCTGAGGGATCAGCCATAAAATCCTGGCCGTCCAGCCTTTCCTGTTTTCACTGGGACGAAAGAACAGGGAAAGTGAAGATCCATCCTCCAGAGGAATTTGTGAGTATAATATCCAGGATGAATCACTCAGCCAGATGGATAATGCTTCTGTGGCTCTGGTGTCCTGCTCCATGTCTTCACTTTCTTGAGGCCCGCCCCGATGCTGACTGGGTCGAGGGTACAAGACCCGTTTCCACCAGTATCTTTGAGATTGCCCGCCGGTTTCAAATCAATGCTCTGATCCTGGGCCTGGAGGAGAGGTTTACAGCAATCTCCACAAAAGACTGCACTTCCGCTGCCAACTGCCTGGCAGACCTGCAGCTGTCACGTACCTTCACAGCCTGGCCCTCCTATTCCTTTCTGGCCTTCAGTCCCTCCGAGGATTATACGGAAAGGTTCCGGGAAAAAAAACGAAGAATTGACACTCTTCTTCAGCAGAAAAAGTATGCAAAGGTAGACATTTCTACCTCGAATCACTCTGTTCGTCTCGTCCTCTACCGGCTTTTACAGACACTTGAACTCAAGGCTGCGATATCATCGAAGATCCAGGGAAACATCAGTCTGCATCTGAAGGATGCCGATGCAATGGAAGTGCTCTTCTATATCCTGCACTTCCAGCGACTCAGCATGGAAAACACAGACGCAGGGCTGGCAATTCGCCCGCAACCGGGAATGGGCAGGTTTGAAGAATGAAAATTCAGAAACAGGACGGCACCGAAGTTCAGATTGAGTGGCAGCAGCTTGGCTATGGCGAAGCCAGAAGCTTTCTGTGCGGCTGGTGCAGTGCCCATGTTGCCAGTGAACGGGGATTTTTTGGTCGTGACACCGTCACATCTGAAGCCGTCATCAGTGTTCATATCTGCCACCTCTGCGGAAAACCCAGTTTTTTTGATGAACGGGATCTTCAGCACCCCCAGCCGGCCTACGGATCCCCCATTCAGCATCTGAATGTTCCGGAAATCCGGGAGCTGGTCGAAGAAGCCCGCCGCTGCCTGAGCTCCCACGCCTATACGGCTGCTCACTGGTGCTGCAAGAAAATCCTGATTTTAATCTGCCGGGATCGGGGTCAGACCCAGATTCAGACCACCAAGGATGCCATTGAGTACCTCAAGACTGCCGGCCATATTCCTCCGGCCCTTCTGGACGCTGCCGAAGTCATCCTGAAGTCCGTCTCACAGGCCGGAAAACTCAAACTGATGAACCACTCCGAAGCTCTGGAAATTTTTCAGCTCACCGATATCATCCTGAGACTGATCTATGAACTTCCAGCCACCATGAAAGAAATCCAGGCCCAGGCTCACAAGCAGGATCTCACAGGACCTCCCCAAAGCCATGCCAACCAGATTCTCAACCGCTTGCAGAAAGGCTACCTGAAATAATGAAACTGCACACTAAGATCTTTATCGGTATGGCCACAGGCGTCGTCGTCGGCTGGCTTTTTGGGGCCAACTCTCCTCTGGATTACTTTCACGGTGAAACCGGACAGCACTTCATCGACTTTCTGAACGTCATCGGAGAAGTCTTCCTCAAGCTCCTGAAAATGCTCGTCGTGCCCCTGATCTTCTTTTCGCTTGCGATTGGAATCGCCTCCATGGAAGATGTGGCCGCCATCGGAAAAACCGGTATCAAGGTCATGATCTGGTTTGTCCTGACCACTGCCATCGCCATTTCAATTGGAGTCGGACTTGGCATTCTGATTCAGCCCGGTACCTACCTGTCCGATGCCGATCGGGAAAACCTTCTGAAGCAGTCCTCCGCCCAGGTCGAGGTCATTCAGTCCAAGGCCGAAGAACAGCCCCGTACTGTCTCAGCCATAGTCAAGAAGAACATCCTCGAACTGATCCCGACCAACCCGGTGACGGCTATGGCTGAAACCCAGGTTCTTCAGATCATTGTTTTCGCCCTGTTCTTCGGGATCGGTATCACCGGACTGGATCCGGACCGGCGTAAAGTCGTACTGCACCTCTGCCACGGGGTCAATGACATCATGATCTATCTGGTGGAAATGGTCATCAATATGGCTCCCTATGGGGTTTTCACCCTGATGGCAAGTTCGGTCAGCAAGGCCGGAATCGGGGTCCTGAGTGCTCTCGCCATCTATTTTGTGACCGTTCTTCTGGGTCTTGCCACCCATCTGGCCTTCTATGCATCGATGGCAAAAATCCTCGGTGGTATGAATCCCTTCACCTGGCTTTCCCATCTGAAGGAAGCCATGGCCCTGGCCTTTTCGACTTCTTCCTCATCTGCAACCCTTCCGGTCACCATGCGGGTCAATGAAGTCAACGTGGGAGTCGACAAAAAAACCTGCTCCTTTGTCCTGCCACTGGGTGCCACCATCAATATGGATGGAACAGCCCTGTATCAGGGGGTTGCTGTTGTTTTCATCGCTCAGGTATTTGGCTACGATCTATCAGCGGCCCAGCTTCTGACCATTGTCCTGATGGCAACTCTGGCCTCGATCGGAACCGCGAGCGTACCTGGAGCCGGCATGATCATGCTTGTCATGGTGCTTGATTCCGTCGATGCCTCTCTGGTGCCCGGCATTGCCCTGATCATGGGAGTCGACCGGCTTCTTGACATGTGCCGGACAGCCGTGAATGTCTGCGGGGATTCCCTGGCCTGCCTGCTTACTCAAAAATGGAGTTCAGGCCAAGGGCTTCCTGGGCATGTGAATCCCCAATAACTTCCTGCTCGGCAACTCCATAGTCCTCAGCCCAGCCGAATTCTTCCTTGAGGGCTTCCGTCAGGCGAACCAGTTCTTCGGTGACTTCACCCTCCTCAACCTTCTTCTCCCACTCCGCAATCCGGGGACTGAAACGAAGCTCCTGAATCTTTCTGGCGCTCAAACGATCCTCAAGCCCTTTCAGAACCAGAACCCGGGCATAGAACCAGCGGGTGAAAGCCTCGATTTCCTGGTGGGTGGCCCGCGCCTGCTCCAGCTGCTCCTTGGGAATCTTCATTCTACGGGCAGCCCCGGGAAGCAGGGTCAGGCGATCCTTCCATTTCAGAAGATCCTCCAGAATATCCTTATTGAAAAACTCCAGCATGGCCTCGGAATCCATGGGTTCGCGCACTCCTTCAAGCTGCTCCCGCTGATAGAATTTTTTGAGTCGGGTATTCAGGGTCAGACCGGAAAGCTGACGCCCGAAAATTTCGGGCAGACGAA
>CAZDAM010000129.1:0-7804 GCA_964503595.1 uncultured bacterium
CGTTCTCAGGGTCTGAAGGCAGATCTTGCGGATGGAACCAGGCTTCGGAAGATGCTTGAGAAAGCGGAGCAGGTGGGAGCCTCACATGCCGTGATTCTGGGATCAGATGAACTTGAGCGCAAAGTGGTGAAGCTGAAAAACCTAAGAGAGAGAAAAGAGGCGGAAGTCGCCCTTGAATCTTTTCTGGCGGGGCTTGAAAACGGCGGGAATGTACCGGAAGTTTGAGGATTTACCTGTATCGGCTCCCCCACAAGGCTGGGAGGAGCTCTACCAGAGGGCACTTAAGGAGAAATTTCCTCTCCTGAGCCCCCATTCCGGGCGCCAGCTCCGGCTGCTCTGCCGCCTTCTGAAGCCCCAGAAAATTGCCGATGTCGGAGCCGGTTTCGGGGGATCTGCAATCTGGATGGTGGAATCCTTTTGCCAGAATACCTGTATCTGGCTTCTTGATTATGATCAGAACTGTCTTCAGGATGCCCGGGAAATGCTTCAGAAGAAGCGTGGGGATCTTCAGATTGAGCTTCTTTCCGGTCGTGCCCAGGATGGAATCAGCCATCTTCCGGGAGATCTGGATCTGGCTTTTGTGGATATTGATGGCTCGCGCTATCTGGAAGTTCTAGAGCCTTTGCTGGGACGGATTCGTCCTGGAGGGCTCCTGGTCTATGACAACCTCAGTGTGGGGGGCCGTCTGTTTCAGCCGGATGGACGTAAACAGAAGGCTCTTGATGCAATTCAGGGTGTCCTGAAGAGGATGGAGGCCAGTCCCGAATGGGAGGTATCAGCCCTGTCGTCAGGAGATGGCCTTCTGATCCTTCAACGGCTGGCGGACTTTTCTCCTTCAAAGAACTCAGCCAGAATCGCCTCGTAGTGAGATTTGTCGGTAGCTTCCTGCATGGCAGCCTTCAGATCTTCCAGGGCATGTGGATCGGCAGGAGAAGCAGCCATGGCAGCCTTGTAATAGAGCCGGGCCTCTTCACAATTGCCGGCAGCCAGGGAATAAAGCCCCAGATTGTAGTTGACCACGGGGTCTTCCAGACGGCTTTCGCGAGCCTTCAGGGTGACGTTGATGGCCTCATTGATTTCACCTAGTTTATAGAGGGCCCAGCCGAGGTTGGAGAGGGCTGAAGGGTAGCCTTCCCGGATCTCAAGGGCTTTGCGACAGAAGGACTCGGCCTTGTCCCATTGCCCAATTTCCAGGGCCACAATCCCCATATTATTGTAAATTTCCGGAATATCGGGATGATCCTTGAGAAGCTTCTCGTAGATGCTCAGAGCCTCTTCGTAGCGTCCCTGTCCAAAACGGGCATTGGCCAGATTGTAAAGACCGTGCAGGGAGTCGGGAAAGCGGCTTAACAGTGGGGCGGAAATGTTGACGGTTTCCTCAAAACGACGCTGATGATTGTAGAGATTTCCCAGGCTCAGAAGGGTTTCCGGGTGATGGGGCTGGGAGTTTCGGGCAATTTCATAGTAGTGAATTGCCCGTGAATAATCACGGGTCTGCTTGTAGGAAAGACCCAGGTTATAGGCGGCAAAGAAGAAATCAGGCCGGATCTCAAGAGATTTTTCATAGCATTCCCGGGCTTTGGCTGTCTGGTGCTCGGAGTCATGCAGAATGCCCCAGTCATTCCAGGCTTCATAGAGTGCCGGATGGGAGGACAGGGCCTTTTCAAAATGGCTGTGGGCTTCTTCCTTGCGTCCCATTTCAACCATCATCAGGGCCAGATCGTAGTGTGCTTCTTCCAGGTTCGGATTTATGGAAAGGGCTTCCAGATAAGAATCGACCGCGGCATCCTGATCCTTCTCCTGGCGTTTGATACGGGCCAGCTGAAGCGAGGCCTCATAGTCTTCCAGATTGTGATGAAGTGCCTCTTCAAAGGCTTCCTCAGCTTCCTTTTTACGGGCACTCTCCATTAAGGCCAGACCCTTGTTGTAGTACACATCCGATGCATTGATCTTGAGGTGCTCAATCTGGGAATAGAGGGTAAGGGCATCTTCATGGTCTCCATTCTGGTACTTCTCCACAGCAAGATTGTATTTGCTGCGAAATTCCGAAAATGGAATTTTCGTGCTTTGACTCAGAGAGGCAAAATCTTTGGAAGTCAAAAGGAAAGACATTGCAAATGGCAGAAAACTACGCATGAAATCCTCGCGATCTTGAGCGTTCTTCTGCCCCATCGGCTCAGAGGGAAAAGATCTTGGGAGGGCAATTCTGCGGGCTGGACGGGTTCGGACAAATTCCTGTAAGCTTCACAAAAAAGTGTTTGGAAGTGAGGAAGAAAGCCCGCGATCCCCTCTCACCATTTTTGCGTGCTTGAAAAGCTTTGGGAAACCTCAGTAAAATCAGCCCACTTTTTTGCGTAAATCCGGAGAAACCCCATGGCAGAAGTACGTTTGGAACGCATCACAAAACTGTATCCCGGCAATGACCGTCATACAGTCCAGGAGACCAGCCTTGTCATTCGGGATAAGGAGTTTGTGGTGCTTGTTGGCCCCTCTGGCTGTGGCAAGTCGACTCTGCTTCGCATGATTGCGGGTCTTGAGGACATCACTTCCGGAGAACTCCATATTGATAACCGGGTTGTGAATGAAGTCCACGCCAAGGATCGCGATATTGCCATGGTGTTTCAGAATTATGCTCTCTATCCGCATATGACGGTCGCTGAGAACATTGCCTTCAGTCTGAAACTCAGGCGGGTGCCCCAGGCCGAAATCGATCGCAAGGTCGGCGAGGTTGCCAAAATTCTGGGGCTTGAGCTTCTTCTGGACAGAAAGCCCAAGGCCATGTCCGGGGGGCAGCGCCAGAGGGTGGCTCTGGGGCGTGCAATCGTGCGTGAGCCCAAGGTTTTTCTGATGGATGAGCCTCTGTCCAATCTGGATGCCAAATTAAGGGGCCAGATGAGGGCGGAAATCCTGAAGCTTCACAAGCAGATTCAGAACACCGTGATCTATGTGACTCATGATCAGATTGAGGCTATGACCATGGGAGATCGGATTGTGGTTCTGAATGGTGGCTATGTTCAGCAGGCAGACACTCCTGAGGCTGTCTACAATCATCCAGCCAACAAGTTTGTGGCAGGTTTCATGGGTTCCCCTCCCATGAACTTCTTAAGCTGCCGCCTTGAGGAGGAAGGTTCGGGCTTTACCCTGAGGGGTCAGGCTGCCGGGGCTTTCACTCTGCCGGTTCCGGCTTCCAAGATTACGGATGCGGTCAGAACCATGAAGGGACGGGAAGTTGTCGTGGGCATCCGCCCCGAGGATCTGCATGATCCGGAGTCCCCGGATGGAAAGGTCTTCACGAATTCGGGTATTCGGGCAGAGGTGGATTTAGTTGAGCCTTTAGGGGCAGAAGTCTATGTTCACTTCAAGCTTGGATCCGGTCCCATGATCGGACGTTTAGGCCCTGCTGCCAAGGCTCACGCCGGGGAAGTCTTCGAGGTTCGGGCCAATCCCGAAAAAATGCATCTGTTCCACCCGGAAACCGAGGAACGGATCTCGGCTTAAGGAGCCTGAATCGCTGTGATCGAAGAAAAGATTCCCTCGGTTCGGGAAGACGAGGCCGAACGCACGGTTTCTTCCCGTGAGCTGAGTGAGGATCAGGCTTCGGAGTCCCTGCGTCCACTGGATTTTGATGGCTTTATTGGTCAGGGAGATCTCAAGAAGCGACTGGGCATCTTTATTGAGGCGGCCAATCAGCGCAACGAAGCACTGGATCATGTGCTTCTGGCCGGCCCTCCGGGTCTTGGAAAAACCACTTTCAGCCGGATTATTGCCAACCAGCTGAAGGCTCATGTCGTAGTAACCTCAGGACCCGCTATTGAACGGGCCGGGGATCTGGCGGCAATCCTTACCAATCTTCAGTCCAGAGATGTTCTGTTCATTGACGAGATTCACCGCTTAAAAACCGTGGTGGAAGAAGTGCTTTACTCTGCAATGGAAGACTTCAAGCTCGATATTGTTGTGGGAAAGGGGCCGGACGCCAGAACACTTCGTCTGGATCTTCCTCCCTTTACCCTGATTGGAGCTACGACCAGGGCCGGACTGCTTTCTTCGCCTTTGCGGGACCGTTTCGGGATTCTGGGAAATTTTGAGCACTATCGGGTGGATACCTTGACCCGCATCATTGAGCGTTCTTCTTCGATTCTTGATTTTCCGATTGCTTATGAAGGGGCCCAAGCCATTGCCCGACGCTCGCGGGGAACCCCGAGGATTGCCAACCGTCTTCTGAGGCGGGTGAGAGATGTCGCCCAGGTGGAAAAAGCCCCTGTGATTGATGCCAAGCTCGCCAACCGGGCCCTGAACCTTCTCAAGGTTGATGAAGAAGGGCTGGATGCCCTGGATATCCGGATTCTTGAGGCCCTGGTTCTAAAACATGAAATGCGGCCCATTGGTCTTTCCACTCTTTCGATTTCGGTGGCCGAAGAAGAGGACACGATTGCTGAAGTCTGCGAGCCCTACCTGATCCAGAAAGGACTGATGGAGAGGACCCCGCGCGGACGCATGGCCACTTACCGGGCCAGGGAGCATCTGAAAAAACTCGGTGTAGAGGGGGTTGAATGAGTCTTCAGCGCGCAATGGAGCTTGCGGCCAGGGCTCACAAGGGGGGGCCGCAGAATTTTCATCAGCTTTTTGATGCCCTAGTGGAGGTCTTTCAGGAAGCCTTTGAAGCCGAGCTGGTTTTCTGTTTTGAAAGTGAGGCACTGCTTCCTGAAATTCAGTTGACCCATGCTACCAGCGAGGCCCGTAGGCTCGAGCATTCGCAGCATTTTTACCAGTTCAAGGCCTTTGCCGGTGCCCACATGAATGGTGAAGTCGAGCTTTTGAAACATTTTCCGGGACAGATTCTGGATATGCATCTGCGATCTCTTCTGCTTTTTCCCTTCAGTTTTGTCGAGGGTCGCAGCGGGATTTTCATTCTGGCTAATCCATCCTTTGAACGCGAAGAATTCGGCAAGGAGGATCTGGTCCTGCTTTCGCGGATTTTTGAGGTTCTTTCCGATACGGTGGAGTCCCTGCGCCTCAAGGCCATTGTCGATCTTTATCAGCATGAACAGCAGCTTCTGGAAAGGCTCAACCGTCTTGTGGATGGTGGGATTGGCATGCAGCAGTTTCACCGTCAGCTGGTGGAACTTGTCGAAGACACAGTGCAGTGCCAGATTGTGGCCTTCCTGCTTTACAGTGAAGCCACTGGCCAGTACATGCTGGAAGCCGGGAATGCGATTGGCTGTGAATTTTATTCCAATCAGGAGGATTTTTTCCGCTCTTTGGCCATTCAGGCTGAGTCCCAGGGGATTTTCAGCCGTTCGTTCAGTGGAAAGCATTTCAAGGGTGAAAAATACGGACTGGATCGCTTTGAAACCGCTCTGGTCATGCCGGTGAGTTTTCAGGAATACACTCACGGCGCTTTCATTCTTCTGAATAAGTTCCAGCAGCAGAGCTTTCAGGAACTCGATGTTCGTGCCATGAACACGATTATCCGTCTTTCCAAACCGGTGATTTTTCGCGAGAAGGAAAAGAATTCCCTGGTCAAACGCTTCAAGCGTTTTGTCGCCGATCGGATTGTCCGGGAAATCATGGAAAGTCCCGAGAGAACGCGTTTTGAAGAGGAAAGAAAAGAAATCTCCGTTCTTTTCATCGATCTGAATGATTTTACTTCCTTCTCGGAATCAACCCCTCCAGCCCGTCTGTTTCATCAGCTTAACGAATTCCTCTCGGATATGACCGAACTGGTCTTTGAGTATGGCGGAACTCTGGATAAATATATCGGGGATGGGGTGATGGCTCTTTTCGGGACTCCAGTGGAGCTGGAGAATCACGCCGAGCTTGCCGTGGAGTGCGCCCTGGCCATGCAGGCAAGAATGGAAGTCTTAAGAAAGAAATGGAAGAAGGAGGGCAAGCAGGAACTCAGCGCCTCCGTTGGGATTTTTTCCGGTCTTGCTGCGGTGGGTCCGATTGGATCCGATCGCTTCATGGACTATACAGCGATAGGGGATACGGTCAATACGGCCTCCCGTCTGACTTCCATGGCCCGCCCCGGGACCATTCTGATTGGTCAGCCGACATTTCAGCCCCTCCAGGATGTTCTGGTTGTGGATTCCGAGCGCTCCCTCACAGTCAAGGGAAAAGGCCAGCCGGTGAATGCCTGGGAGGTTTCCGCCCTGAAGACCGAAGCTGAGATCATGGATCTTCTGCGGCTTGGCAACAGTCATACCCGCTGCCGGATCTTAAAGGCTCTTGGTTCCTGTACGGGATATAAGGAAACAGCCTTGCCTTTATCCTGGCTCAATGATTCCGATGTTGAGGTGCGTCAGGAAGCTGTGGAATGTATCCGGCGCATGAATCGGGAAATCTTCATTGAACCTCTGATTCAGAGACTGGAGTACGAAACCGATTCTGATCTGAAGCAGAAGATTCTGGGAGTGGTCTCGGATATTTCCTCGGAAACGGTTGTGACCCTTCTGAAGGACTATCTCGGAGATATCAGTCCCGATGTGAAGTCGCGGCTGGTGGATGCCATCGGGTATCAGGGGCGGGATGAAAACAAGAAGCTCCTTTTACCGCTTTTGAATGACTCCAATCACGAAGTCAGGGCCAATGTAGCTCATGCCCTTTACCGTTTCGGGGATGAATCCATCATTGAAATTCTTTTGAAGATGATGGGCTCCCAGGATCCGGGAATGACGATTGCGGCGGTGAACGTTCTGGGCCGGATTGGAACAACCCAGGTGGTCAAACCGCTTTTAAGGGCGATGGAGACAAATACCAGCAATGACGTGCGCTATGCCGTGGCGATTGCTTTGGGGCGTCAGTCAAAAATCCGGACGATTCGTTTTCTGAAGCACTTCTTGCAGTCAAGCGGTTTGAGCCGGGACTGGTTCACTCTGGTTCTGGCCAAGGAAGAAGAACCGGAAACAGCCGCCGGCCTTTATGCCCAGGTCATGCGAAGCCGGGACCTATATGTTCTGGTAGCTGCCCTTCAGTCGCTTAAAGGGGAATCTGTAGGTGTAATCCGGGAAGTCGAAGAGGAGATTCTTGATCTTCTGGAGTATAAGGACGATCGGGTGCAGATGCAGGCTTTGGCCTGTCTTCGTCATGTTTCCACCGATCGGGTCGTTCCGGTCCTGCTCAAACTCTATAATGGGGGACGGCTTGAGATTCGTCGGGAGGCCCTGAAGGAACTCGGCATGCGCCGCCTCTCCGATCTGGCCTCGATTTTTGTGGAGGCTCTCAAGGATCCGGATGGCGAGCTGGAGATTCTGGCGGTCAGCGGGCTTGGCATGATCGGGGATCTGGATCATCTGCCCCTGCTTCTGGAAAAACTCAAGCATACGGACAATGCCAATCTCAAGGCCACCATTCTCAGAGCCCTTGGGGGCTTTGATTCTCTGGATGTCATCACTCCCCTGATTATGGGTCTTCAGTCCCCGATTGGTCGGATGCGGGCCAATGCGATTGATTCCCTGATCCAGAGAAGCTGTACGGAATCTGCCGGTTTCATCCGTCCTCTTCTCAAGGATGAAAACAACCGGGTTCGGGCCAATGCTGCTTTGGCTCTATTCCGATTTGGCGATGAAAATATCGTTCAGTCCCTGGATGAAATGCTTCAGTCCGATGACAAATGGATGCGCCTTTCTGCAATCTGGGCCCTTTCTGAAATCGGGGATGACTTCTCCCGCAAGATCATTTTAGATCACGCCATTGATGCGGACTACGACGTACGCTTGCGTGCCATCATGTCACTCAAGAAAATGGATCCCAATCTTTTAAGCCTGATTCAGAGCATGATGGATTCCCACGATGAGGGGCGGGA
>CAZDAM010000130.1:0-7772 GCA_964503595.1 uncultured bacterium
TTCATTCCTCCCGAGCCAGCCGATTCATGAGCCAATGGATTGAAGAGAAAAATGCAAAAAGCTGATCCGTGGATTCCGGAATTTCACAGGTTAGAGCACCTTACACAATTACATAGCCAGATCGATTCCTTTCGTTTTGCCGTTTGGAATCTGTCACAGGACAAGGGGAAGAAACAATTCCGGCCCAGACCGTGAAATCCTTGCTGGATGCACCTGTCACGGGACAAGCGGAAAGCTCTGAGAATGCGCCTGTCAGAGGACAGGCCTTTCTTATGGAACATCCTTGACAGCTTTTTCAGGGAAATCTTTCCGTTCGGATGGATTCATGAAAAACCGCCGGCCTGAAGGAAGAAAAGCGGTACTTCCGCCCGCTTTTCATGAGTTTCATCCTTTTTGATCCGTTTTTCCCGGGTTTTCCTCCTGATGAGGCCCTCCAGGAGCCGGGATCAGATTCATGCCTGTTTCATGGCCATTTTTTATGCCGCTGTCCTTTTGGACTATGCTCAGAAAACCGGGCAGAAAAAGCTGGCCGAATTCTGCCTGAAGCACCTGATGATTCTGGAAAATGATACCCTGCCTTCATGCTGAATCCGCAAAAGCTCAAATCTCACTATGATGAGGAAATTCTTCTTCGCAAGAAAAGCCCGGAAGACTCCCGCCTGCTTTCCAGACACCTGAAAAAACTGGATCCGAAAAGTTTTCAGCTGGCCTTCGGCTGTGCCGATCTTCATGCTCACCTAAACCTGGAAATGCTTCAGTCAAAGTCCATTCTGGACTTCGGCTGCGGGGCAGGCTCGGACCTGGCCTTCATTGGGCAGATGGCTCAGCCCAAAGAGGCCCTGGGCATTGATTTATCACCAAAAATGGTTGAAGCCGCCAATCAGCTTTTTCAGGAAAAAGGTCTTTCAGATTTCAGGGCCAGGTCCATTTCACTTGAGGACGTTGCCACGGAAAGCATGGATCTGATCCTCTCCAATGCCGTCATTCATCTCAATGAAGACAAGGCCCCCATCTTCAGGGAGCTCTTCCGGATCCTGAAACCGGGCGGCGTTCTTCTTTTTGCCGATTTCATGGTTTCAGGGGAGCTTCCTCCAGTTCTAAGAGAGGAATTCAATGCTTCCGAAGGGGCATTTCTGTTTGGAGGACTAAGCCCAATCCGGGCCTACCGGGATTCCCTGATGAGCTCAGGCTTTGAGCAGATGGAATCCCTGATGCACGCATCTTTTGATCCCCGTCAGGAACTTCAGGAACTCATCAGCCCCAAGCTTCAGGAGGCCCTGAAGGAAGTCGATTTCTTCATTGAAATCATGCGGGTCCAGAAGCAGGCCGACTCAATCATCAGCCAGCGCTTCTGCCCCTCCTGCAACCAGGAAAAGGCCATGCGCCATATCCCCAGTCTCAACTGCCAGATTCATCCCCTTCTGTTTCAGAGATTCATGGAAGGGAGCTTTCCAGCATGCCTTTGCCCGGACTGCGGATTTTCCATGGAAGCTGAGCCCTGGCAGATGCATGACATGCAAAAGAGGCTCTACGCCTTTGTTTTCCCTTCATCATTTCAGATGCAAAGGATAGCTCTTGAAAGAGAAATTCTTCAGCCCGTTCAAAAACGTCTTCCGCCCGGCTATGCCATTCATCTTTGCTTTGGCTCTGATGAACTCCGCTCCCTTTGCCGAAACTCTGCCTGAAATCCGGGTCCACTCCCTTTTCGCCCGCGAAGACCTGAACCTTCCCGTATCAGGCCAGAAAACCATCATCAGCTTTTTCTCGCCATCCTCGCTCTCACGGCTTGAGGAATGGCTGGAACATCTGTCGCTTCGCTCCGAAGAAGTCCGGGATCTGGTTTTTATCAATGTCCTGTGGCCAGGCGGGACCTTTTTCATGATTCCACGCCCGAAAGCCATGCAGAGAATGGAGGACGAGATCCTGGAATCTCTGGCTGAGCTCAGACATGATGAAGATCAGGCCAGACTGATGCGTTCCATGCGTATGGTGTGGGTCGCTGATATTGAACGTCGCATTCACCGGCAACTGAATCTGAAGGCCGGACCTTTTCAGGCCATGCTACTGGATGAAAATGGCCGGATTCTGGGGCAGTACGAAGGTTTCTCAAGGACTCAGGCCCTTCATCTCAGGGCCCATCTGCTCTCAACTGCCACTTCTTCGGGCAATGGCATGCATGACCCAGACAAGGAAGAATAAAAGCACAATGCCCGTATAGTGAGCCGTCAGGTCGAAGTGAACCTTGGATATGACTCCCCCCATCAGAGCATTGATCTTGGCCAGAAGGGATGGCCAGAGTTTTAAACCCTGAAAGATGTGATAGAACACGATCCAGGAGGAAAAAAGCTTATCCCAGGGCGCAATGATGATGCTTCTTAAGAAGCTCAGGAACAGAAGCCACACCAGAAGATAGATGATGAAGAGAAAGCTTCCCTTGGCCAGGAAGAAGGCATCCATGAAGGAAAAGCCCGCAACACGGGTAAGAAGGACCATCAGTCCCTGAAAGAAAATCGGAAATCCCAATGTGAGCCAGGCCCAGTTTTTTACAGCCATGAAACTCTCGTATCGGACAGTTGTGACAGGAAATTGACGCGAAGACTCAAAGCTAACCCTTTCTCTCCCGATAGATCGGACAGGAGGAGGTTCAAGGATGAACTTTGATAAAAAATTTGGGAAATTTGCAGGAAAGCCCTCCCGCGAGAAGATGATCAACTACATCAAAAGCAACTACCAGGGAATTCTCGGAAGCGACGTTAATCTGCTGGACGAAGAAGGTGGCCTTGAGAAAATACGCCACAAATACTTCATTCGCTAATCCGATTTCCGAAAACCAGCCGGGTCTGTTGAAAGTCTTCCGGCTGGCATAATCCTTCAAGTGAGCCATGCATGGATCTGAAACCAGAGGTGACCCGTTTAGCGCGTCTCTTTCTGGCTGGAGATTCAAGGGCTTACGAGGAGCTGGTCCGGCTCATGCATGCCCCACTGGCCCGCTACGCCCTCAAGTTCACTTCCGAGCAGGAAGAGGCATTGGACATTGCCCAGGAAACCCTGGTACGCCTCTATCACCATGCGGAAAGAATCGACAGCCCCGAAACGGTTTTGGCCTGGGTCTGGAAAACAGCCAAGAATCTTTCGATTGACTGGCAGCGCCGCCAGACAAATCGCCGCAAGCTTTTATCGCGCCTTCAGAAAACCGAAAAAACTTCTTATGAAATTGAACCCACCGACCACCTGAACGTCCAGGAAATCAGAGGGTTGATGGAGTTGCTGCCGGAAGCCGGCCGGGATATCCTTTATTTAGCGATGGAACCGGATCTGAGTGTTACGGACATCGCCGAAATTCTGGGTATTCCGGAAGGAACGGTGAAAAGCCGTCTCTTCCATGCCCGAAAAAAGCTGAAGGACATACTGAGGAAACACGGATATGCCAACGAAGAAAACGGATCATGACCTTGACTTTGCCGAGCTTAGAGATTTCAGCTTCCTTCCCAAGGAGCCCGCTTTTTCGAGTCTTTCGCTTGAGAAAAACCGCCGGAAAATTCTGAGTCAGACCATTGGCGAATTCCGCTTCAGTCCCTACACCTGGGCGGCCCAGATTCTTCTTTGCACTCTCGCCGGATACGGCGTTTTAGGGGGCACCCCCATTGCAATGCTGGAGCCCACCGAAATCGGGCGTACCCTGGAAGGAATCGCCGGATTTACTTCCGTCGCCGGTCTTTTCATTGCCTATCTCGGACTGATGTTTCTGGCTCTATCCATCATGCGCTCAGAAGGAGCTTCCGACGAAGCTTCCTCATCAATCTGAGATTTGGAGTGCCTGGAAATATCAGTGCCAATCTGATGACAGGCAATGTCACCGGAGGGGCAACCGGCCAGAGCAGCGATCTTCTGCATGATCTGAAAACCGTTGTTCTGATTGGGGCGGAGCACGGATGATCGGACAGGTCTGCGGAATTTTTGTGGGCTCCATTGTCGAAAGTGCCGCATATATCGCCCTGATTCCGGGCCCAGCCAAAATTGCTCCTGACCAATGAATGGCCCTCCTCCGCAGTGGCGGCCTGGAAAACTGTGGCCGGAGAAAGCCTGACGGGTTTGGATTGGCTTTACAAGGTTTTCTCTCAAGATGAGAGCTTGTCCTTTGCCACTACCTCCTGAATTGCTGTAGAATGTCGCCGATTTCAGCATGGATGGCAATACTTCCCTGAAGAACCCCGCGCATCGCCCGACCAGCAATCTGAAAGTCCTTGGATGGTGCTGGTTTGGGGCCTTTACCCTGCACATTGTCTTTCTGGCCATGGGCATTTACTGGCTCAATGAAGGCTATAAAATGATTGACGCCTCGGAGCTGACCCGTGGTGAACTCAGGGTCGATTCGCTCTTTTTGGCGCTTTATCTTCAATCGATAGCGTTTTCCATGATTCTTCTCCTGATTGCCATCTACACCTTCGTGATCCAGAGCCGCCAGGAAAAGCTTTTGCAGGGCCAGGCCAGGCTTCTGGACAAAATCAGTGATCTAGAGGAGAAACTTGGTGAGCGCTAACAGTGAAAATCCGGACTACAGAAAAAATATTGTGGACATCATGGTGGAATCTCAGGATTTTCGTTCCCTGATCTTTCATATTGCCTCCATTCCAGCTGCAGAAAGAAGTGGTCTCACGCCACCTCCAAATATGGAGAAGAGCTGGAATTCCATCATCGATGGCAACAACGCCGACTATGCGGTTTTAAACTATTACATGCGGCTTGGCATTCTGAAGTGAGGAACTCATGAAAATCGCCAAAACCAGCCTGGATCTCATTGGACATACTCCCATTCAGGTTTTAAGCCGTGTTTCTCCCAAAGGTGGAGCCCAGATCTGGGCAAAACTGGAAATTACCGGACCAGGCTCAAGCATCAAGGACAGAATCGGTATTTTCATGCTCGAAGCCGCTGAAAAGCGCGGGCAGGTTCTTCCCGGAGGTACCATTATTGAAGCTACTGCCGGTAATACCGGAGTTGGACTCGCCGTTGCCTGTGCTGCTAAAGGCTACCGTTTTCTCTGCATCATGCCCTCCAGGTTTTCCATGGAAAAACAGCGCATCATCGAGTTTCTGGGTGGAAAGGTTCTTCGAACCCCAACGGAAGATGGCATGAAAGGCGCAATTGCCAAGGCCCACGAGCTTCAGGCGGAAATTGAGAATTCCATGGTCATGGGACAGTTTTCCAATCAGGACAACCCCGATTGTCATTACCAGACCACTGGGCCGGAAATCTGGGAACAGACCGAAGGCAAAGTCACCCACGTCTGCTTTGGAACAGGCTCTGGTGGAACCCTGACCGGAGTAGCAAAATTCCTGAAGGAAAAGAACCCCGGTATCAAGGCCTATCTGGTTGAGCCTTACGGCTCCACTCTTGGTGGCGGCGAGCTGGCCGATTACTGGGTGGAAGGTATTGGAAATTCCTTCTTACCCGACAATCTGGATATCGAGGGCGTGGATGGTATCTTCACTATCCCCTGCTCCAAATCCAAAGTCATGGTCAAGGAACTGGCCCTAAAAGAGCAGATTCTGGCCGGAGGGTCTTCCGGAGCCAATGTACAGGCCGCTTTTGAGCTCGCATCCACACTGGGGCCTGACGATCTTGTTGTCACCATGATCTGCGATCGTCTTGAGCGCTATATCAGCAAAGGAATTCTGGAAATATGAGCCCTGAAAACTCTGCCAGATTAGCCACCCAGGTGATTCACGAGGGCTACAGCCCTGAACCCCTGGCCGGTTGCGTTGCTCCTCCCATCTACCTGTCCACAACTTTTGCCCAGGAAGGTGTCGGCGGGCATAAGGGCTATGAATACGCCCGGACCAGCAATCCCACTCGCGGGTCACTGGAAAAGAATATGGCGGCACTGGAAAGAGGCACCGGGGCCCTGGCCTTTGCTTCGGGCATGTCGGCCATTTCCACCCTGATTCAGATTTTTGACTCCCCCGCCCATATCATTGCCACCAGCGACATCTACGGAGGAACCTACCGGGCCTTTACCCAGGTTTTTGCCCGCCATGGTTTCAGTTTCAGCTTTGTGGATTTAAGCGATGAGGCCGCCATCAAGGCCGCCATCCGCCCGGAAACCAAACTGATTTTTGCGGAAACCCCCACAAACCCTTTGATGCGCATCACCGATATCGAGTCCTTGTGTACCCTGGCTCATTCCCACGGTCTCAAGGTCTGTGTGGACAACACCTTCATGACTCCGGTTCTGCAAAGACCCCTGGAGCTTGGGGCCGATTTTGTGGTTCATTCAGCCACCAAATACCTCGGGGGGCACTCCGATGTCATCGGGGGTATTCTGGTCTTCAAGCACAAGGAAGATCTGGACAAAGGCAAATTTGTGCAGAAATCCGTAGGAGCCATTCTCTCTCCCTTTGACTCCTGGCTGATCATGCGCGGCATCAAGACTCTTGCCGTTCGTATGCGGGCCCATCAGGAAAACGCCGAAAAAATCGCCCGTTTTCTGCATTCCCATCCCCAGGTCGGCAAAGTCTGCTGGCCCGGTCTGGAAGACCATCCCCTGCACGGAGTCGCGGCAAAACAGGCCAGTGGCTTTGGGGGCATGATTTCCTTTGAACTCAAAAACGGCAGCCCGGATCAATTTTTAAGCCACCTGAAGGTCTTTACTCTTGCCGAAAGCCTTGGAGCGGTCGAATCTCTGGTTTGTGTACCGGCAAAAATGACCCACGCCTCCATCCCCAAAGAAGAACGGGAGAAAAACGGCGTCACGGACAATCTCATCCGCCTCTCGATTGGAATCGAGGACAGCGACGATCTGATTCAGGATCTGAAAAACGGCATTGAAGGAGAATAAGCATGTCTGAGAACGAAAAAAAAGAATCCGTAGATATTCTGGAAAAAACCCTCAAAAGCCGGCGGATCCTTCTTTCCGAAGAAGTGACCATGAAATCGGCCAAGAAAATCATCGATCACCTCTTCCTTCTGGAGCAGGACGATCCGGAAAGACCGATCTACTTCTTCATCAACTCCCCCGGCGGAGAAGTCAATTCCGGTCTGGCCATCTATGACGTGATGGAATTCATCCGTCCTCAGGTCATCACCATTGCAACAGGTCTGGTGGCCTCCATTGCCTCCATCATCTACCTGCAGCCAGAAAAACAGCAGCGCCTGTCCCTGCCCCATGCTGAATTCCTTTTGCACCAGCCCATGATTGGTGGCATCCGCGGTTCCGCATCGGATCTGGACATTCATGCCCGCCAAATCCTCAAAACCCGTTCCCAGCTCAACAACCTGATTGCCAACAAAACCGGTCAGGACATCAAAAGCGTGGAACAGAACACCAACCGGGATTTCTGGATGGACGTTTCCGCCTCTTTGGAATACGGACTGGTCGGAAAGGTCATTACTTCGGCAAAAGACCTCTAAGCTTCATCCCGGAATTTTTAATTCTGAGGTATGGATTCGGGTGGCTTTCAAAGCCACCCGTTTTTCTTTATCAAACCTGGAGTGTCCAGAGATATTATCCCTTCAACCTTTTCTTAGCTTGGAACTTCATCAGAATACAATCCCCTGTTCTTTGGACTACCCCAGTCTTGTAACCCTTCCTTCTGAAAGCATAGCAATCCTCGCCGCATAGAAATGTATTTTCGTGACCACCTGCACCTTTTTTTTGAGTGTAATGATGTTGCATTCACTCACATCCCGTACATAATTTTCAGGTCGGGTAGATGCGCCTGAATTCCGGGCCGAGCAGGTTCAGGAAGTCAATCTGCCAGGGCTCCATCTTGTG
>CAZDAM010000131.1:0-7724 GCA_964503595.1 uncultured bacterium
CGGGAGGCCTCAAGAGTCTGGCGTTCAAGATGCCGGTTGCGTACGAGGCGATCCACGGTCAGGACTCTGGAAGCCAGAGTCGAGCCCAGGATATCAGCAGAGGTGATGGCTGCTGTGGCAATTTCGGAGGAGAGAATCCCACCTGCGGAAAACACCCGGTTTTCCAGGGTGTTGATGGCTATGGCAAAGCTTTCAATGGCTCCGTCTTCAATCTGGATGGAAGAGACGACGTTTTCCTTGAGGGCAGAATTGATGATGGCATCCGTGGCGATTCGCCCTCCGTCAATGCTTTTGTCGGCGATTCTGTCGGCACTGAGGGTACGGGTTGCAATCAGTCCTCCATGAATGGCGGCATCCTGAATCAGGCGGCGACTGAGGCTTTCCGGAACGATGTGCTGGGAGCCAATCTGGTGATCGGCAACCACACGGGAGGTCAGACTGTAAGGGGTGATGGATGTGGATGCAATGGTCAGGGCTTCAATGGCCCGGCTGGAGATGGAATCAAGGCCGATGTTTCGGCGAATCAGGGTCTGAAGTGCCAGATGCCCGTGGGTCACGGCCGAAGTGGCGGTAGCTGATGTATCCAGGGATCCGGTCATGAAGATCCGGTTGCCCAGACTTGCCTGGGCGATGTCCACGCGGGAGATGGCCCCTGATGCAAAGTGCCGGGTCAGAAGAGCTCCCGTACTGAGCTGGGCGCTGCTCACGGCATTGAGAGCAATGGCCGAGCCGGGGATTTCCCGGCTCCCGATGTCAGCTCCGGTGACTCCCTGGTTCTGAAACAGGCTGGTTGTCAGTGTGTTGTCGGCAAGTTTTCCGGAGGTGACGGTATTGAGCCCGAAATTGCTTAAGAGCAGGCTGTCCGGCTGAATTCTGGGACTATCTACGGAGTCTTGGGCAAAGCGACCGAAGTCGGCTGCGTTATCGGCAAACAGGTCCTCAGTCAGGCTCAGATCAATGATATTGGGAGAGGTGATGATGCCGAGCTGAAATTTGGAAGTTGTCAGGGTATTGGTGGCAATATCAATGCTTTGAATGGAGCCATCCACGAAATGGCGTGTTTCCACGGCACTGGGGCCAACGGCACCAAGGCCGATGCCTAAATCCTGGAAATCGGCTGTGGCCAGGGTTTCTGTGGCCAGACGGGTTCCGGAAATTGAAAAATCCTGCAGATCTTCTGCCAGCAGAGTCTCTGGAACAAAATGCCGGGACAGGACCGAGTCAGTTCCCGGATGGGAAGCATTGATGGCTCCATCAGTAATCTGAAGGGTATCAAAGGCAAAGGGCTGGAAGTACTCGCGATCAATCCCGGCTGTGGTGATTTTGTCCTGAGTAATGGCGTAGGTACGGATATGGCGGGGTTCGATGGATTCTGTGGCAATATGGGAGGGATTGAGGGTGTTGTCGACAAAATCGGCATTCGTCAGGCTCAGATCCTTGAATTCAGAGCTTCCCAGACTGTTGAGAATGACATGGCGGGTCAGGATGTTGCCGTCTTTGATCTGGAAGTCCAAGAGCGTGTGGGTGCGAATCCGCGCTGTATCTACGGAACTGTCGGCCAGCTTGGCGGATGTGATTGCCTGATCCTGAAAATCAACCTGCTGAAGAGTGTAATCCTCGATTTCCCTTGAGGTGATTGTAAAGGACAGAAAACGGGTCCGGTTCAGGGAATCCAGGGCAAAATCAGAGCTGAGGAGGTTTCTGGTCTGAATGTGCTCGGAGCCGATGGAGGAAGCCAGAATCCTGTCGTTTACGATGGCCTGGGTGCTGACGATCCGGCTCGATATAGAGCTTGTGGCAATTTCCGTATTGCCGACGGAAAGAGCCGCAAAGTCCTGATTCTGAAGCGAGAGACTTTCGATCACACTGGAATTGATGGAGTCGGGAGTAAGGTGATAAAGCCGGATGACATCTGTGGCCAGATGGTGGGTCAGAATGGAGTTTGCGGCAAGGTGGGAGTTGGCGATCGATTCGCTTCGGAAGCGTGAAGCTTCAAGGGTGTAGGAGGCGATTTTATCCGCCCCGATTGAAGCTGCCAGAAACTTGGCACCGGAGACGGCTCCGGTTGCAAACTGGATTTCACTTAAGGAAAGAGGAATGAAATGGCGGCTTAGGAAAGTCTGGGAGGCCAGTTCTTCAGAAGTCAGGGTCTGATTGGCCAGATGCTGTCTCAGGATGATGCCAGCCCTGATCTTTGCTCCACTGATGGCACCAGAGGACAGGCTGCTTCCAGTGATCGAGCTTGTGGAAATATCATCGGATGTCAGACTCAGAAGAACGATATCGTCCCCATGAATGCCGGAAAGCAAAGTCCCGTCACCAGCCAGTACGACAGCGCTTAATACACCGGAGGAGTCCAGAGAAACGCTTTCCACACCAAGGGAATTCTGCTGGCGGAAAAGTTTATTGGTGCCGGGAGCCGTGGTTTGGAAAAACATGCCCAGACCGCTGGCAAGAAAAGTCTGGCGGGAGGAAATCTGATTGTTGATATCGCGTCTTACCAGGCTGGTGAGAGGGATTCCGTTGATGGCACTGTGCTGATGCAGGGTGTCGGCAAGCTGACTGTTTTTTCCGGCCAGCAGGTACCAGACCTGGGAGGTCAGTTCAATCGATTCGGTGGAAGATTGCATCACAATCCCGCGCGTACTTTCCACCCGGAACAGTCCATCCGCCGTAAGGGAGCCACTTGAAGCCAGGACTCCAGAAGCCGAAAGGCGCAGACTTTGTCCGGCTAGAGAGAGGATATCCATCGAAGGATTGGATTCAGAAATGGTTAGAACTGGCTCGTCAAGGCCGGAAATCTGGGTCAGGCCGATCTGGTTTTCCATGGAGCGGACCTGAAACTGCCTGAGGGTGGTCTGGGAGGATAAATCCACGGACAGGAGAGGTTCATTGCGATCCGTGATGGAATGAGCCTGAAGAGGACCATCAAGAACCAGTCCTCCCCCGGTACCACCGAAATGGGACAGGGTCAGATTTGAAAGCTGCACCACGGAACTGGCATCAATCAGGTAGCCGTGAGGATGCTGCCAGAGTGGAATCAGAAGGGTGGTTGGTCCGTCGGCCCTTTGGGAAAGCAGGAGTTTTCCCAGATTTATATTGAGTCCCTGAGAGGAAGCGGGATTGGTCAGGAAGAGTCTTGAGTCTGTGGAATTCAGAAGGAGTTCCGTGCCACTGACTGCCAGACTTGAACTCAGGCCCAGATAGCCAACCACCAGAGTTGTTCCGGTTTGAAAGGCGCCGCGGGAATTCAGGTATCCGGATGTGGCAAACAGGGTTTCGTCGGCAGAACCGATGGACAGGGGGGATTGCAGCAGATAGACATTATTGTGAAAAACAGTATTGGAGAGGTAATTGGTTCCGGTGGTGGCGTACTGGTTCAATCCCGTTCTTAGAACAAATTCTGAATCCTCCCCACTTGCAGCAAAGCCAGAAGTCAGTTCCAGCTGCTTGGCTGAGAGAATATGCCCCTGGGAAGTCACATAAAAAGCCGCTGATGCCGTGGTGCGGACTTCAATGGGTCCGTAATGAAGGGAAGAGCCACCGAGGGTCAGGGTTTCTCCTGAACTGAACCTTCCTGATACCGTGGTGGGTCCAAGAGCATAGACTGAAGTCCGGATGAGGCCGGAAAGAGCCTGAAGGCTTTCCACGGAAACATGGTGAAAACGGCTGGTGGCTTCCGGATCGAGAACCCACTCTGAAGAAGTCCGGTCATACCAGAGCTGGGAAGAAAACCCGTTGAGCACATCAAGATCCTGGGACTGGGTATTGCCTGTTACGATCAGCATGGCTTCGGCAGCCTGGGAATTGAGATTCAGGCCATCATAGTTTCCGATCAGTTCCAGCTCACGAAGAAGGGCGATGCCATCCAGATCTGCCGTATAGGAAGGATTGGAGGTATCGATGAAATTTTTGAGACGAATGATGTTTCCTGCCCGGAAATTTCCGTTTGTCAGCTGAAGATCGAGCTGAGAGGACAAATCTGCGGTGGAGATGAAGTCACCGCCGATACTGGCCTGGTTTTCCAGAGTCAGACCACTGGTCAGTTCCAGATTTCTCAAGGATGTAGGAGCATTGTAGATGGAGAAAGGATCCAGGAAGTACTGGTAGGGATTTGAGATATCCCGGAATACAGAGCCGGTCAGCACTCCGCTGATACTTGCGGAATCGTAGCCATAAAGAAAGGGGCTGTAATTCAGACTGTGGGCCTTGAGATCCCCGTTGACCCGGAGGGTGCCAATGATATTCAGGACATTGATGAAGGAAACGCCGCGGGGAATGAAACGGTAGGTGAGAGGCAATTGGTCATCGGAGAAGGTCTCAGCCCGGATGAAGCGCCCGGCCCGAAGGATTGAACGAAGCAGGGGAGATCGGTTGAGAGTCAGGGAGCCTCGAACGGTTCCTTTGCCCATGAAGGCGTGCACAAACGGGTTGGGATCCAAAAGGAAAACCGCAGGGTTGTTCAGGGAGCGGGTGATGGCAACCCCATTGGTCTGGGGTCGGGTTCCGCTCATCTGGAGATTGCCACTGATGTCCGAATTCTGGCTGACCAGAAGATTGCCCAGAATCTCCGCATCGTTGGCGGAAAACTCCAGGAACGGATTGAGGACAGCATTATCAGGGCAGTTGCTGATGTCCCGGCACTGGTAGAGGTAAAAATCCTCGATTCCAGGAGAGAAGGAGCCCATGCTGAGGCCTGCTCCGCTGGAACGCAGAAATACATTCAGGGAATCCCAGCGGGCAACCAGTCCTCCTGCCGTGTACACTCCCGGCGTGCTCTGACCATCAGCGAAATCAAAATAGTTATCGTGGAGATAATTGTTCTGCTCAAAAAGCCAGGCGACTTCCTCGCTGATCCTTCTTCTCACAATCCGGGGTTCGGTGGCCGTATTGAGCTTGTCTACCAGTGCATCCGGATCGGATCCGGAGCGTAGATCGTGGCGATGCAGAGGTTGATCCACGGTTCCCGGGACCAGGGCAATTCCGGCTCTTTTGGTGTTGTTGTAGATATCTGTATCTCCAATCAGAAACTGAAGGTACCGACTATCCAGAACCAGGCTGCTGTCCAGCTGCAGGGTATTCAGGATGCTTAGGCCGTGGGGAATCATCTGGTAGGGCCATGAGGTTCCCGGACTGATCTGTTCCCGATCAAAAAAGCCAAGGGCGGTGATGCCTCTGGCCTCTTCACTGATACGGATGGACTGGGGGCCGAAATTGAAGGAGGAAATGTTCAGGGTGGACCCCGGATCCAGATAGAAGTCACCTTCTTCCACCCTTATTTCGGCAAGTCCCTGAGCATCAACATTGAAGGTCTGTTGTCCAATTGGGTTGGGATCGAAGACATCCAGCCTATGCAGTACGGACTGTCCGGTCAGGGACAGGGAGAATTCCGCACTATCGGGATCCACATATTCCGTTGCCCGGATTTTCTGGGTTCTGATCGTAATGCCATCCGCATCCTGACCAGAGAGTTCAAGACGGCCACTGGTTTCTCCTCTGGCCTTCAGATCTCCCAGAACAGTGATTTCTGAACCGGCACCTTCGATTTGAAAGGGACCAAAAATCGAAGTCTTTCCGGTAGTGCTCAGAATCTGGGGGTAGTTATTGGTTCCGTCCTCACGGGCATGAAAAAGTATGACGCCAACATTTTCATTATGCAGAACGTGTACACCATCATTGGGCTGGGCTGTCAGAACCTCCAGATCCGCCTCGGTAGAATCCGGATTGTTCGGGTCTTCCAGAATTCTCAGCGCACCTTCCTTGACATCAGGTCCCTGTACCCGCATGGCTGATACGACAAAGGGCATGCCGGGAACTGGAATCTGCGATTCAATCATGGTCTGGTCCTGAAGGCTCGGATTCATGCTTTTCTTGAACATGCCAAGCCAAGGTCCGTCCTGGCCACCGGTAGAAACCTCCATCATCATGTAGCGACGCATATCGCCGGAGTCATTCCCGGTAAAGATGGATTCATCGATCGGCTCATCGTCCGCAGAAAACTTCCCCAGACGGGCAGAAAAAATCCCGTCCTGAACTTCAACCCGGGTAGGAGGAGACTGCCAGAGGATGACTCCGCCATCTTCCTTCGAGGTAATGCTGAAGCGCATCCAGATCTGCTCTGGGGTTTCTGTACCATAGGGGACGCCACTCTGATCGACCAGAAGCCCCTGAAAGGTCAGAGCCTTGCCTTCCATTGGTGGAGTGTCGGCCTGAAGTGCTGGATGAAGCAGGAGAAGGGTCAGCAACAGAAGCTGGAATATGTAGGGCAGCAGGAAAGGACGGTTTTTCATTGCATCTGAATTTCTGCAAGAGTTTTGCCAAGTCGATCCAGGTTGATTGTTGTACGTGAAGGTACAGCTGGAACTTTGGTTTTGGGAGTGGTAAAGGGAAAAGGGAGAAATAAAAACAGAGCCGGAGCAGAACTCCGGCTCTGTTTTTAAGAGCTACAGGTAAAAAGAGGCCTTAGGCAGCTTTTTTTACCAGATCCACCAGCTTGGCGAATTCGGCCTTGTTGTTGACAGCAAGCTCGGAAAGAACTTTGCGATCAAGCTCAATATTGGCTTTTTTCAGGCCATGCATGAAGCGGCTGTAGCTTAATCCGTAATCGCGCACAGCGGCGTTGATACGAACGATCCACAGACGGCGGAAGCTGCGCTTTTTCAGACGGCGGCCAACGTATGCCTTGCGGCCGGCGCGCATGAAGGCTTCACTGGCGCGACGGATCAGCTTGGAACGGCTTCCGCGAAAGCCCTTCACTCTTTTCAATATTGTTTTTTTGCGTGCCCTGCTGGCGGGTCCGTAATTCGGTCTCATGATATTCCTCCTGACCACCTTGCGGCGGATGTTGGGATAGTGCTCTGAAAGTCAGTTCTCTCAGGCGCCGTACGGCAGCATCACACGAACCTTGTTCTCTTGAGCCGTGTTGATGTATTCAGTATTGCGCAGATTGCGCTTGCGGGTGGTGGCTTTACCACCCAGATTGTGACGGCGATTGGATTTCGCGCGCTTGAACTTGCCTGATTTCAGTGGAACGATGCGCTTTTTGGCGGCGCTTTTTGTTTTCATTTTTGGCATGTCAGTCCTCTTGTTTTAGTTGCGGCTGTTTGGCTTTTTTGGGGGAGAACATCAGGGACATGGAGCGTCCCTCAAGACGTGGGTCACCATCAGCAATAGCCAGTTCCGCCAGTTCATCCCTCAGTTTTTCCAGCATGACTTTACCGTTTTCGGTGTAGGCCATCTCTCTTCCCCTGAATTGCAGGGTCAGCTTGACTTTGCATCCATCATCCAGGAACTCAATGATGGCACGCTTTTTGATGTCCAGATCATTCTGGCCAATTTTGGGGCGCAACTTGATTTCCTTAATGGTCTGAGTGCTGGCTTTCTTCTTGGACTCCTTGGCTTTTTTTTCCTGCTGGTACTTGTACTTGCCATAATCCATGATTTTGGCCACAGGAGGAGATGCCAGAGGAGCAACTTCCACCAGATCGAGTCCAGCTTCGCGAGCGTTGCCCAGGGCCTGATCCAGGGAGATGACTCCTAGCTGATTGCCTTCTTGGTCGATCACACGGAGCATCGGAGCCCGAATCATGCGATTGATACGGGTACGATTGTTTTGGGGTCCGTTCTGACCGAAAGGCTTGGAATAGCGTCTTATGATCAACCTCCAGAAAATAAAAAAAATCTGCCAAAAGCAGATTCCCATTCCAAATAGCATTGGACTATCC
>CAZDAM010000132.1:0-7583 GCA_964503595.1 uncultured bacterium
ACCAATGGGCTCCCCGGACCGGAAACCATCTACATGACGATTGTGCATTCCGGCCCTACCGGGGTGACTTCCAATTTCGGTGGATTAAAACTTGATGCGCTGGTGCTTGTGATTCACTAGAATACGGGCATGGAAAATGCCTGTGAGCATTGTCGCTCCCCTCTGGGAGAAGAAGCCTGCCAGGATGAAAACGAGCGTCATTTCTGCTGCCCGGGCTGCCGGGGTGCCTGGCAACTGATTCGTGGAGCCGGCCTCTTTGATGTCCATGCCGCCGCACTTTCTTCCGATCAGGGTCTGGCCAGAGCCAATCAGGCTGTCATGGACATGGGCTGGGTCGATGACCCCGGCATCCTCAATGCCCTGAGTCTGGCAGTCACCGAAGAGTTCCGGCTGGTGGAACTTGTCATTCCCGCCATTCACTGCGCTGCCTGCATCCTGCTTCTGGAAAACCTCCCCCGGCTTCATCCGGAAGTGATCGCTGCACGCGTGGATTTTGGGCGTCAGCGTCTCAGACTCAGACTCCCTCAAAGCAAAGCTCTGGCCCCGGTCATGGGAGGACTGGCCAGAATCGGATACCCCCCGGATCTGAGCCGCTCTCTGGGAGGCAAAAGCCTGCCTGAATCCAAGGGACTGGGTCTTTATATCGGCCTGTCTTTCTTTGCCTTCGGCAATATCATGCTCCTGGCCTTTCCCGATTATTTTTCCTCGGAGATTGAACCGGCCATTCAGTCCTTTCTGCACACCCTTCAGGCTCTTTTAGCCCTGATTTCAATCTACTGTGCCTTCCAGATTTTCCTTCCTTCCCTGCCCCGAAGCCTCAGAACCCGGCAGATTGACATGGATGTACCGGTCAGCATCGGGATTCTGGTCATCATCCTGATCAGCTACTGGCATCTTTATTTAGGAAAACCGGCATTCTTTGATTCCTTAAGCGGTCTGATTTTCTTTCTGATTGCCGGAAGAGCTTTTCAGAGAAGAACCTGGGAACATCTGAATTTTGAGCAGAACTGGCAGGATTTTCTACCTCTGGCCATCACCAGAGTCGATGCCTCAGGCGATCAGATCATTCCCATCCATCAACTCAGGGCCCAGGACACCATTCGTCTGATGCCAGAAGAAATTCTGCCCGCCGATGCCCGGGTTCTTGAGGGAGAAGCCCTGATGGACCTGAGCTTTATCACCGGTGAATCCGATCAGATTACCATTCAGCAAGGGCATGATGTTTTGGCCGGAAGCCGGCTCAAAGGGACATCCGTACTGCTTTCCCTGAACAAAACCCCCAGCACTTCCTATCTGGCATCTCTCTGGAGAAAACCCCAGACAAGGGATCATAAGAGCCTGCAGAACCGCCTTTCCCGCAATTTCAGTCTGGCGATCCTGATTCTTGGCCTGATCGGATTTCTTTACTGGCTCCCTCATGGACTGGAAAAAGCGGTTCTGGTGCTTGCCTCCATCTTCATTGTGGCCTGCCCCTGTGCTCTTGCCCTCTCCGTACCTCTGGCCCTGGCCCATGGAATGCGAGCTCTGGCCCGCTTCGGCTTCTGGCTCAGTGAACCTTCTGTGGTTGAAAAACTGGCAGGTATCGATACTCTTGTTCTGGACAAGACCGGCACCCTGACCTCAGCCCTTGGGCTGAAAGCCATTCTGCCAGAAAAATGGCCGGAAGCAGATCAGATCCTGCGTCTTCGTTCCCTGATCTCTCACAGCACCCACCCCATCAGCCGCTGTCTTTTGCGAAACCTGCCCAAAGGCGACACCCTGCCAATCAGGAATTTTGCCGAGCTTCAGGGAGTCGGCCTTCAGGGAGAAATCAGTGGAATCTTTGTTCAGCTGATTCGGGCCGATAACACCAGTACCCAGCTTGTTGGCCATACTGCCTACTACGAAAACCAGCAGCTGGTCTGGGAGTTTTCCGTGGAACCCGATCTGAGGCCGGGAGTCCTTCAGGCTCTTCACCAGTGGAAAAAGCGCTTCTCCCTGCACCTTCTGACCGGAGACAGCTTCATACCCCCCACCCTTACCGGAATCTTCGGCCAGCAGGCCCATGCCAGAGTTTTACCGGATCAAAAATATGCCAAGGTAACCGAACTTGAAAAAAATCGGGCCAAAGTCCTGATGATCGGCGATGGAATGAATGACAGCGGTGCCTTGAGGGCCGCTACTGTAGGACTATCCATCGTTGAAGGAAGTAGTAAAATTTTCCCATCAAGTGACGGAATGCTTGCATCTGAGTCGCTTCCTCTGTTAGAACGAGGTATGCAACTCGCTCAGGGACATATTGTGATCGCTCATGCAAGTATTCTCTTGTCTTTGATCTACAATTTCTTTGGGCTTATGTTCGCCTTTACTGGCCGGCTCGAACCTGTCGTATGCGCGGTTCTGATGCCAGCCAGCTCCCTCTCTGTGGCAATTGTTTCCATTATATCGTCCTGGGTGCTCATCTGGCGGGAGAAGCGTTTATGCAGATTATGCTTTTCCTGATCCTCATCAGTCTGGCAACTGCCTTTCTGTTTCTGGGGGCCTTTATCTGGGCCAACCGGAGCGGGCAGTTTGAAGATATGCTGACTCCAGCTCTGAGAATCCTTCCTGACGAGAATGGAAGCAATACTATGCCAAATCAGGATAGGGAGGACAGGCATGGAACAAAACCGGCGCGACCCAGTCGCCACTGAAACCATTTACTACGACAACGCCACGGTGCGCAATTTTGCGGTAGCCACCGTTCTCTGGGGACTTGTCGGCATGCTGGTCGGTCTTCTGATCGCCCTGCAGTTGCCACTTCCCGGACTCAATTTTGGCGAATGGCTGACTTTTGGCCGCTTAAGGCCTCTTCACACCAATGCCGTGATCTTTGCCTTTGTCGGCAACGGGATCTTCATGGGCGCTTACTACAGTATCCAGCGTCTCTGTAAAACCCGCATGGCTTCTGATGTTCTGAGTAAAATCCATTTCTGGGGATGGCAGCTCATCATTGTCTCTGCCGCTATCACCCTGCCATTGGGAATCACTTCTTCCAAGGAGTATGCCGAGCTGGAATGGCCGATTGATCTGATGATTACCGTCATCTGGGTCGTATTCGGTGTCAACATGATCTGGACCATTCTGAAAAGACGGGAATCCCACATGTATGTGGCCCTCTGGTTCTATCTGGCTTCTTTCCTTGCTGTTGCCATTCTGCATGTGGTCAACAACCTGGAAATTCCCGTTGGACTGACCAAGAGCTATTCGCTTTTCGCCGGAGTTCAGGACGCTCTGGTTCAATGGTGGTACGGGCATAATGCTGTGGCCTTCTTTCTGACCACACCATATCTCGGGCTGATGTATTACTTCCTGCCCAAAGCGGCAAACCGCCCGGTCTACAGCTACCGGCTTTCCATCATTCACTTCTGGTCTCTGGTCTTCATCTATATCTGGGCCGGGCCTCACCATCTGCTCTACTCGGCTGTACCGGACTGGGCCCAGTCTCTGGGAACCGTCTTCTCGATCATGCTGATTGCACCCAGCTGGGGCGGGATGCTCAATGGACTTCTGACTCTTCGCGGCTGCTGGGATCGGGTTCGCCAGGACCCCGTCCTGAAATTCATGGTGGTTGCCGTCACTTCCTATGGAATGGTGACCTTTGAGGGCCCCATGATGTCCTTAAAAAGCATCAATGCCATCACCCACTTCACGGACTACACCATTGGACACGTTCACAACGGTGCCCTGGGCTGGAATGGCATGCTGACCTTCGGGATTCTCTACTGGCTGATCCCCCGCCTTTACCGCACCAACCTCTACAGTGTAGGACTTGCCAATGTCCACTTCTGGCTGTCCACTCTTGGGCTGGTGTTCTATGTCATTTCCATGTATTTCGCCGGGATCACCCAGGGTCTGATGTGGAATGAATTCGACAGCGAAGGCTTCCTAGCTTACCCCAACTTCCTGGAAACCGTAATCCACATTGTGCCCATGTATTACATCCGGGCTCTGGGCGGCGCCGTTTACATCGCCGGCGTTCTTCTGATGATCTACAACCTCCTCAAAACGGTTGCCGGTCAGAAACTCAATGCTGAGGAAGAAGCCGTGGTTCCAGCTTCCATGGTGGAAGTCCCCGCCCATGAAGATACCTTCTACGGTGTACTGCACCGTACTCTGGAAGCCAAGCCCATGCCCTTTGTCATCCTGACCACCATTGCCGTGGCAGCAGGAGGAATTTTCGAACTCGTGCCTGCCATGGTCATGGAAAAACTGGCCCCCACCCAGGCCACTGTATCTCCCTACCGGGCTCTGGAACTGGAAGGGCGGGATATTTATGTACGGGAAGGCTGCTATACCTGCCACTCCCAGCATGTCCGCCCTTTCCGCTCCGAAAGCGTGCGCTATGGAGAACCAGGCCATGCCGGGGAATATGTCTACGATCACCCCTTCCAATGGGGTTCCAAACGGACTGGCCCGGATCTTTCCCGTGTTGGCGGAAAATATCCCCATGGCTGGCACTACAATCACATGATTGAACCGGTCTCCACATCTCCGGGCTCAATCATGCCGGCCTATCCGTTCCTGGCCGAGAGGAAGCTGGACACAAGTCTTACCAAGCGCAAATTCGAAGCTATGCAGAAACTGGGTGTTCCCTACACCGATGAGGAAGTTCTCAATGCCGAGGCCGATCTGAAAGCCCAGGCCGAAGAAATCGCTTCCGAACTTCAGGCCAACAGTGGAATTGCCGCTGAGGCTGACAAGGAAATCATCGCTCTGATCGCCTATCTGCAAAAACTCGGTAAACGCCTTCCCGAGGGAGGTGAAAAATGATTTCGACCTGGTTAACCGCAAAAGATGGTCTGGGAGCCTTTCAGACCGTATCCCTGGTTCTTTTTGTTATGGTTTTCGCCATGCTGACCTATCGGGCCATCACCATGGGCCCGGAAAAAGCCGGACATTTTTCACGATTACCCCTGGCCGATGACAGCGGGGAGGAATGAGATGAAGAAACATCAGGACAATTTTGAAGCCCCCTTTGATGGAATCGTTGAACTCGATAACGTGCTACCCCCCTGGTGGCTCGCTCTTTTCATCATCACCATCCTCTGGTCCATGGTCTATCTCGAAGGCTATCACCTCTTTAAAGCCTGGGATCTTCAGGAAGAGGAATACCAGACCGAGATGAAGCTTGCCGAAAAGCAGGCTGCACTGGCGGCCCAGAAACAGGATGGCTCCAAAGCCCCAAAAGCTGGAGAGCTTCCATCGGATCCGGAAAGCCTGGCAATGGGCAAGGAAATCTATGCCAAGAACTGCGCCAGCTGTCACGCTCAGGCAGGGGAAGGCCTGATTGGTCCCAACCTGACGGATCGTTTCTGGATTCATGGTGGCAGTGATGAAGCCATCATCAAGGTGATTCAGGACGGAGTTCTGGAAAAAGGCATGCTTCCCTGGAAGCAGACCTTGAAACCCAGAGAAATTCTGGCCGTGGGCGGATTTATCCGCTCCCTTCAGGATACCAACCCTCCTAATGCCAAAGAAGCTCAGGGAGAAGAATACAATCCCTGAATCTGAATCAAAGCGGGCACGGGCAACCGTGCCCGCCCTTTTTTTCCTTTCCTGACCCGGATCATGGTTTGAAAACTTCTGCCGGGGTTCAATAAGGAATGGAGGTAAACATGAGCGAAGAAACCTCATTTCGTGACCGTATCGCTACCGTGGATGAACATGGACACCGGCACTGGATTTATCCCAAGAAACCTTCCGGAAAGCATACCAATCGCCGTTTCATCGTTGCCGCAATCCTGCTGCTGATTCTTTTTGGAGTCCCTTTTGTCAAAGTCGGGGGCCATCCCCTTTTCATGTTCAACATCCCCGAACGCCGGTTCATTGTTTTTGGCATGGCCTTCTGGCCTCAGGACCTGCACATCTTTGCCGTCGGACTCATGTCCATCTTTACCTTCATCATTCTGTTCACTTCCGTTTATGGCCGACTCTGGTGTGGCTGGGCCTGCCCCCAGACGATTTTCATGGAAATGGTCTTCCGACCGATTGAATATCTGATTGAAGGTGATGCCCTCGCTCAGAAAAAGCTCAACAAAGAGCCCTGGGGAGGCGAAAAAGCCTTCAAGAAAGTTGGCAAACAGCTGATCTTCTTCTTCCTGTCCTTTCTTGTCGGCAACATGCTTCTGGCCTGGATTATCGGGGTCGATGCCCTTTATGCCATCGTCACGGATGATCCCAGAAACCATATCAAGGGTCTGACCGCCATGCTGGCATTCACGGGTATTTTCTGGTTTGTCTTCGGCTGGTTCCGGGAACAGGCCTGTGTGGTCGTCTGCCCCTATGCCCGTCTTCAGGCTGTTCTGATTGATGGCAATTCCCAGAATGTGACCTATGACTTCAAGCGTGGGGAACCAAGGGGAAAAAGAAACCCCAAGAACCCGGAACCCGGTCTTGGGGACTGCGTGGACTGCAAGCAGTGTGTGGCCGTCTGCCCCACCGGTATCGATATCCGCAACGGAGCCCAGCTGGAATGTGTCAACTGTACCGCCTGCATCGATGCCTGTGACAATATCATGTCCAAGCTCAACTTTGCTCCCGGCCTGATTCGCCATGCCAGCCACAACGAAGTCGAAACCGGAATCAGAAAGGTTTTTACCAACCGGAACCTGGCCTATGCCGTGGTCTTCACCCTGGTCTTCTCCATCCTCCTTTATCTCGTGGCCACCCGCCCTCCCGTCGAGGTTAACCTGACCCGTATCCGCGGCATGCTCGAACTTAAACTCCCTGATGGCCGTATCGCCAATGCCTATACCCTGAGGGTTCTGAACAAAACCCTGGACCCCGCTACCGTAACACTGAGTCTCAAGGAGCAGCCCGAAGGCGTTCTGCAGACAGGAACAGCCTCGATTGAAATCACACCCCATGAGTTTGATGAAAGAACCATTCAGATCATCTTTCCTCAGGATCATTTTCAGCCGGGTGCTCATCCCGTGGAAGTGGAAGTCCATGTAGAGGAGCAACTGGTGGAAACCGTGAAAACCGGGTTCCTGATTTCCCGAAAGGAATAGAGTTGAATTTTCAGGAAGCCATGATTTTTGCCGGATTCGGATTCACCGGTTCCTTTCACTGCCTTGTCATGTGCGGGCCACTGGCTGTCATAGCTTCTAAAAATTCTTTCCAGAGTTTCTGCTATCAATCCGGCCGTCTCACAGGCTATCTCGCTCTTGGGCTCGTGGCCGGCCTGATGGGCGAAGCTCTTGGAATCCTTCATCCCCTCTTCCAGTCAGGAGGACTCTCGCTGGTAAGCGGCCTTCTGCTTCTGGGGTTTCTGTTCTTTCCCAGACTGTCCCGCAATCCATGGACACCCCCGGTTCTCAATTCCCTGATTGCCCGACTGCAGAGTATTCTGCTTCTGAAACTGCGGGAAAAACCCAACCTGACTGGAATTGTGCTCGGCTTTTTTACGAACCTGCTTCCCTGTGGGCTGCTCTACGCCGCCCTGATGCTTGCAGCATCTCAACCAACAATCTGGCTGGCAGCTAAAGGAATGGGAGCCTTTTTTCTGGGTACTCTCCCGGCCCTGATTGCCGCCCAGCTCAGTTCCGCCGGAATCAGAGCCA
>CAZDAM010000133.1:0-7406 GCA_964503595.1 uncultured bacterium
ATCTGAGCACTGTGATGAAGATTCCGGTGATTGGTATGGGAGCTGGCCGCCATACTGACGGGCAGGTGCTTTACTTCCATGACATGATGGGGATCACCGATGATTTCCGACCTCGCCATGTCAAGCGTTATGCTCACGTCAGTCAGGTCATGGCTCAGGGAGTGAAGGCCTTTTTATCCGATGTGGAAAAGGGGCATTATCCTGGTGAGGATTTCGAATACTGATCCATGAAACTTCACCGATCTGGCTTTACCCTGGTTGAAGGGCTGATTTCCACTGGGCTGGTTCTGCTTCTGATAAGCGGGATCTGGTTTATGTGGATATCCGGCTCCAGAAACTCGGGCTCGGGTCAGGCTATGCAGGAGAAGTTTCATCGTTTAAGGATTGTCACGGAAGTTCTGAAGGATGACTTGCGGGAAGGTGTCACCATTCTGACTCCGGCGGGGCATGGGGATTCTTCGCCTGTCCTGAAGTTTCAGAAATATGCAGGCATTACGGATGATGAGCCGCAGCCAAAACTCAAGGATGTGGAGTATATTTTTGATCCGAAAACCCATGAACTGGTGGGTTCTTACGGGACTGCCAAAGAGGTCGTGGTGCGGACCAATCTCTTTGAAGATGTCAGCTTCCAGAGAATGGAGGCCATGGGAAGGGTTTTTATTCGCATGACATTTACCATTCTGCCCGATGATGATCCGAACAAGCGCCCGCTTAAGATTGTACATACGGTCTGTCCCCGAAGGCTGGGGACACTGGCAGCCAAGTCCGGCTGGTATTCCTTAAAGGAAACCCGTCCGGTTCCGGAAAGCCCATGAGAGTTTCTGACAAACCCAGACCAAAAAAACAGCTTGGACAGAACTGGTTGCATGACCCTTCCTCCATTGGCCGCATTCTGGAGTGGGCCAGGGAGCAGAATTGCCCAGGCTGGCTTGAGATCGGCTGTGGCCCAGGGACTCTGACCCGTGATTTGCTTCGCCTTGAAAAGCCGTTTTTAGGGGTTGAACTTGATCCGAGAATGAAGTCTGAGCTGGATGAGGAATTTTCCCGCTACCCCCAGGCTGAACTTCTGATGCAGGATTTTTTAAGCCTGAATCCTCTGGATGTTCAGGGCAAACTGCCTTCGGGCTTTGGGGTCATTGGAAATCTTCCCTACTACATCACGGCTCCGATTCTTGAGCATGTTCTCCTGCATTTCAAGGAGTTTTCCGTCTTTGGGCTGATGGTTCAGAAGGAAGTCGGCCAGAGGATGCTTGCGACTCCCAAAGGAAAGGAAATGAGCCGGTTGGCCGTACTGGTTCAGTCAGTCTGCGAGGCTTCACGCCTGATGATCGTCAAATCGGGGTGCTTTTTTCCTGCTCCTAAGGTCGATTCTGCCTTTGTGATTCTGAAGCGGCGGGAAAGCCTCGATGATGCTGTGCTTCGAACCGGACTCAAACTGGCCAAGGTCGGCTTTGCCAGCAAGCGGAAAATGCTCAGAGGGCTTCTTCTGGAGCTTTATCCCAAGGAAAAAGTAGATGCGGGGCTGGAATCACTGGGGCTTTCTCTTCAGTGCCGGGCTGAGGATTTGACCCCGTCTGACTGGATGGATCTGGGGCAAAGGCTTGGAGCGTGAAGGAATTTCTCGGTTTTCTCGTTCTGCTTCTTCTGAGCCCTGCTTTCTTCTGTGCAGAAGAGCTTCTGGTTCAGATTCGCCGTGTTTCGATTGCCGAACATCCTGATATCGAAGTTCTGTTTACGGTCAAGGACCCTCTGGGCAGAGCCCTTCAGAACCTGGAACGCTCTCAGTTAAAACTTACGGAAAACCGCCAGCTTCTGGAAAACTATTTCATGGAAGTCACCAATGAGCCGGTCAAAATCATGCTGGTTGTGGATGATTCCGGTTCGATGCATAACTATCGCCTGAAGGCGGCAAGGGCGGTACGCGCCTTCGTCAGAAGGCTCAGGCAGGATGATCAGGCGGGTTTGATCGCCTTTTCCGAAACAGTTCGTGTCTTAAGCCCGATCACTCCGAACAAGGATGCTCTGGTTGAATCGCTCAAAGGCCTCAGGGGTTTTGGGCCCACCAGTCTTTATGATGCGATTTACAAGGCGGCGGAAATGCTTCCGGGAGGTCAGAAGACCGCGATGGTGGTGCTTAGTGATGGAATGGACCAGAACAAGGAAAATACCGATCGACTTTCAAACAAATCTTCCCTTGATGCCGTAACACTTGCAGCAAAGAAGCGTATTCCGATCTATACGATTGGCCTGGGACGAAGTATCCTCAGAGAGGAATTGATGGACTTCGCCCGCTTGACGGAAGGAAGTTTTTACTTTGCGCCTTCCACAGAGCAGCTGGAAGACATCTACCAACAGGTTGCGCGCAATATCAAAAGTGATGTTAGAATTAGGTACACGACTCCAAACCTGGGAAAAGATGCATCAATGAGACTAGTAGAACTCCGGGTAGTATCGGAAAATCGTATGGGTACAGCAAAGGCGGACTGGCTGGCTCCTGGTGTGTATTCTCTTGAAACCTCCGGGTTTGGCTATGATGTGGATCAGGGAACCTCCAGTCGGGATCTTAACCTCAAATTCACTGTACGCGACGACTCCGGAATGGAACGCACTGGTGGCAAGGAATTCCTGCATTCTTTTGTAAACCAGTTGGGAAAGTAGGCTCTGCATGGATGAAAAACGTGACAGCAAGGTTGCATCCTTCACCCAGAAGAAAAAAGAAAAGGAAATGGAGGAAATCGAGGAAGAGCTCGATTTAGTGGACCGGGTCATCAATGACCCTGAATTCAATATCCGCCAGGTCTTTACCAATGAGGTTAATTTCCGGACTCTTCTTCAGGTGCTTTACGATAAAGGGATTGTTTCAGAAGAGGAAATCGTGAACAAGTACAATGAAGTTGTGCATGATGTGGTAAGTGAACGTCTTCAGATGTTTGGCATAAAAGTTTCAGCGGATGATGACAAGGATGCCGAATAGGGCCTGTTTGGATGCATGAACAATCCTGCCGACGAAGAACTGGTACGCCGATTCCTGGATGGACGGGAACAAGCTTTCCGCGAACTTTTTGACCGCTATTACCGCAAGGTATTCCATCTCTGCTACCGTTTTTGCGGAGGAGATTCCAATCTTGCGGAAGAAGCCTCCCAGGAAACCTTTCTGCAGGTTTACCGCAGTCTGGTGCGCTTTCAGTTCAAATCCAGCTTCTACACCTGGCTTTACCGGGTCACTTTCAATACCTGTTCCATTCTTGTGAAAAAGGATATCCGGCTCAGGACTCACCCGGTGGACGGACTTGAGGAGACGCCTGTTTTCACGGATGGGGAACATCCTCAGGAGCATCTGCTTCAGTCCGAATTCAGGGGGGCTGTGCACCGTATTCTGCAGGAACTTCCGGAAGAACATCGCAAGGTGATGATTCTGGGCCCCGTTATGGGGCTTTCCTATCAGGACATTGCCGAGGTAATCGGAGAGACCGTACCGGTTGTCAAAGGGCGGCTGTTCCGGGCCCGGCAGAAATTCAAAAAAATGTTCGAAGCTCATATGGCCGGGGCGAACTTTGAAAAAGTTTCCCATACCAAAGCAGGAGATTAGACTGTACGAAATCGTACGGTGTGGGGAGTTGCCATGGACCAGGCAGTTCAAGGTTTGTGTCACCAGTTTGAAGAAAATCTTTATTTTTATCTTGATGGAGAGCTGGAGCAGGATGAGCAGGAGCTGTTTCACCAGCATGTTCTTTCCTGTGCCCACTGCCGCCAGCTTGAAGCGGATGCTCGTGAAATGGAGCAGGAGCTTAAGATGGGGCTGGATTCGCGCCCTCCTGCTGATTCCTGGGAAAAGTTTCAGGCCCGCCTGGCGTCGGAAGAAAGCCTGGACGTTGATATCCAGCTGCCGGAATCCCCGAGAACTTCCCGCTGGGTGGCTTTTGGGGCTTTGGGGCTTGCCACGGCAGCAGGACTTGTATTTATCCTGAAGGAAAAACCTGCATCTGAAAGTCTTGAAATCGCAGTGGCCGAGGTTGTTCAGGAAGAACGAAGTCTGGTTGCCTTCAACCCTTCGGAAGGCTCTCCAGAACTTCAGATGGAAGAAGCAACGACTTCCTCTTTAAAGGATGAGGTCTTTCAACCCCGGCGATCGGCCCAGCTTCAGACAGAAAAAATGGGCAGTTTTGAAAGAAATGAAACCGCTCTTCGCATGAAAATAGAGGCGACCGAGGAGGATCTTCAGGAAAAGGATCTGCCGGAGCTTTCTGAAATCGTTGTGGATGCCAAGGCCTTGGATCGCATGATCACCGTGGCCAGCGCGTTTTCGATTGATTACCTTCCTGTGACCAATCAGGAATACCAGCGTTTTGTGGATGCGACAGGCCACAAGGCTCCCTTTCACTGGGGGGGGCCAAGCCATTCTCAGGTCGATCCTGCAGGTCTTCAGCCAGTGACCTATATCAGTTGGGACGATGCCCGTTCATTCTGTGAATGGGAAGGGAAGCGCCTGCCAAGTGTCAGTGAGTGGGAATATGCAGCCCAGGGCAACACGAGCCGCCCCTATCCCTGGGGAGGGGAGTTTTCCAAGAAGATGGCAAACACCAGGGAAAGCGGACTGGGCCTGGTGAATGTCGGGAGTTTTTCGGGCAATATTTCTCCGGTAGGCGTGAGAGATATGCTGGGAAATGTTCGGGAATGGACCAGGGATGAGCCCGCGGCAGATACGATTCTGCCAACTCAGCGGGGGCGTCTGAAGATTATGAAAGGTGCGTCCTTCACGGATCCGGCGTCAACGGCTTCGGTACTGTCCCAGTACACAGGGGATCGGGAGGCTATTCTGGGGAATGCGGGGGTTCGCTGCGCTTTAAGCGCCAAGAAATAGGTTTTTAGCCGGAAAATGAAAAACGGGGCTTTCTGTAGACAGATATCCCCGTTTTTGTTTCTGGAAGTGAAGTATCAGACTTCGGTTTCTTCGCGGACACTGGCAATATATTCCTGAAGGCAGCGAGCCAGCTCCTCTTCGGAATCCAGATCCCTTTCACGGCATAAAGCCTGGAAGCGCTGGTAGAGTTCCAGATCGATTTCAACTTCGATGCTCATGGGGTGTTTTCCTCCTGCCTGAAGTCCGTCCAGGCATGAATATGTCATCGGTACTGAGGTCAGAAAATGTCACAAACGGATCGGCTTGTCAATCCGCATCCTGCAAGTGCCGAAATTCTTAAATGACGAATCATGGGTAAGGGGTTTTTCATGAAAATACATTCTTTTTTACGTATATGTGCAGTTGCGGCTTTGATTCAGGGAGGAGCCCGGGCTGATGAGGCTCCGGACTGGCTGGTTACGTCTCCGGCGGATATGGAAGTCAGAATCGATGCGATCGATTCCTTTCATACCCGGAATGGAATCGTGCCTTACTACAATATGCCGGCTCCATCGGCTCCCACAAAAACGGGCCCGGTGGTGGACTCTCCCTTTTTGAATCTAGGGGATCCCGGGGCTGTAGTATCGGTTTCCAGCTTTGTCGATGCACTGAAAGGTGCTCGGGAGGCCTTTTCGTCCCGTCGCTGGAAAGAGGTCCTGGCCTACAGTACCGCGGCTTTGAAGATCAAGCCCCAGCACAGGGAGATGCGCTATCAGAATGCGTATGCCCTGGCTCACCTGGGCCGGCATGAGTCTGCTTTGAGTGCCTATAATGCTCTTCTGGAAGAAGTACCGGATCATCGGGATGCCTGGTATCAGAGTGCCTGGTCACTTCAGAAGCTTGGGCGTAATCAGGACTCTTTGAAGGCCTATGACAAAGCGATTGAATCGGGGGCCAATTCCTCCTGGATTCACTACGACAAGGGCATTCTGATGAAGACAATGGGGATGAAGGATGAAGCTGTAGCTGCTTTTGAGCGCTCAGCAGAGTTGAATCCCAAGCATGTCTGGTCCAGCCTGGAAATTGCCAATATTCTGTTTGATCGCCGGGACTGGGCCAACGCCAGTCGCTGGTACGAAAAGGTCATTGAGCTCAAGCCTACAGCTCCGGACGCGCAGGAGAGGCTTGCGATCTGCCAGAAGAAGCTGGCGCGTTAGAGTACGGAACAGATCATCCAGGCTTCTGGCCGGTTGTCTTGAAGAGTCCTCTGAGGCATATATGTCTTCCGAAAACAGGGTTTTTCAAGCGACAGAATTCGTCGTGTAAAAAGGCCGTTTTTTCAAGAGACATACTTTCAGGCCCCGGATTCGAATCCGGGGCTTTTTTGGATCAGGCAGTTCCTGAGTTGCGGTTTCTGGGCAGACTCCAGTTCTGAGGCCAGAATCCGGCAGTTCTCAAAGACAATTTCTTCAATATCAAGATCCAGAAAGCTGCATTCTTCGATCAGGCTGTTTCTGAAGTGAACTCTTCCGCCCTGGAGACTGGCCCAGGCACTACGGTGAAGGCGGCTTTGTTCAATGGTGATCTGGCTCAAATCAGTAAACTGAATCCGGGCTTCTACAAAAGCAAAACCGGCAAAGCCCAGATTCGTCAGATGGCTGTTCTCGATCAGAAACTGATCCCAGGCTCCGCTTGAAAAAAGGGAATTTTCGATCAGGACTTCCTGAAGCTGGAAATTCTGCCAGATGGATTGCTCAAACCGGATTTCACTCATTCGGGCATCCGCAAAGGTGAAATTTCTGAGATTGCCTCGAAAATCTCCGGAATGAATCTGAATGGAGTCGAGCCTTAGCGCTGGCTTTCCGGCCAGGAGATCGGCGGCAAGCTCTGCTGGAGAGGGGTCGTTGAAATGGTGAAGGGCGCAGGTCAGACAGCCTTCTTCACAAAAAAGGGGGCAGGGGCCGAAGATTCCCCGATGCGTGCAGGCTGGCATGCTCACAGGAGGGAGTATATCATGATGTGGTTTTGGGAAATTCAACGGAAAGGAATTTCATGACGGAAGAATTCAAAGATATTTTGCAGAAGATTGCCCATACGGTGCGCGGACTTTCCATGGACGCGATTCAGAAGGCCAGTTCAGGCCATCCAGGCCTTCCCATGGGCTGCGCTGAAATCGGGGCTTTTTTGTATGGAGCCCACCTCAAACTGGACCCATCGGATCCGGGCTGGGTCAACCGGGACCGTTTTGTGCTTTCGGCGGGACATGGGTCCATGCTGCTTTATTCCCTTCTGCATTTGAGTGGACATGATGTGAGTCTTGAAGACCTGAAGAACTTCCGTCAGCTTCACAGTAAGACCCCGGGTCACCCGGAAGTTCATGAAACTCCTGGCGTGGAAATGACCACGGGGCCTCTGGGTCAGGGGCTGGCTACGGCAGTCGGTATGGCTTTGGCAGGTAAAATGGCTGCCGCCCGTTTCAATACAGATGATTTTTCTCTTCTTGATTATGAGGTCGTGACTCTGGCTGGAGATGGCTGTCTGATGGAGGGGATCAGCTCGGAGGCAG
>CAZDAM010000134.1:0-7277 GCA_964503595.1 uncultured bacterium
CCCTGAGCTGAACAGCATTTTCTCTTTGGAGAAATGAACCGACCTGAATCGTATAAGGGCGGTTTTTCGCAACTATCCGGTACTGACTGACCGCTTCCTCCGGGCTGATGAAAGACTCCGTAACCTGGCGCCCAAGTGCCCGGCGGCTGTCCTGCTTGAGATTTATGAGCTCCTGGGGACTCAGCCCTTCAAAATCAACCTCTTCTGCCTGCAATACCTTACGCATGAACTGCCGGGTCAGCTCATTGTCCGGCATCAGAACCTGATAATTTCCGCCGCTGGAGGCCATTTCAAACTGAAGTCCGGGCAATTCACGGCCCTGCTGCTTCATAAACTGAAGGGCTTCCCGCATATTCGTAAAGCTTTTGCTCATCCGAAGAATGGACTGGGTTGGCCTGCTCACAGGGCGGGGAGTCTCAACGGTTTTGGGAATCGCGATCGCAGGCTGGGGGCGTGGAGTCTCCTGAACAGCGATCACCGGTATCTCCACAACAGGTGGGGGAGCGAGGGTCGGAGTGACTTCTTCCTGAAGTTCCGCCTGAGTTGTCGAGGAAAATTCCCCAAAAAACTCTTCTTCAGCAGGAAGAGATGAAGTCTCATCCTCAGCCGAAGGAGTGACCACAACAACATCTTCCGTGACAACTTCCGAAAAAGGGTTTCTCAGAGCATCATTCGCCTGAGTTGTCATTACAGAGTCAGCTTCGTCCAAATCTTCGAACTGGGTGAAACCTGCCTCACTCAACTCAGAACTGATTGCCATACTCGGACTTTTCCGCAGAAAAGATTCAAAAGTGAAAACAATCACGTAAAAGAGTAGTGAAGCAATGATAAGCCAGGCAATCAGGCTGATCATCTTGTCCTGTTTGGGCGCTTCGTATGTGTCCAATGGTTCTTCCATAGTTTTCCCAAAATATGCCCGAAGATAGCAAAACCAGTTTTTTTTAGCCAGACTTTTGTCAGCTTCCTTTAGCCAGAAAGTCCGGCATCTGAGGCTTGACCGGGGTCTGAAGCATATTGATGAACTCAGCCGCCCGATCACTTTTCAGGTTCTCAAGAATCTGCCCCAGAACCTTTGGTTTCAGTCTTTTCAGGACTTCTTTACTCATTTCCATGCTCATTGTATCCAGAATCCCTGCAGCCTTCGCCGGATCCATTTTGGAATACATCTGAGCAAGACCATCCAGCCGGGCCTGAAATTCTTCGCTTTCACGGGCTGCCCGCGCCTTTTCATACTTTTCGACCTTTTCCCGGTAAGTCTGTTTTTCACCGTCAAACTGGCGTCTTTCTTCCTCAAGCTCCCGAAAAAGCCCTTCAAGACGCTCCTTTTCTTCCAGAAGCTTGCGGGACTCCACCTTCATCTCCCCCAGAAGCTTCTCGATGTAATTTTCTCTTTCTTCCAGAAGCGCAGCCTGACGATCTTTCGGGGAAAGGGCATTGCGATCCGCATTCTTGAAATACTCATGAACCGGAGGATAGTTCTTCACCCTCTCCGGAAGGTACTGCCTCAGCTGAATCAGGCCGTTATAATCCATAAATCCAACCAGAAACACAGCCAGCAGAAAAGAGAGAGCAAAAAGAATCAGAATCAAAAGTTTTTCGAGGACCCGGCTCATATTTTGATCTCCTTCCGGCTGGCGGCCATCACGCTGATTTCATCCAGAAAAGCCTGCTCATAATGCTGGCGTTCCCGCTTGTGTTCTTCCAGGGCTTTCTCTTTCAGTTTCTCATACATTCGATGTTTCTGCCGCGCATCTTTGAGCTCCCGACGCCGCCGGGTCAGCTCCTTGTGAATATCCACAAGCTTCAGTTCCTGAGTCGTGATCCGAAAATCCACTCCTTCTTCACACCGACTCACGATTTCCATCATGGTAAAATCCAGAACTTTCTGAAAGTCACGGCGCTGGATCCTCAAACGACGTTTTTCGGCCTGAATATCTCTGAGAACGAGCTGCTCTCTACGCAAAAGCTCTTCCTGTTCCACAAGCCCTGCCTCTGCTCTATCCAACTCGTAGCGGGAAAGATTCAGAACGGATTCCAGGCGAAACTCAAAACGCTTCATGCCACAATCCTGCTCAGACGGTTCAGAGTCTCATCCAGGGGAACCTTTTCTCCTGTATTCTGGCGCAAAAAAGCATGAATTAATTCCTGCTTTCCCAAGGCCCGATCAATTTTGGGATTGCTGCCATTCTGGTAGGCTCCGATATCAATCAGATCCCTGGCCTGACGATACGTTGCCATCAGCTCCCTCATATGGGCCTGATGCTGCTGGTGACTTTCATCCGTCACTTCATGAATCAGACGGGAAACCGACTGAAGGACATCAATTGCAGGAAAGTGATTCTGCTGAGCCAGCTCACGGCTTAATACAATATGTCCATCCAGAAGTCCCCGTACCGCATCTGCCACCGGTTCATCCATATCCCCTCCCTCAACCAGCACGGTATAAAAACCGGTGATTGAGCCTTCCGGGGTGCGACCCGCTCTCTCAAACAGCCGTGGCATCAAGGCAAAAACCGAAGGAGTGTAACCTCTTGTCGTTGGAGGCTCCCCCACGGCAAGGCCGATTTCCCTCTGAGCCAGGGCAAAACGGGTCACGGAATCCATCATCAGCATGACATTCTGGCCCCGATCCCGAAAATATTCTGCAATTGCAGTTGCCACGAAAGCCCCTTTAAGACGGACTACCGCTGGCTCTGAAGAAGTTGCCACAATCACCACAGAGCGCTTCAGCCCCTCAGACCCAAGAGAAGTTTCAATGAAGTCACGAACCTCGCGACCCCTCTCCCCAATCAGGGCAATCACATTCACATCAGCTTCGGTATTTCGGGCAATCATGCCCATCAGAGTCGATTTTCCAACGCCGGAGCCCGCAAAAACTCCTACCCTCTGGCCACTGCCACAGGTAATCAGGCCATCAATCGCCCGAATCCCCAAGGGCATGACCGTATCAATCCGGGGACGGGAGATCGGTTCGGGGGGATCGCAGTCAATATCTCGAAGTTCGGTGACTTCAATCGGGCCCTTCCCATCAAGAGGATTACCCAAAGGATCCATGACCCGACCCAGAACTCCATCACCGGCTTTGGCCATCAGTCCTCTTCCCAGAGAAACCACCCGGGCCCCAGGGGACACACCGGCCATACTTCCGTATGGCATGAGTTCGACATTTTCATCGCAGAAGCCGACCACTTCAGCCAAAAGAGGAGAAGAATTACGCCCCTGAATCATACAGACCTGCCCAAGAGCCACTTCCGGGCCAATCGCCTCAATCATCAGACCTTTGATGCGCTTGACGCGGCCTGCCCCCCGAATCAGGGTGAGATTCTGCATTCTGGCTACCCAGTCTGACCACGGCAGCAAATCACTCATGCATCAACTCCTGATGCAAAAGTTCCATCTGCCCTTCAATCGTGGCATCCACAGACCCCAGTTCAGATTCCAGAAGACATCCTCCAGGCTGCATTCCAGCATCCCGGATCAGTTCAATCCTTGCGGTCGGAGGAAAGGATTTTCTCAACTCATCCTCCATGATCATCAAAGCGTCATAATCCTGTTCGGAAACAACAACCTTGACTCTGGCCGCACGGGAAAGCTCTTTTGCTGCTCTGGAAACATTGTTGAGGACACAGTCCGCGGTATGCTCAGCCAGGACTCCAACCAGCTTCTGGATATAGGCCATGACAAAACTCTGGAATCCCGGGACCTGCTCCAGAAGAGTATCATCCACCTTCTGCTTGGCCACGCAAAGGACACTGCCCAGTTCTTCCGCCATCTGTCGGAATTTCTCCATGCCTTCCTGATAGCCTTCGTCGTAGCCCTGGCGATGACCTTCTTCCCGACCGGAAGCCACCTGCTCTTCAGCCCGCTTCTTCAAACCGGCGATTTCCTCTTCCCGGCGGGCCATCAAAGCCTCAAATTCCTGGCGCTGGGCTTTAAGCTCCTTTTCCTTTTCCTGCTTCAGATTCTGAGCCCGGGCCTGCCCTTCGGAAATCAGATTATCCGCCTGCCTCCGGGCTTCCTCCAGAATGCGCCGAGCCTCAAGGCTGGCCTCTTCAATTTCAGCCTGTACCCTTTTAAGCTCCCTCTCCCGAAGATCGTCCGAAGCCTTGCGAATATTCTCATCAATGTTCCACTCATCCCGAATGGAACGGATTGCATCAATCAAATCAGACTGCATGAGAATCAATAATAGGTTTCATCAAACATCATGGAACGGATAATGCGCACCAGCTGCTCGGGATCCTCACGAGCCACTTCAAGCAGGAAACGCTCTCTCTCATTCTTCTCTCTTTGCTCCAGAGTCATGATGTCTTCACGCTCCTGATTCTGCTCCTGAATCGCTTCCTGGGCTTTTCTGAGCATTTCTTCCTTGCGGCGTTTCTGCTCAATCATCTGATAACGAATCAAGAAAACCACGGCGGAAAGAAGAGCACAGGCGACCCCGGTGGCAAAAAGACTGGACTGAAACTTCCGCGCATTGACTTCATGCTTCTGGGCTCTTTCATACTGAAGCCGCTTGAAGGTAAAGGCCACCACAGAAATCCTGTCATTACGGTTGACGGTATCAAGCCCTGTGGCCGAAGCCACCATATCAATAATACCCTGACGGGCGTCATCCGTAAGCACCTCTTCCGGCAGAACATCCTTGTTGATGACCACCGAAACCGTGAGGCGCTTGATCAGACCTACGGCCCTTTCAATCGATCGTGTCCGCGACTGGTACGCATAATTGGTTCTCTGCTCACGGGATTTCGATTTCTGGCGGGTATTCTCTGGACCCTGGTAACCAGGTATATTCGTCTGGGTTCCGGGAACCGCCTTGGGATCGATGGTTTCCGATTCCGTTTCACGGATTTCCTCGGAAATCCTAACCCCCTGTTCCTCTCCATCCACAGGAGGGGCAAGCTCCTTGGCTTCTTCCTCAATCCTGTCAAAATCAAGCTCAAGCGTCAGGGCCACATTGATATTATCCTCACCGTAAATTTCGGAGAGGGCTGAAGCAGCCTTCTTTTTCAGCTCATTCTCTTTTTTCACAGTGAGCTGAAGATGGTCCATCTTCTGGTCTTTCTCGCGAATGAGACCCAGAAGGTCCGTACCTTTGTCATCTGTAATGAAGATATTTTCTTTTTTCAGACCGGAAATCGAATTGGCCACCAGATTGACAATCGTCTTGACCTGATCTTGAGAAATCCGGGTCAGGGGATCATTAGGAGTCAGAAGAACGGAAACCCTGGTTTCCTTCTGATCCTCAATGAAGACAGAGTCTTTGGCCGCATCGACATGCACCTGAGCATGAACGATATTGCGAAAGAGCATGATGGTCTTGGCCAGATGCCCTTCCTTGGCCCGGTTGATCCGGACATCAAGCTCCTTTTCCGTCAAGCCGAAAGACTGATTCTGATCCAGGATTTCGGAATAGGATGGAACTGCATTCGGCAAGGCATTTGCTTCTGCCAAACCAAGATGCGCACTTTCCTTCATCGTCGCCGGAACCATGATGACATGCCCATTTTCGGTTGTCATGCTCGGAATACCCAGCTCTCTCAAGCGGGCCTCCACTGCCAAAGCTTCCCGGCGATCCCGAATGTAATCAAACAAGGGGATATAGTCCTCGCGGGCATAAAAGGAAGCAAGGCCTCCAATGCTTAACAGTACCAGAAAAAACGCCACACCGACGCCAATTTTCTGGTTACGGGAAAACTTGTCCCAGGCTGATCTCAGGTTGGTCAGAAATTCATTCACACACGCACCTAAAAGTGCCGATCAAAGACGTGTCTGGCTGACTTCACGATATGCGTCCAGCACCTTGCGCCTCAAGGTATTCATGGTCTTCATGGCCAGTCCGGCCTTTTCTGAAGCGATCATGAGATCGTGGGCATTTTCCAGCTTGCCCGCCATGAAATCCTGGGTGAGGCTTCTCGTCTCCATCTGCAAGTCATTAACTCCGTGGATAGTGTCTTTAAGATACTCAGAAAAAGTCCGGGACAGCTCCTGCACGTTCTTGCCCAATTCCTTTTGGCGAGGATTTAACGCGTATTCACTGGCCCTGACCATAGTTTCATTCATCTTCAGAAAATCCAGATGCATGTTCTATTCCTTAAATTCCGGCTCAGGCCTGGCCAATCTGCAGGGCAGAAGTGAAAAACTGTTTTGAGGTATTCAGGGCCGTTACATTCGCCTCATAGGCTCTGGATGCTGTAATCATGTCTGTCATCTCTTTTACGATATTGACATTGGGCATATAGACATAGCCCTTACCGTCCGCATGAGGATGATTCGGGTCATACACCATCTTGAACGGCGCAGAATCTTCTGCAATTTCCGTAACCCTCACACCGCGACCGTTGAATCTCTCACCATTAGCTACCGCATCCAGATCTTCCTGCTCTTTCTCAAAAATCGCCTGAAAGACAGGCATCTGGCGCTTGTAAGGGCCTCCGCTCTCCGTTCTGGTCGTATTCACGTTGGCAATATTGCTGGAAATGATATCCATTCTCAGCCGTTCTGCCGTCAAACCTGATGCACTGATATTCAGTGAACGAAACATACAACTCTCCTTTTACCCCGGCACTTACTCACGACCCAGAAGTTCGTTATAGCTTGAAAAATACCCCTTCATGCGACGCATCAGCATCTGATAGCGCATCCCGTTCTTGGACATTTCCGCCATTTCCAAATCCAGATCCACACTGGAACCGTCATTTCTGAAACGAGTTTCTTCCTGAACCACCATTTCCGGATTCAGCGCGTGTAGTTCGCTTCTTCCGAAATCGATATGACGTGCATCACCCACTTTAGCCCTGAATGAATCCTTATCCAGAGCCTCCGTCAGTGCTTTTCCGAAATCTGTTGTGTCGCGACGCTTGTACCCGGGCGTATTGACATTGGACAGATTGTTGACAAGCAGGTTATGACGGAAGGTGGAATGATCTGCACTTTTTTTCAGCATCGTCAGATAGCTGTTGTCAGTCAGCGAACCAATCATAGTTCCCCCTTTTTCATGGAGCTGCCTTTGTCTTCGGCAAAAGGACGGCTCAAATTTAACATAATTTGTTTGTATCTGCATATTTTTGTATGAATTTGTTTTGACCTGCCTGCATCGAACTGGCGTCGTAATATCACTAAAAATACTTAATTATTTTAAATAGATCAAAAATCAATGCTCTAATTCAGGAAAAACAGCAAAAAGTCATGAAATATAGTCCTGTCTGACTAGAGCACTTTACACAATTACACAGCCAGATCGATTCCTTTCGTTTTGCCGTCTGGAATCTGTC
>CAZDAM010000135.1:0-7243 GCA_964503595.1 uncultured bacterium
CCCGGCTGCTGTAAGCGCTGTTGTCTCCACCGGAAACCAGGGAGAACATAGCCTGACCCATCAGTTTGATGCGGCCATTGCCCATAGGAACGTCTACACCACGGCCATGATGGCTTTCAACATGCTTGCGCAGAGCGTTGATGGCGTTGGAGTTTTCCTCGATGCGAACTTCAGCGATTTGCATTTCGTCAGTCAGTTCCATGATGAGGGCATTGATGGTATCCATCAGTTGAGGATCAACACTGGCACCACCGGATTTCATGCGGTTCACATACTGAAGAGCGTTGTAAACCATCTGAGCTGCTTCATAGCGGCTGATGTTTTCGTTGCCTTTCAGGGTGTTGTTTGGGTATCCCTTGATGATTCCGGCATCTCTTAGGGCGGAAATCTGCTTGTAAGCCCAGTGATTAGGAGCCAGATCCGCGAAAGGAGCAGCCATTACAGATCCAGTAAATGCTGCGCTCAGAAGGCCAGCTACTGCAAATTTTTTCATGTGAATTCCTCCAGAACCGGATTGACGGACTTTACTTTAATTAAGTACCAAACTGGAAATCACTTTCCGGAAGTGGCCGTGTTTCCTTCCAGATTCGGACAACCGTTTTGGTCCGACATCCTGACTCACCCGCTCCGGTTTCAGATTTTGCCCGCAGGCAGGTCAAGCTGTCGAAGTTCAGTTTTACAGGATTGCATCGGAGTTGCAAGAAAAAAATGTTTCAAATCTTGACAAAAAATATCAAGTGACAACAAAGACAAACGTTCCAGCCGCGAACTCCGTAAAATTTGTTCGATCTGTCAATCCTGAAAATTAGACGCCCCGGATCCTTGAGCCAAAGCCCCCGGTTCCCTAAGATATCTGGTCTTTGCATTCGCTTCGGAAAGGAACCCCATGCAGCACAACCAGAAAAATCAGTATCGGGAAATCACTGCCCTTGGGGTGGGACTCGGGATTCTGCAGGGAATCGTCATGACTGCGGCCTTCGTTTATGCCGGCCTGAAACTCGGATTTGGCATCGGCGGGTCCACGATTGCCGCCATCATGGGTTTTGCCGTTTTAAAAGGCATCTTCGGAAAAGGGACCATTCCGGAAAACAATATCAACCAGACCATTGCTTCTGGAATCAATGTCGCCGGCTCCGGAATCATCTTTACCCTGCCAGCTCTCTATCTGATGGGAAAACTGGGGCAGGATCTCAATTCGGATCTGAGAACCCTGGGACTCATCACCCTCGCTGCCACCGCAGGCTCCTTCATCGGAGTCGCCGTCATCATTCCCTTAAGAAAGCAGATGGTGGATTTTGAGCGCCTGCGTTTCCCCTCCGGAACCGCCGTTTCCGTCATCCTCAAATCTCCGGGAGCCGGGGCGAAAAAAGCCCTTCTCACGGTTGCCGGAACCCTCATTTCCGCCCTCTTTGCAATCCTTGTGATTACCGGAGTCCTTCCCGAGGATCTGCCCATTGGCGATATCATGGGACTTCCCGAATATACCCAGACCGCTATCTACCTGAGCCTGATGAATCTTGGAGCCGGCCTTCTGGCTGGTGCCGGGGGCATCGGTTTTGCCATGGGTGGTATCATCGCCTACTGGATTCTGGCTCCCCTGGTTGTCCAGATGGGCTGGGTCACCCCCCCGGATGGACTTGCCGTTGCGGAAGCTGCAACCCACATGAAAAATGCTGTCTACGGAGGCATGCTCCGTCCCATGGGGATTGGTATGCTGATTGGCGGAGCCCTCATGGGAGCCGTGATCGCCCTGCCGGTTCTGAAATCCGTCTTCAAATCTCTGGCCGAAGCCGCCAAAACCGTGAAAGAAGGCGGCACATCCGAGGAAATGCCGATCAAAACCATCTGGTTTGCCCTGGCCGCCGCTTTTTTCTTCCTTCTTGGGACCTGCCTCTTTATTGAAGAGGACATTTCAGTGCTTCATGCCGTGGGGATTGCCTCGGCATCCCTTGTCTATATCCTGCTCGCCGGACTGATTGTGGCCCAGTGTACCGGGACAACCGACACAAGCCCCCTCTCCGGCCTCTCCCTGATTGCCGTGACCATGGTACTGTTCCTCTCCGGAAACCATATCCTGATCACCGTCCTAATCGGAGTCACCGTCTGTGTTGCCACCGGACAGTGTGCCGACATGATGCAGGATCTAAAAACCGGATTTCTGGTTGGCTCGCGCCCCATCAAACAGCAGATTGTCCAGCTCTGCGTTGCCTGGATTGGTCCCTCAGTGGCCGTTGGCACTGTCGTCCTTCTGTGGAAATACGGATCCGGCTCTCCCGGATTTGGACCAGGCACCGATCTGATTGCCCCTCAGGCCATGGCCCTGCAATCCATGATTGATGGAGTCGTCAACGGGGATGCCCCCACCAAGATCTATGCGGCGGGCGGAGTCCTTGGAGGAATTCTGAGCCTTCTTCCCGGTGGAGGCCTTGGTGTCTTAATCGGTCTTTCCATGTATCTGCCCTTCTCCATTACTCTTGGCTATGGCATTGGCTGTGTGGGATCTTCCATCATCGGAAAAATCAAGGGAGCTGACTGGTGTGAAGACAACCTGACTCCTTTTGCTGCCGGACTGATTGTTGGTGAAGCCCTGATTGGCCTTGGGCATGCCGTGGTGGAAATGTTTCGTGGTCAGTCCATGGAAACCCAGCTTCAGATCAAGGAAGGACTGGGATACCTCTTCTTCATCGCTGTCATACTGATCCTCATTGCCCTTGTCATCAAAAAGATCATGAGTACGGAATGGCTTTTCTTCAGCATTTCCTTTGTCATCGCTGCCGTTTCCGGGCTTCAGGTCATCGAAGGCGCAAGCGCCCCCAATCTGTTTCTCTTCATTCCAGCTTCAGCAGTCTGCGCATTTCTGGCCTGGCAGATCAGTCACCCTCCAAGAAAAAAGGCTTCTCCGGTTTCTGTATCCCAGCCCCAGAAAAAGGAGCATGATCCGGATTATTATCTGTCCCATATCAATTCCTGCTTTGAGAGCAGGGAAATGGATCTCATCACCATTGAGGAAGTCCAGAATCTGTGCCTGAGAATGTCCGCCGAGCGTTTCCGCTACATGAGGGATCACGGAATAGAGCCTTTCGCAGCCTACTTTGAGCCCTTCTCCACCGCAGAGCGCCACACCAACCGGGCCTGGTCTTCTCTGGTAGACGGATACCACGAAGAATCCAGAGAGTGCTGGGAAAATGCCCGTCTGGGTTTCCAGCAGGCCACCCTGGCCTGGGAAGAGGTTCGGACAAAAATTTCCTGAAGGGGCTAGTCAGTTGCATTTTCAGAATTATAATTTTCGATCGCATTGAGTCATAAGGGAGTACTTCGATGAGAAAATGGTTGATGGCAATCGGTGCCATGGCTGTTCTGGGGACCAAACCAGTCCAGGCCCATGGAATAGACAGTCCTTTCTTCACCCGTGAGGGCGGATTCACCATGGAAATTCCATGGCTGGAAGAACAGTATGAGAAACTCGTAGCCAAGCACGGCTACCCTGAGTCCCAACCTCTCATCCGTTCGAAAAAAGCAGTTGAGATCGGGGAGCGCCAGACGTTCTGGGCCATGAACGTGGCCGTCAACTCTCCCGTTCAGGTCGAAGCGACCTTAAGACATGTCGGCAAGCACTGCTATATCTACCTTGAAGTGGATGAAGAGGGCCGTGTCAGCCAGGAAACCATCGAAGAACTGGCACGCAAGTTTGATGATGAAATCTATGCCACCAATCACAAGTTTTTCGGCTCCGAAAACAATCCCGGCGTTGATTTTGATGAGCGTATCACCCTGCTTTTCCTGGATATCCAGGATGGATGGGAACCCGGCAAGGGTTATGTTGCCGGTTATTTCTCCCCCATGGATCAGTACCCCACCAGCATGTGGCAGTTTTCCAATGAGCGGGAAATCTTTTACATGGACATCAATCCTGCGGATCCGACCCGCCGGGATTACCTCGGAATTCTCGCCCATGAATTCCAGCACATGATCCATTACAACTATGACAAGAAAGAAGAACTCTTCCTGAATGAGGCCATGTCCCAGATCAGCTTCTGGGCCAATGATTTCGGCCACGCTCCCCAGATTCTCTCTTTCATCCAGAAACCGGACACCCAGATTAACGAGTTCAACAACGGGATTGATGATTACGGCAATGTCTACCTGTTCATGTACTACCTGGCCACCAAGGTTTTAGGTGGCAAAGAGCAGGCAGCTCCGGTTTTCAGGGAGATTGTCCAGAATCCTGACAATGGCCTGCCAACCATTGAGAAAGCTCTGAAGAATGCCGGAGTGGAAAAACCACTGAGCGAAATCATGATGGACTTTCTGATTGCCAACTATGTCAATGATGAAAGCCTCCTGGATGGCCGCTATGGTTATGACTTAAGCCTCCCCATGAAGGTTCAGCCTTCCTATGTCAATGATTTCCGCCAGTCTGCCGGTCAGATCATCGAAGAAAGCGTCAATGAGAATGCTGCTGACTTCCTGTATTTTGCCAGGAAAGTGGTTTCCGAACCTGTCAATGCGACCCTGGTCGATAAAATCCGGATTTATTCCGATCATCCCGGCCAGATCCGCTGGAATCTGAATGATGGAACCCTGCCTCCCGAAGTCTGGCATCCTGCCGGAAGTCAGGTGGACGGACAGGAAATCATCACCCCTACCCAAACAGCGGAAGGCAGACATTTCATCGAAGTCGGCCCCTTTGTACGTGGCGGGGTTCAGGTAACCAGGGTCAATTTCGAAGCCATTTCCGAATTCAGTGAAACCAGAGGTCAGATTCCGGTCTACTCCTTTCAGACAAAATCCCGCCCTGCGGAGAGCCTGACACTTCAGTTCAATGGGGAGCACAAAGGCTTCTTTGGCAAGGAACGCAAGTTTGCCCTGAAACTCTTCAAAACCATGTCCGATGGCAGCAAAAGCCTGGAAGATGTCGTTCTTGACAAGAAAAATGACGCAACCATCACAGTGGATCTCGCAAACCTTGAGTCCTTCACCCTGATTCCGGTGAGCACCCTCGGAGGAGAACTGGAATACAGTCTCACCATCCATGACACCAACAATATGCCACGGGGCGTACTGGCCGAATGGATGCTCAATGAAGACGATTTCCTAACCCGTCTGCTTCAGGAACCGGAGCTCATGGAACAGTTCAGCCGGGAGTGGAAGAACCTGGATGAAGATTCCCAGCGCTTTCATGGCTTAAGAATGCGCACCTTCATGCGCCGCTTCCAGTTTGAACTGATGGATCAAAAGGCAGGAATGCAGGGCGCCGCTTCGGCTTTGAAGGCCCTTCAGTCCGTTCCCCTGAACCCATCCAGAAAAGCGGACGATTCCGACACCTCCCATGACAATCTGGAATTTCTGATCAAGAAAGCCCGTGAAGGAGAGCATGCCCTTTCCCACCTGAAAATCGATCCGAAATTCATCGAAGGTCAGATTCTTTCCATGTACAAACTGCTGGAAATCGCTCAGGGCTTCCCCCATCTGCCCCTTCCCGATGGTTTTGCCATTGTGGACTACAAGACCGATGGCTTAAAAGCCCTTCTGTCTGACTGGGAGCAGAACGGAAACGAACAGCATTTCGAGCCACTGCGTCGTCTGGCACTGGCTGAATCCGTAATTGTCAGTACCTATGATGAGGGACTGACCATGGCTGAGGATGCTTCTCTTTCCCTTCTGGATCTGACAAGCTTCTTTCTTCAGTCCAAAACCGCGATCAGCCGCCTTTTAAATCCTGTGATCGCCAAAGGTGGACTGGTCGGCGAGCTTGCTGATGGTCTCAAGAAAAGAATCCATGCCAAAATCGTGCAGATTCTTTCCCGCGTGGTGGCCCTGGTCAGCGCTAAGCTGCCAAGCCCCTACAACACCATCGTACCGATTGCATCTTCCGTGATTCAGGTTGTCTGGGCCAAGGTCTTCAAGCTGGAACTGGAAAGCGATCGCAAATGGATGAAACCCTTTGTTGCCAAGACTCTGGGCAAATATGCCCTGATGTCCGTCCCTGGAATCGGAATCGTGGCCAAGGGCAATCCCAATGTGGATTACACCGCTCAAAAAGCCGCCTCCCTTCAGGTCAGTGGGACTACCCATGATGCTGAAGACGCAATCCGCCAGAAGATGGAACCGGTTCTGGAAGCCGTTGGCACGGTTCACGCCCGCTCCGTCAAGGAAAGGGAATACGCCCAGATCGCCAGGTACATCACCCAGCTTACCGGAATGACCAGCCTTCTGGATCCCACCGTAATCAGCAAAGTGGTTGGCATTGTCAGTACTGTCACTGGTACCGGACTTCTGGTGCATAGCATCTGGGAGAGCTCCAGTACCCTCTACGGAATCCCTGAACAGGTCCCCGGCATGGTTGATGAGGCCTTCAAGCCATTTGGAGGCAACACCGCCCAGAATCCGGCCCTGGTCAAAGACTCTTTTGCCGGACTCAAACGCACCTCGATTGACATGACCGAGTCCCGCAAACGTCTGGAAAAGGCCAATCTGGAATATATCCAGATCGTCGAAAATGTTCTGAACACCCAGAACATTGTCATCATCCGTGAACTGGCTGCAAAAGAAGCCGAGTACAGCAAGGCCCTCAAAGCCGAAGAGCTCGCCCTTCTGGGAAATCAGGGACTGGAAGCACGGGATGGCGTCGTCGAAATGATTCAGGCCGAGCTGAAACGCTCTGAACTTGATGCAGAAATTCTCAATGGCAATTTTGATGCTGCCCGTATCAAAGCCAGAGAAGTCATGGCCAATGAGGCCCGCCTGCTTCAGTCCATCCGCTCCCGCTCCCAGATTCTGGATATTGTCCCGGTCGTGACCGGTCACCTGAAGGAAATTCAGTGGCAGGGAAGGGTATTCCGGGCAACGGTAGAGATTGAGTCTCTGGGATCCTTTGGAGAGGTTGAAGCCCGCTTCCTCTGCTCGGACAATATCGAGCTGAGCTACCCTGATGCCTCCATTGATGCCCGTGTCTCCACGATTGTCATTGAAGGCATGAAAAAGAATCTGTCCGAAGAGGAAATCCTGATGGTTTCGTTTGAAACCCCTGAAGGTGTCCTCCAGATTCCTCTGAACATCAATCTGTAATCCTTGCAGAAACTTTCAGCCCCCTTCCTGTGCTCTGGTATGGGAGGGGGTTTTTCAGATCATGGCGGCCTTCCTCAGAACTTCTTCTTCAAGCAACAAGGCTTGTGTACAAGCAGGGTAGGCGGCAGGCTTCACCGTTTCAGCTTATCCAGCCGCCCCCATCGATTCCGTGCAT
>CAZDAM010000136.1:0-7220 GCA_964503595.1 uncultured bacterium
ATGAATCCAGCGAAAGGAAAAAATTTCCCTGAAAAAAGCTGTCAAGGATGTTCCACAAGAAAAACCTGGTGTCAGATTTTTTTCGCCCTGAACTTTTCCATCTGTCCCGTGACAGACGTATTCCGGGATTTTCGGCCCGTCCTCTGACAGACACATTCTCAGCGCTTTCGGCCGTCCTGTGACAGACTCCCGGACCAGCGACAACCCGCAGGCTTTCAACCTGTCCTGTGACAGATTCCAGACGGCAAAACGAAAGGAATTGATCTGGCTGCATGGTTTTGCAGGTGGCTCTAATTCAATACTTGTGCACAGAGATATAGCGGAAGCTTTCCGTAGCACAAAAAAGGTTTCTATCCAACCCGGATTCTGAAACATGGCAAATGTTTTCCGGGTTTCACCCTGAGTTTTGAAAACTTAAACGTAAAGCACGTAGCAGAAGTAGAGGAAGGTTGCCACAGTCAAAAGAGGGGGCATGAATTCGCTGCCCTGCTGGCTGGCTGAGTAGGCCATGAGTTCTGAAGGGCGCACCTGTTTCTGGTTTTTGACTGTGTTCAACCAGCCTTCTGTTGTGAAGGCTCTGCGTTCTTCGTAGCTTAATTCTTCGACAGTTTCCTCGGTTTTGGCAGCAGTCGGGATTTCCCGGGGAGGCTTGGGGCCTGTTTCTTGATGAACGGGGATTTTCTGGTTGCGGGCATGAGGCTTGGCAAACATTTCATCCAGAAAAGCCAAATCTTCTTCAAGCTGTTGCCCTTTGAGTCTATCAGCTAAAACGGCTTCCCGGTGCTCTTCGGCTTTTTCCACCCGTTTCAGGGCAAAGCCTCCAACTGCCGGTGTCTGGGAGACTTCTGTTTCGCGCTTGCGGATGATGCGCTTCAGGACAGCTCTTTCGCCTTGACTTAGCAGGCCTGGGCGGGCAGGGCGAACGGTTTGATTTTCCCGGTTGACGGCGGGGGGCTGAATTTTCTGGATCGCATCTCTAACAGACTGGATGGAGACTTTGGTCTGTTCAGCAGCTTCAGGCTTGGGTGATTCTACCTGTCTTGGTTCCTTTTTCAGAGCTTCCAGATTGCGCCTGAGTTCGGTATTGAGCCTGGGACTTAAGCGCTGACCCTGGTTCTGGGGGACGGGAATGGATTTGGGATCCTGATCTGGATGGGCAATCTGACTGGCGTCCACGACATTTTTGTGGCGAAGCGGTTGCAGCTGAGGGCGGGGCAGGGGTATGTTCAGTGCAGGCAGTGATGTACTAAGACGGGAGCCGCACTGCCAGCAGAAACGGGCAGTTGCTTCATTGGTTTGTTGGCATTTTTTGCATTTCTTCATGGCGGCTTCCGTTTCCTGTATAGGCAATCCCTCCGATTCTCTATATCGGTGCTGAAGGGGAAAAGGCTTACAAAGTGAAGCAATTATTGATTAGATTTGTCATAACCGGTGTGGCTCTCCTTTTCCTCTCAGGATGCGATAGTGCCGACTCTAACCAGACTCCTCCGATGGAGGAGAGTACCTCAGAAACCCGGGTGCTTTTTGCCACAGACCCGGCGGAAGATATGGATCTGGGAGATTCCGGACCCAGTGGCCCTGTAGATGAACCCTTTGAAGAAGATCTTCCATCTCCATCTCCGGAGGTTTCTGAGAGAGACGGAGATGTTTTGGCTGAAACGCGCACAAATCCTGTTCTGAGTGGGGAAACGGAGCCTGAAGGGGAACTGAGCGGAGCTTTTGATGAGTTTTCTCAGGATCAGACACCCAGAGCTTCCGGATCCACTCCTCCCACCGGGGAGGATCTGGATGCTCCGATTTACTGTCGCCTGCGTTCTCCCTGGCCTTTTGGCAGCACGGAAAAGCCTCATCTGATGACTCCTGTAACAGGCCCGATCGGGAGGATTCAGGCGGAGCTTCAGGTGGAGTCCGATGGTGTTTTTGGCAGAGGAACGGAAGATGCTATCCGGTCCTGGCAGGAGCGCAATCAGGTGCCGGTCAGTGGCTGTATCAATGCCCGGATGATGCGGGCCCTGATTCCGGATGTGCCGATTCCCGACTATCGCCGTCGGGCCTTTCATCTGACTTACCTGTTTGAGGGTACCGATTATCACGAGATTGAATTCAACTGGAGTGGTGGTTCGGGGACTCAGGATGGAGCCGGGATTACCTGGGGGCCAACCGGTATGACTCTTGCCAGCGGGGAAATCCAGTCCATTTTGCGTAAGGCCATGGAAAGAGATGCGGCGGGAATTTCCCAGGCTGTGGGACAGAGCCAGTTTCGTCTGCTTCAGTCTGTAGTTCACATGAGTACCCGGGATGCCATGTCCCAGATCAAGCGAAATGTGTTTGATGCGGGCCGCAATGCCCGTAGCGCCTTTGCCCAGAGTTTTGCCAGGCTTGCAGCGCTTCAGGGGGTTCGGGATGCCTATGATGAGGTTTCAAACGAGTCGGTTCAGAGTAAGCTTGGTCAGTATGAAGCCTATCTGAGAGGATTTGAAAATATCACCGAACTGGACTGGGCGATGTTTTTTGATATTGCCGTTCAGACCGGAAGAACCTCGACAAAGGTTCAGGCGCTTCGGGCTGGAGTGCGTCCCGGTCAGCATTCCTCGGCTCAGGAGAGAAGACAGGCCTGGGGCCGGATTATCTCCTCTCAGGTGGCTTCCCGTTGGAGAAGAAATCGTGAGGATCGTAACCGGGCTTTTTATTCCGAACAGGCACTGGCTGGCAACTATGGGCTCAGGGAGCGTATCATACGGCTATGACGCCGAAAGCCAAAGGACCCGAACTCTCCGATCTTTTTCACCGTATTGCCCAGGGACACACCTGGCTGATGGAGGCCCTTCAGACGGTTCTTGAAGAAACCGGCTCCGGGGATGTCATCAGGGCTCTGCCTGCAGGTCAGGACCAGACCCGTCGTCTGGATGCCCGTCATATCCGGGCATTTTCGCTTTATTTCCAGCTTCTGAACATGGCGGAAGAAAACGCTTCCAACCAGATTCGCCGTCACATGGAAGATGCGGATGTTGCGGAAAAAGGTCTTTTGGAAGGCCGGGTCAGGCAGTCTGAAGATCGGGGATGGCTCAGGCATATGCGCGATATTGAGCTTGAGCCGGTCTTGACGGCTCACCCGACAGAGGCGCGTCGGGATGTCGTGCTGGCCCATACCCGCGAGCTTTATCAGCTTCTGGTGGAAAGAGAAAATTCCATGTATTCGGATCGGGAGCTGAAAATGCTTCAGGAGCGCGTCGTGGAGGTTCTGGAAAAACTCTGGCTGACAGCAGATGTTGCCATGGACAGGCCCAGGGTGGCCAGTGAACTGGAGCAGATTCTTTACTATCTGTCCCAGGCTTTCCCCCGTACCCTGCAATGGATGGACGAGCGCCTTCTGGATGTTATGGATCGCCTGGAAATCAACCGGGATCTCCCGGACTGGGAGCGTCTCCCACGCCTTAGATTCGGTTCCTGGGTCGGAGGTGATCGGGATGGTCATGTGGATGTCACGGCAGAGGTGACTCAGGAAGCTTTTTTGCGTATGAACAGGGCAGCCCTGAGGGGTTTTGAGGAACATCTTCAGAAAATTCAGAGCTCTTTGAGTCTTTCTTCCCGTCTGATTTCCTATCCTGAAGGCAGGATGGAGAAGCTTCTTTCAGAATTAAGTGCTTTGGGGTATGAACCTGCATCAGCCGGGCTTTTTGATGAACCACTGGTTCTGGAATGTGAAAAGATCTTAAGGCGTCTGCCTGGAGCCGGTACGTCAGGAGTTTACCGGAATCCGGCCCAACTGCGATCCGATCTGGTGGATCTTGCGGAAGTCATGGTGCAGGCTGGGCACAAACGACTGGTGCGCCACAGTCTGCTGCCCCTGATTCGGCGGGCTGAGGTGTTTGGATTTCATGGAGCAAGTCTTGATATCCGCCAGAATTCCCAGACTCATGAAAAGGCCCTGGCCAGCATTCTCAAATCGGCAAATCTGATTGAGGACTGGTGGGATTTAAGTGAGGCCGAGCAGGATGATTTTCTGAATCGGGAAATCAGGCAGCCCCGTCCGTTTCTACCGCTGAACTGGGCTGTAGAGCCTGAGGCCCGTCTGGTCCTTGAGCCTTTGAAAGTCTTTTTGGATCATCATCGTATCTGGCAGGGTGATGGTCAGGGTTCCATGATTATCAGTATGACCCAGAAAAGCCGGGATCTGAAAATTGCCGCGCTTTTGCAGCGGGAAGCCGGTCTTTTGGGGTCGCATAAGGAAGGCTGGATACCGCTCCTGCCGATCGTTCCCCTGTTTGAAACTGTGGAAGATTTGAAGAGAGCTCCTCAGGTTCTTGAGGAATGGCTTGGTGAAGCAGTCGCCGGGCGTCTTCTGGATTTTGAAGCCGGTCAGAAGAACTGGTCACGGCCCCGCATGCAGATCATGATTGGTTACAGTGATTCGGCCAAGGATGGAGGGATTCTGGCCAGCCAGTGGAATCTCTGGCAATCCCAGTCCCGGATTCATGAATTGCTGGATAAATCCGGCATTCAGGCCCGTTTCTTTCACGGCAGGGGCGGAACCGTCTCACGTGGAGCAGGGCCGACAGATCGCTTCCTGGAGGCCTTGCCGGCCGGAACTCTGGGGGGGGATTTAAGGATGACGGAGCAGGGGGAAACCATTGCCCAGAAATACGCGAATCCGATGAACGCCACATTTCATCTGGAACTTCAGGCTGTGGGAGCTCTTTGGGTGACTCACGGGAATCCGGCCAGGGAGCCGGAGGGTATGATGCAGGCAGCTGCCAGACTGGCGGAAGTCAGTCGTGGCCAGTATCGTCGGCTTCTGGAGTCAGAGGGTTTTGTCAGTTTTTATGCCCAGGCGACCCCTCTGGATGTTTTGGAGAATGCCAGAATCGGTTCCAGGGCTTCCAGAAGAAGCGGAGTCCGATCGCTTGAAGACCTGAGGGCAATTCCGTGGGTATTCAGCTGGAATCAGGCCCGTTTTTATCTTCCGGGCTGGTATGGAGTGGGGAGTGCCTTGAAGACCGTTGGAGAGGAACTGGGTTGGGAAGAACTCCAGAAGCTTGTCCAGGGCTCTCCGTTTCTACGCTATGGTCTTATGAATATTGATACCAGCTTTGCCAGTGCCAGTCTTCCAATCATGCACGACTATTCCCGTCTGGTTAAACCGGATTCTTTACGGGAAGGTTTCATGCAGAGAATTGAAGAGGAATACAGGCTGACCCAGGATGGTCTCAACCGTATTCTGGGAGGAGATTTTTCCCGCCGTCGCCCTCGTCTGAGTCATACGTTAAAGCTTCGGGAAGATGCCCTGAAACGGCTTCATCGCGAGCAGGTTCAGCTGCTGGAAGAATGGAGGCAGGAAACCGAGCCTCAACAGGCCAGAATGATGCTGGAGCGCCTTCTTCTGCTTGTGAATGCGATTGCTGCCGGTGAGCGTTCTACGGGTTAGAGCAGTTTCACAATCGTATATTCCTTCAGGCTTAAACCTGCCACAGGACGAATTTTTCTGATGATGGATTCGGACTGGTCTAATCCTGTTTTTCCGGTGTTTTCCGGCGAAAACGCTCCCTCCAGGGATGAAAGAGCAGATACACAATTGTGGCTGAAGTCAGGGCAGATGCCAGATGCAGGCTGAAATCCAGTAGAGTCAGTTCCTTAATTCCTCCACTGATACTGTACATGGCGCCCAAAGCCAGGAATGCCGAAATGGGAATGGCCACTGGATGCCTGACACCGATGCAGATCAGAATGGCACTGACCCAGTTGGGGGGCATGAAAATCCCGATAACATAGACCAGGAGACTAAGGCCGGCATAGTTGGCTGGAGTTTCCATGGGAACAGTCTCTAGTTGTTGATACAGCAGGCAACGAAGGCGTCATCACTGCCAGTAAATCCAATTTGGCCAATATTCTCGGTAAAGCGGCAGGTGGAACCTTTCTGTTCGGCTTTGAGCATTCCATCATTCAGAAGCTCACTGATGATGAAGGCTCCGCTGTATTTGCCACTGCCATGCTCGTTACAGACGGTTTCAATCTCTCTGAGGGAGCAGATATGAGAGTTCTGGCTACAGGTACTGAAAGCCATTTTGACTGAAGTCTGTGACGTTTCTATTTTGACGCACATCTGGGAATTGGCCAGAATGGAAAAGTCAGAAGGGCAGTCGCCTTCGGAAATGGCTTCTCTGGTATGCCAGTGCAGGGCATCGGCATGATCGTCCCCGTCATCATTGAATAGTTTGGTATAGCTGCCATCGTCTGTATTGAAATGGTTTTTGGTAATGAGATCATCATTGATATTGGTGGTCCGAACGGAATTATTGGCCATTTTTGTGTTGGGGATACTCAGAGAAGAAAAATCATCCAGAATCAGACCGGAGAATTTGGCAGACTGGGCAGCCGGGATGGGAAGTCTGCCGTTGCGATCCAGATCTTCTGCGGTGAGGGGCGGGAGGTTGGTGGTATCCAGCTGACCGGGCTCAAACTTCTGGTTGGGATCAATTGAATCGGGTACAAAGTGCTCGGTGGTAATGCTGTCTGCTTCAATCTTGCTTTCGGCGATTCCAGTGCTGTCCAGGTCGGAAATGAAGCTGGCGGTAAGAGTGTCATCGGCCAGCTTGGAAGCACCAAGGCCGCTTTGGAATCGGTTATCCTGGATTGGATCCAGAATCTTTGCAGTGGTGATTGCCCCGTCTGCAATGCGGTTTCCATCAATCGGAGTGTTGATGCTTGCGGCTGTCAGACTGTTATTGAAATGTGAACCGGTAACTCCTGAAGTGACCTGATTCAGGGGCATCTGGCTGTTGCCGATGTTGGCGGTACCGATCAGGGCATTCTCAAAATGGGCTGAGGTCAGGGAATCTGTACCCAGCTGTGACCATTCCAGATCTGAATCTTTGATCTTGGCAAAAGGAATATTCTGGGGCTCAAACTTGGCGGCTCCAAGGCTCCCTGCAGAAGCATTGGAAGCCGAGACAGCGCCGTCCTGAAAATTGCCGGCGACCAGACTGGAATCAGCAATGATTGAGGAATTGATGGCATTGACCCCGATCAGGGAGGGAAGCACGGAATTGTTGGCCAGTTTGGCTTCGGTGATGGCTCCATTCTGAATATGGTTGCTGCTTAAGGCATTGTCGATAAAATGATCGACACGGATGGAACCATCACGGATGATATCGGTATTGAAGTCATTGCCCAGATGTGCGTTTTCAATGACCTCCTGACTCAGGCGATCCTGATTGACGCTG
>CAZDAM010000137.1:0-7217 GCA_964503595.1 uncultured bacterium
CCGTGTGGAGGAGAGCAATAATAAATCTATGACAAGGGAATGTCAAACATATTTTTTTGGTTTCCTGTTTTTTTCTCAAGCCCGCCATTCATGACCTGTTCCATCCTGTTATCCCCAGAAACAACTTTCTTTGGAGCCCAATTAAGCCCTCTATCAATGACTTTGGATTCGCAAGCGATATCGCTGTCACATGCAGATAGGATTCAATCTATGAAACGAGTAAGATGCAGTGACGGAGGAAACATGCCCAAAGAACTATGGCTTAAAAGAGCTGCTCAGGCTTCCCGACCTGAAGGCCCAATGACAATCGCTGTTGAACTGGAACATATCTCGCTGAGAAACGATCTCAGTCCGGTCACGATTCAGAACGATATTTCGCCTCTTCTTAAGAAAATGAGCCAAGAGGATGGTGCCCGTCCAGGTGAGATCCTCAATGGCCTCTATTTCGGAATGAGTCATTCCTTTGGCAACATCACCCTGGAACCGGGATGCCAGATCGAGCTTTCCTCTCTACCCCGCAATACCCTGAGCGAGCTCAAGTCCGATCTGGACAGCTTTATCGAAAAATTCCAGCAGGCCTCAGAAGGAAGAGTTCATCTTTACGCGCTCTCGACCAACCCCCTTTACAATTCTTCGAAGGTTCCCCTTCTCCCCAAGCCCCGCTATCACATCATGAATGACCACTTCCCCCTTCAGGGAACTCACGGACGGGAAATGATGCGGACCACAGCCAGCGTTCAGGTCTGCCTGGATTACCGTAGTCTGGAGGACCTCAGCCGGCGAATGCGCCTGTCCCTGAGAACACTGCCTTTTATCCGGGCGCTGTTTGCCGCAAGCCCGGTTGCCGGGGGACGCGATACCGGCCTCGAATCCTATCGTCATCACATCTGGCTCAATACAGACAACCAACGCAGTGGCTTCATGCAAAGGCTTCTTCATAGAAATGCCGGCATTGAGGACTGGCTGAATCTGGTTCTGGACATGCCGCCTATGTTTGTCAAAACCCCCAAAGGCTATCAGGCATCAGGGGCAAAAAGCTTTTTTGATGCTATTCCGGGTGCAGAAGACAGGGAAGATGGGCTGGACCTTCTGGATCTTCATGTCAGCCAGTGCTTTGCCGAACTTCGCTTCAAGCAGTGGATGGAATTCCGAACACCGGATTTATGTCCGCCCCCTTATCGCTTTGCTCCCGTAGCCATGCTGAAAGGCATGTTTTATGACGATATCGCCATAGAAAGCGCTGAGGCTCTGCTCTCGGATATCAAAGCCGAAGAAATCGCCAAGCTCTGGTCAACTCTGGCCCGAGACGGACTTGAAACCCCATTCCGCAAATTCACCATACGTGAAATCGCCAATGAAATGCTTGAAATCTCCTACGCCGGACTCAGTCGCCAGAACTCACTGGAGACATCCTTTCTGGATGAATTCTGTAACCTCATTCTGGAGGACAAGCTAAGCGTTGCCAGCTGGATGCGCCACAGACTGGAAAAAGAATGTCGGGGCTCCATTGAGGAATTCACCCGCTTATTCAGAGTCGCCTGAGGCTATACCAAGGTGGGCCAGAAGCTGCCTTCTGCGGGTTCCCCAGAAACCTGCCAGCCGGAATGGGTCCTGGCCTTCGAGCCTGAGAAAGGAAAGAGCTTTCAGATCCCCTATGAGAATCGTGATTCCAAGCTTCAGTTCCTCTCCGACAATCCGGGGGAGGATCTTCTGAAAGGAAGATGCCAATCGAAAACCGGTGGACTGAATTATGAAGCCCGCAAGACGGGTAAACTCCTGATCAGTTAAATCGGTCAGACAGGAATGCTTCTCGGAGTAGCGGTTGTTCCAATCGACAATGAGCTGAAAATCAAGGTGGGCCAGAACAGCCGCCAGAATCTCGCGGGTTGAGGCCGATTCCTCACAGGGTTTTTTGGCCAGTACATCGTAGTCCACTGTCTCATCCATGAATTTCCTGTCTCCCTACCTGAAACTTCTGCTATCATCGCCCACTTTTTGAGGAGCAATATCATGACAAAACCAGCCGTAGCCATCGTTGGACGGCCCAATGTGGGCAAGTCTACACTGTTCAATCGTCTGACGGAAAGCCGTCAGGCCATTATGATTGATCAACCCGGCACCACTCGCGACAGAATTTATGGAACCCTTGATCTGGGAAAACGCAGTGTGACCGTGATTGATACCGGCGGGCTGGAACTCATCTCCAATGATGACCCGATTCAGCGCATGATTCAGATGCAGGCCGACGTTGCCATTTCAGAAGCCAGCCTGATCCTCTTCATTGTTGATGGCAAGACCGGTATCACCTCTCTTGATGAGAGCATTGCCGAATACCTGAGAAAATCAGGCCGTAAAGTCCTGCTTTTCGTCAATAAAATCGATGACTACAAGAAGGCCGCCGAAGCCGTGGACTTCTACAGTCTTGCCATGGGAGAACCCATCTGGATGTCCTCCCTGCACGGTCTCAATCTTGATCCCCTGCTTTCAGCCATTGAAGAAGAGCTCCCCGAAGAAGAAGAAACAGGTCACGCCGATCGCCCGATTCGTCTGGCGATTGTCGGTCAGCCCAATGTAGGGAAATCCACCCTTCTGAACTGCTTTTTGAAAACAGATCGGGTTTTGACCGACAACAAGGCCGGTACAACCAGAGATCCAATCGAAGTTCCTTTTGAAATGCAGGGAAAAACCTTTGAGCTCGTGGATACTGCCGGAATTCGACGTGTCAATCAGCTGAAGGAGCACGTAGACAAAATCTCCGTCATCTTCGCTGAGAAACAGATCGCTGAAGCAGACATCGTTCTTTTTGTCTTCGATGTCACTCGCCCTCTTGCCCAGCAGGACAAGCGCATTGCCGGCATGATTCTGGAACAGAACAAACCCTGTATTGCCGTGGCCAACAAGTGGGACGAGGTCGAAAACAAGGAAGAAAGAATGAAGGAGCTCCAGGACGAGTTCGAGGAAGACCTGTACTTCCTCAAATGGTGTCCTCTGGTCACCATCTCCGCCCTGACCTCTTCAAGAGTTGCCAAGCTTCAGGACAAAATCATGGAGCTGATCGACAAACTGGACGTCAAGGTTTCCACCCATGAGCTGAACAATCTGATCAAGGAAGCCATGACCCTTCACCAGCCCCCGGGCTACAAGGGCCGCCAGCTCAAAATCTACTACGTCACTCAGGTTCCCAATAAGCGGGCCACCTTTCTGTTTCACGTAAACAGTGCAGGACTCGTGCATTTCTCCTATCATCGTTATCTGGAAAACCTCTTGCGCAAGCATTACGGCTTTGAAGGCCTTCCCCTGAGATTGATTTTCAGAGGAAAAGATGACAAGGAACAATGAGTGAAGCCACAGTTTTTGCCCTGATCGGGGCCTATCTTGCCGGCTCCATCCCTTCCAGCTACTGGATTGGAAGAGTTTTCTATGGCATCCGCCTGGATCAGGAAGGCAGCCGCAATCTCGGAGCAACCAATGCTTTAAGGGTTATGGGAAAACCCGCCGGGATTGCTTCCCTGATTCTGGACATGGCCAAGGGAGTCGTAGCCGTTTTCCTGGCCCGCTATCTCCTGCCTGAATCCCCCGACTGGCATCTCGCTGCCGGATTTGTCGCCATCCTGGGACACAGTTTTTCCGTCTTTGTCCGCTTCAAGGGCGGCAAGGGTGTGGCGACTTCAGCCGGAGTTTTTCTGGCTCTGGCCCCCAAATCCCTGGGTGCTTCCCTTCTTCTGTTTGCCCTTATAGTCGGCTTGACCCGCTATGTTTCTCTGGGCAGCATTCTGGCTGCCCTGAGCCTCCCTGGGCTGATCTGGCATTTCCAGCCCGGACAGAACCGGCTCCTGGGTTTCAGTATCGTGATTGCCCTGTTTGTGGTTTACCGACACCGCTCCAATATGAGCCGGCTGCTGAAGGGGGAGGAAAACAAGCTGGGTAAAAAAAGTGAGAGGAAATCATGAGTTCCATTGTAGTTGTTGGTGCCGGGAACTGGGGCACGACCGTAGCAGCTCTGCTTGCTTCCAATGGACGGGACTGCACTTTGTGGTTTCGCTCCGAGGAACACTGCCAGAAGACCAGAGACTCCGGGTTCAACGAAGACTATCTGCCTGATGTCCCCCTCCCCAAAAATCTGGCCCTGAGCACAAACCCCGACCTCTTCTCTCAGGCTGAGGACCTGATTCTGGCTCTTCCCTGCAATGCCTTGAGGGGCTTTCTGGAAACCTATGGCCCCCAGATTCGCCCACAGACCGGGATCCTCAGCCTCGCAAAGGGCATGGAAACCTCCACAGGGTTCAGACCCACGGAAATTATTCAGAAAATTCTCCCGGAGCACTACAAGGTGGCAGCTTTGAGCGGGCCGAATATTGCCTCGGAAATTGCTCGTGGCAAACCGGCAACCGCCGTGATTGCCTCAAGCCTGCCAAGCTATTCCCAGCATCTGCAGAAACTCATGGCCACGGAGACTTTTCGGACCTATACCAATCCCGATGTTCTGGGAGTTGAAATCTGTGGCGCCCTGAAAAATATCATTGCCATTGGGGCCGGAGTCTGCCAGGAACTCGATCTGGGTGACAATGCTCTTGCGGCTCTGATCACCAGAGGGATTGCCGAAATCAGCCGCTACGGCCATTATTTCGGGGCCAACCCCATGACTTTCATGGGTATGGCCGGAGTTGGGGATTTGACCGTGACCTGCATGTCCCGCCATTCCCGCAACAACCGTCTGGGACATCTTCTGGCCCGGGGGGCCACTCTGGAAGAAGCCAGGGCCCAGACCCGCATGGTTACGGAAGGGGTCCACACCTGTCGCACCGTGGTGAAAATCGCCCAGGAACATAATATCTACATGCCAATCTGCAGCGCTGTCGGGCAACTTCTTTTTGAAGGCATCAAAGCGGAAGAAGCCATTCAGAATCTGATGCAGAACTCCCTGCGACCAGAAATGGATCGGATCCAGTGAAACTCCTGCTTCTGCTCCTGCTGGCTTCCTGCTCATGGTCTGAATTTGATTTCAAAGCCAGATTCAGCCGGGAATCCACTTCTCTGGATTCCTCCGGAGCGGATCCTCGCCAGTACGGAGGACTCGCCGCCACCGATGAAGTCCTGTTTGCCTCTGATGCCGAAAATCATAGCATCAGAAGGATCAGCCCGAATGGAGGGCTGATGGGTCTGATTGAGCCAGATCCCCCTTTCCAGAATCCCCTCGGACTGGCCCTGAATGACAAACGGCTTGCCGTTGTGGATGGCTCGGCCCATAAAATCCGCCTTTTTGACCTGAGCGGGCAAGAGTTGGGTGGCTTTGGAGAACGCGGCACTGGAGGAGGGCAGTTCTACTATCCCAAGGACATTGCCTTCAGTGAAGAAGAAAAGCTCTGGATTGTTTCGGACTATGGGAATCGGCGCATTCAGGCTTTTTTAGAAGATGGAACCTTCGCCCATCTTTTCGTCTACCGGGATCCCAAGACCGGTCAGCTTTCCTCACCACGTGGAATCGCCGTCCGGGGAAAACGCCTCTATGCTGCCTATCCGGCAAGTCGGCGGGTTGTCATTCATCGGCTGGATGGCATTGATAAAATCGAATCTGAAATCACCCATCCCCGTCTGAACCACCCGCAAGCCATCAGTGCCGGTCCTTCCGGCCTGATCTTCGTCTCGGATCAGGACGGAGAAATTCTGATTCTTTCTGAATCCGGAGAAGTTCAGGACTGGATCTCCCTGAATTCGATGTTTGAGGGAGAGGTCGAACCTCAGGCCCTTCTAAGCGATCCTCTTGGAACTCTTTACATCGCCGACTCCAAGGGACACCGGGTTTTGCGAATTCCCGCATCCCCCCTCTTTCAGATTCTGGAAAAAGCTCGTCAGGACTATGCCGCCATGCGCTTTGAAGAAGCCCTGGCCGGTCTGACCCAGCTTCTGAACAGTGATCCGGAACATGCCAGGGCCCGTCGGGATGCCCTGGAAATCCTGCACCTTCTGGCCACCAGGGCCATTGAAGAGGAAAACTGGGATCAGGCCTCCCAGTGCCTGAGTTCTGTCTTGAAAATCGAGCCCAGCAACAAATCTGCCGTTGCCCGCCTAAGAGTCGTGCGCTTTCGTCAGAACCTTCCCTGGATGCAGGATCTTCTGATCGGAGCCTCCTGCCTGATCTTTCTTTTTGTTCTGCTCTACTCTCTGGCCTTTCCGCGCACGGATTCAGATGTGCCGGAGGAACTTCTGGATGTCCCAAGCGAAAAAGACCCGTCTTGAACTGATCATTTCCCTGATCTGCACCCTGGCTTCCCGGCTCATCGGATTTGTCCGGGCCAGTGTGGAAATGGCCCTTCTCGGGCTTGGTGCAGCCTCTGATGCCTGGCAGGGCGGCTTTCGACTGACCAATTTTTTCCGGGAACTTTTTGGAGAAGGAGCCCTTGGTTCGGTATTCACTCCGATTTACGAACAGGAAATCCAAAAAGGCAATTCCGATACCGCCCTTCAGTTCGCCTGGTCCTGCGCCCTGTTTGTTCTTCTTCTCTCAAGCCTTCTGGCTCTTATGATTGCAGGACTGATTCAGCCAATCCTGGGCTTCTGGCTTCAGGGGATGGATGAGAATAATCGCCAGATAACCGGTGAACTCGCTCTTCTCATGCTTCCCTATCTGCCCTTTATCGCCACAGGCTCCGTCTTCATGCTGCTTCATCAGATTCAGGGCCGCTTTGCCATCTCAAGCCTGCATCCGATTCTCTTCAGTCTGGCCATTCTGATCACCGGATTCATGAACCCCCTTGAAAGCATTCCTCATTCTCTGGCTCTTGGAGTCAGTCTCGGAGGTTTTCTTCAGATGCTTGTCATGGGAATCAGCCTGAAAATCCCCTGGATGAACCCTTTTCGCATTGTCCCGGTCCTGCCCCTGATTCAAAGAATGCTCTGGCTGATGCTTCCGATTCTGGGAGCGTTGAGCCTAAGCCGCAGCCGCTCTCTTGTAGAAGTCAGCTTTGCCAGTGGTCTGAGCCTGGGAGGTCTTGGAAGCCTGGCCTATGCCTATACCCTCCTTCAGGTACCCATCGGAATCATAAGCATTGCTACCGGCAATGTCCTTATGCCCCGTCTGGCACGCCTGCATGCTCAGAAAGACACTCAGGGTTACGCTCATCTGCTGCATCGGGGACTCAGGCTTCTGCTTGGACTTGCGATTCCTGCCTCCATTTTTCTGGCGGGATATGCCAAAGAATTCTGTGAACTGGTCTTTC
>CAZDAM010000138.1:0-7020 GCA_964503595.1 uncultured bacterium
GAGCCTTGGAAAGATTCTCTTCGTACTCGTATTCAGCAGTTGAATCAGCAACAATACCCCCGCCGGCCTGAACCTCAATCTGTCCGTCCTGTTCCATCACAGTGCGAAGAATCAGGTTGGTGTTGAGATAATCAGGACCCATAAAACCCATGACCCCAGTGTAAAAACCGCGGGGGGTCGCCTCAATTTTTTCAATCCATTCCATGGTGCGATAGCGTGGGCATCCGGAAATCGTGCCTCCGGGAGCCATCTTTTCCAGAGCTTCAGCCAAAGACACTCCAGCCTTCTTACGGCCCTCAATCGTCGTCACGATATGATAGAGATGGCTATACTCCTCGACTTCCATCAGCCGGATAATCCTCACACTTCCCGGTTCACAGAAAGAGGACAGGTCGTTTCGCTCCAGATCCACAAGCATGCTGTGCTCAGAGACCTCTTTTTTGTTTCTGAGAAACTCTTCTCTCACCTCTGGCAAAGAGCGAATTTCGGGCTTTCCCGTCTGCCACCCTGGCTTTCTAAGAGTCCCACCAATCGGTCGTGTCAGAACTCTATCCTTATCGATCTGTAGAAAAGATTCAGGTGATGAACCGACAAGTTTCAGATTCGGACTCTCCCACAGGAATCGTTCCGGAGACGGATTCAGATCAGATAGTTTCAGGAAAAAATCTGCCGCATTCAAATGTCCTTTCCCCTGAGCTTTCACACTGATTTTGATCTGATAGGTCTCTCCATCCAAAACGGCTTCGTGTGCCCTTGAAAACCATTGTTCATAAGTAGGAAAATCCGGGCATATCTGAAGAGCTTCGCATTGAGTCGGAGAATCTTCCTCAACCGTAAAAAAACGCTCCAGAGCCTCTTTGGTTTTTCCCAGCGCAACGACTTCTTCGCACTGAGGAAAAACCACCACATCCGGAACTGCAAAACAGGCCTGAGGAGGAATTGCCCTTGAAAAATTCAGGCCCATATTCCAGGCCAGAAAATCATAGGAGAGCAGAAACACCCCTCCCCAGGAAGTCAGCTCTTTTTCTCTTTTACCAAGCCAGATCCGGGCATTTTCCGGAGTCTCTTCCTCAAAGGAGACGACGGAGTCGAATCCGAACAAAATCCAGGGGTGACCCAAAAGGCCAAACTTCAATGCTCTTGGAGAGCGGGTCTGATTCAGAAGCTCTCCTAAACCATAGGGATATCTTCGTTCAACCCCTCCGCAAAACCATTTCATGGGGCTGTCTGAAATTGCAGCTTCACCCGGTTGGGAGGCAGACAGGTATCCTCACTGCAAGCCTGAAAGCCATAGGTCAGAACAGGATTGTCGCCCAGAAGAGTTCCGGTGACCCTGACTTCAAAACGTCCTTCAAAGAGAGAAAGAGGTTCATCCGAAAATTCAAGTTCCATCTCTTCAGCATGGGGAAAATCGATCTTGAGTACCGTAAGCCCCTCCCCTTTCACCGTCGTTGGAATCAGCCATTCCTGAAATGGCCTGTCGCTGTTCGTATGATATCCATCCTCGATTTCAACCTTGAGAACTGCTGTAAAACCCTGTCCTTTTCTGGACATTTCCGCCTTGATGAAAACCGGCTCGGCCTCTCCTTTTGCAACCAGAAGCGTACCCTTCAACGCCTCTCTGACTTCATTGGCCGCAGCCTGGATCTGCTCTGGAGATGTATTCCAAAGAGTTCTGACTTCTTCCAGAGTCCTCATCAGTTCAGGCCCATTCCTGAAATTCTGAGCCATTACCGGTTCTCCCTGAGGAGTTGCCACAACCAGCACCGGAAGCTTCATGGAATCTCCCAGAATCGCCAAAGCCGCATCCAGTGGGATCTTTGCTTCCGGCTCTTTTTCTTTCACGGTTCTAAGGGCAAAGTTTTCCTGCAAAGCTTGTGGAAGGCTTCCTTTTCCCGAGCTCTTTTCAACCAGAATGAGCTGAAGATTGGCCGCCCATGAACCGCCCACGACAATTCCCAAGAAAGACGCCAACAGAAAATTTCGAAATCCAATCACAATGACCTGCCTTATGGTTTATACCCTTCATTCAAGCATACCCCCACTTCAAATTGCATGCAGCTTCCCATAAGGCGTTGAAATAGAATTTTCTTCCCAAGAATCTTCATGGAACTGTGACAAAGATCGTATCTACCTACGGCATATCTCTTTTACCTGCAAAGCCTGAAGACCCGAACTTCATTCAAGAAGTCAAAGAGCATTTTTTCAGTACAAAGCACCCCAGAGTTTATGTCGACTTTACTTTTGATCTCTCTTCTTTAGAGCAGAAAAAGCTCCGGCACGGAGACTGGCCCCTGGGTGGAACCGGAGATTCCATGCCCTTGTGGGAAGGCTTGTGAAATGCTGCATGGAGATCCGAGAGCCGATTTTAAAGAAATGACAGAAACCCTAAAACCGGCAAAATGGTACCTTCTCACCCCTGCCATGCGACTTCCTCTAAAGTGGCAAGGGCATCGCATCCAGAAGATTCATGATGTATTCTTCCTGAAGACTCCTGGAACCAATCCCCGGAGCCAGAATCCTGTGGCCCAGTGCATAGGGAGCCAGAATCTGGATATCATCAGGAGTGATGTAATCTCTCTCCTTCAACCAGGCTCTGGACTGGCTCAAAGCCAGCAGCTCCCGCGTACCCCTCACCGATATCCCATGATCCAGACGCCCGTCGTTGCGGGTTTCATGGGCAATATCCAGAATATAGTTCATCAGACGTGGATCCGCACCGACCTGACGCACCAGCTGACGTGCTTCAACGAGTTCTTCCGAGCTTAAATCCGTAGCCGTCGAAGGAATATCTTCCCCACTTAAAAGACGCATTTCATGTTCTCGCGGGGGGTATCCCAGTGAAATTCTGAGCGAAAAACGATCCAGCTGAGAATCCGGCAGGTGGTAGGTCCCATCCGAACTGAGCGGGTTTTGAGTTCCGATCACAAAATAAGGTTCCTTCAGAATATATGTTTTCTGATCGATCGTAATCTGATGCTCTGCCATCACCTGAAGCAGGGCGCTCTGGGTTCTAGGTGGGGTCCGATTCATTTCATCAAAGAGAACCAGCTGGGCAAATGCCGGCCCTTCATGAAGCTCAAACTCCCGTGTGGAAGGGTTGAAAATATGGACCCCAAGAATGTCGGCCGGCATCAAATCGCTGGAACCCTGAATCCGGCGAAACGTCAGCCCGAGGCTGCGTGCCATCGATTTGGCGACCGAGGTTTTGCCGAGTCCGGGGAGATCCTCAATCAGGATATGTCCCCCGGCAAGAAAGGCCACCATCAGAAGCTCGATTTCTTCTTCTTTTCCCAGGATTTCATTCTGAATCGAGGATAGAACCTTCCGGATTCTCTTGCGTAATTCCATGTTCAAACCTTTTTGCAGTGCGTCCATTGATGATGCCAGTTTCGATCCTCAAGCGATTCCAGAAGCCCTGCACTTTCAAGCGATTCCAGAGTTCTTCTCACATAGCCACAATACTTTTTCCCCGAACTTCGGATCTTCGCCCTCTCTTCAGGGCTAAGCTCCCGTCTGATTTTGGCCGGAGAGCCCATCACCAGGCTGCCGGGTGGAATTTTCATACCTTCCGGGACAATGGCATGAGCTGCGATCAAGGACTCTTCCCCGACTTCGCAACCATTCAAAAGAACCGCTCCCATTCCTATCAGACAGCCATCGTGAACCGTACAGCCATGAAGAGTCACACTGTGTCCCACAGTTACATCCGAACCCAGAATCAGAGGAAATTTCTGGTTTTCCACATGAAGACAGGACAGGTCCTGGATATTGGTTCTAGCTCCGATTTCAATGTAGTGAACATCGGCCCGGATCACGGTGTTGTACCAGATGCTGACATCTTCTCCCAACCGGGCATCGCCAATGACTCTTGCACCATCTGCAAGAAATACAGAAGGATGCAGACCCGGCCAGATTCCTTCCCAGGGCAGCAGGCTGATTTGCATAATTTATTCCTGAATATGTTTCTGAATTCTGTAGAAACCAGCCACATGAAGCAGCTCAACGTTGTTGATCGTACATGCATCCCGCATGCCATGCAGCAAAGAATTCGTGATAATCATACGCCGCACCTTCTCAGGTGAGGCTGCCATATCCCGACAAACCACATCCCTAGCCAGTTTCAGGCGGTGAATCAAAGTCATCGGGTCTTCCGTCCAGCCACGGGAATACCAGCCAATTTCGACCAGAAGATAGTTCTGAGTACTATCCTGGAACAGAAAATCCACATGAACCTTACGATCATTGTGGATCCCTTTCTTGGGAAAATTCCGCTCCAGAAGACAGGCATCCGGCTCGAATTCCCCGAACTTCTCCACAATCCAGGCCCGAAAGACCTTCCGATCGGGAAAAAGCTGCTGGGCCTTGGAGCTTTCAGCCAGCATTTCAAAAGGCTCACCCCGAAAATTTCTGAGCCTTTCCATTTCCAGCATGATCTCGCCATTTCTACGCATGAGATCCTTGTTCTCATTCATCAGATAGAACAGAAGCTTCAGCTGCTCCGGGCTACATTTGGCAAAATCAGCTTCGTGCAGCAGCTGATAAAAATGATCTGCATTGTCTTCTGCGTTCTGGAGACTCCGATCCGGCGACCAAAGATATAAAAGCCCATCCGGCTCCCCGCCTTTACGGGGACAGTTGGAAACCACGATTTTATCTCCGGGATGGAAAACCTCTTTAAGAGCCCGGCTGATCAGAGCCCGATTCCGAAAAACCATCCGGGAGCTGAGGATTTCCTCATTCTCATCCTGAATGTTCAGAATGAATTCCGGGGAGCTCGGTAAAAGCTTGGTGTAAACGGCATCCTCAGATGGATCCCAGCAGATTGCCAGGGACTGTTCATCATAGGGTTCCAGGGTTTTTTCAATCTGCATGCCAAGCCTTCGAGGGGTTCTTCCTCACAGGCGCATTCTAGCAAAAGACAGACAGAAGTCAGAGATATTTAAAGTTTTTTGCATGAACACATTAAAGATACAAACCCAAGTGCCAACACGCTGCCAAGCTCATCCATCCCGATTCCGATAACGGGTGATGTGAAAGCTCTCCTCCTGATGTTCATGCAAACCTCGCTATGGGCCTATCCAGGTCAATCCTGGATGCATCGGGTTCACGCCTCCGTATATCTGTACCCTTCCACCATGCCCGGACACCTTCCCCTGAATGAACCGGCCGCAGCCCTTCCCGATCCCATAGCCCTGAACCGCCGTATTGAAGTCTTCTATCCGGCAACCCAGAGAAGGATGAAGGTCTTTGTCCGCGATGTGGGGCCAACCGATGTCCGGGATCCCTACTGGCTAAGGGAAAGAGGGCCTGATCGTGATGCGATGGTCCCGGTCGATCCTGATTCGAAACGACGCTATCGCCTGGGGATGTCCCTCAGTCCGGCGGCATGGCGGGCCCTGGGAGTTCCAAGGAGCCGTATCTTTCGAGGTGGTTTCATGGACGAAGTTTTCTGGCGCTTTCTGGATGAACCCTGTGCTCCATGTCATATCTCCCATGGAATTGTCCGTCCCTCAAGCCCCTTTTTAGGGAAAGGCAGCTGGCAAGATACCTGCCCCGAGGATTTTCAATGAAACTCTTCTGTACCTTATCCAGCCCCTTCACCCGCAAAGTTCTTGTACTGGCTCATGAACTGGACCTTCAGGAACAGCTTGAAATTGAATATGCACACCCCTTTGAGGACGGCAACACCCTGCCCATGATCAACCCGCTGCGCAAGGTTCCCGCCCTGATGCTGGATGAGCCCCTGGGAGAAATGGGCCGATTGATTATCGATTCTCCCGTGATCTGCGAATACCTTTCCTCAATGCAGAAGGACCCCGCCGAGATTCCATCCACAATGCATCTGATGGAACGCACTCTGGAGGCGATCTCTGATGGAATCATGGACGTTTCCGTCGCCCGGACCCTGGAGAAGAGGCGTCCGCCCTCTCATCAGATACCTGCCATGCTTCAGCGCCATGCCGACAATATTCACCGCACTCTCAAATGGCTTGAAGACAGGCCAGGGCTTCTGGTTGTACCTGAAGAAGACCCCCTTCGGATTGGTGTGATTGCTTTGGGATGCGCTCTTTCCTATCTGGGCTTTCGCCATGAAGAAATGAAATGGGAGTCGTCCTATCCGTCTCTTCTCGCCTTCTACACCAAAATCAAATCCCGAAAGTCGTTCCAATGCACTGAGCTCAAAGATACGTCCTAAGGCTTGTCTGCCTTGCCACTTTCCGGGGACTGGACATTTCGCTTGTGCCATTCCACATAGATATTGTCAAAATACTTGGGATCCTCGAGCATATCGCGGGAAATCGTATATTTTCCGCTGAATCCCATGTAGTTCAAGGCCGAAGCTCCTGACAAAAGAATCTTCAGGGCATCACTGATCTGGATATGGCCATCCTCGGCATATTTGCGCACATATTCTTCGGCCTCAGGCGTAAACTCAAGCGCGATTCCGAATTCCGACTGAAAGGAATCCGCATAGTCTTCAAACGGACTGCGGGCCAGAAGCCGTAACAGATAATCCTTAGGCTGTTCGCAGACTTCCCTGGTAATCAGAAGATTCCGATGCTGGGTGCCTGGAAGCTCGTACTGAAACTCGGTCAAAACCTCTTCCAGAACCCCAATCAGGGCACGAGCCCCGGTCTTGGCCTTCTCCGCCCGCTCGGCAATCCATTCCACAGCATCATCTGAAAAATTCAGCTCCAGGTTAAAGGTTTTGAATTCCACCTGGTACTGCCTGAGAATGGAATCTTCCGTATCCGTCATGATCCGGATCAGATCGTTTTTGGAGAGATGATTCACATGGGAGCGAATCGGCGTCCGCCCCACCAGTTCGGGAATCAGACCAAACTTGATGAAATCTTCCTCAGTGGCAATCGAGTAATAGCTTTTGTACTCGTTATCACTATCCTTTTTCTGGGAAGCCCCAAACCCCCCGATGACCATATTGCCATGCTCATCCTCGGTCGCAGCCTTTCTGGAAAGCCTCTTTCGGATAATCATTTCCAGATTGTCCTGACTTCT
>CAZDAM010000139.1:0-6547 GCA_964503595.1 uncultured bacterium
GGGCAATCCATTTCATGACTTGGACTTCCTTAAGTGCTCTTTCAGGTCTTTGGAGAATGCGAGTGTCCTGCGAATAAATTTGAAACGGGATGCCATTCCTGTATTCCAGCTGGATGTGCCATGAACGCGGGGTGGAAAGACCACCGGGAAGCGAAGAATCCTGAAGCCCCGGCAAATGGCGATGTAGAGAACAAACAAATCGTAGGAGAAATCCTTGGGGGCATCGCTCAGATGTTTGAGAAGGCTTCGGGAGAAGACATTGGGCTGGGCATTGATGTCCCACAGGCGGCGGCGAAGGTATAGGGTTTCAAAACAGCTCATGCCCACGGTAAAGAAGGAATCAGGAAAGCTTCGCCCCTGACGAAGTCCTTTTACAAGTACTTTCTCTGGATCTGAAGTGTCTTCAAGAATTTTAAGGGCTTTGAACGGATCCCCAGGATCTGTCTGCATATCAGCGTGAGTCCAGCCCAGAAAATTTCCCTGGGCTTTGAGTAACCCCTGATGGATGCCATTTCCGTATCCTTCGTTGTGTACAAGGGTCAAGACTTTCATCCAGGGTCGGGACTGAGACAGAGTCTGGAAGACTTCAGCGCTTTGATCTGTTGAACCATTGTTCACAAAGAGAACTTCACAGTCTTCAGGAATCCCGATTCGGTCCAGTTTTTCGGCAATCAGGGGAAGGTTTTTTTCTTCGTTGAAGCAGGGTATGATCAGGCTGAAGCGGATTTTGTTCATGGCTGAGCCATCCAGTCGGATTCAAGACGGTATGGATGCCAGGAGCATTGATGAAAAAACTTCTGCCAGTACTCAAATGTCCTAAGATCATCGGGTGTTCCCCAGCCAAAATAGGCTTTGACGGGAAAGGAACGGACCTTGTGACCGAGTTCGGCGGCCAGTCCAACCAGGGAATCCACATAGTACTCCTGATTGATTTTCAGGTTGCGCTGAATCTGTTCTTCGTGGAGGGCCTGAAACAGTCCTTTTGATGAAAACCAGAAAGCCCCGGTGATAACCGGATCCAGAAATGGATTGGAACTCAGAGGTTTTTTGACAGAAACACTTTGGACAAATCCTTCGGTATCAGTAAGCAGATAACCCCAGGATTCCGGGGACCTTCGGACTCCCGGGTGTCGGCACATCGAAAAGGAAATGACTTCGGCTCCTGAGGAAATCGTTTCTTTCAATGCCTTGAGATCCAGAAGCATGCCATGATCACAGGCACCGATAAAAACAGGTTCCGAGGAATCCAGAAGCTTCATGCCTTCAAGGCAGGTGGCTGCCTGTCCATCCGTTTTTTCTGAGAGGAGAACGACTTGAGTATCTGAAGCATTGCCGGAAAGGGGAAGGGGAGAACGGGCGATCAGGACTTTCTTTTCTGTTCTTGGAAGGCAGTTCAGAGCCTGCTGAAACATGGGCTTTTTGGATACAGGGATAAAGGGCTTTGGAGTGGAAAATCCTTCTTTTTGAAAACGTAGCCCTTCTCCTGCCATTGGCAGAATGGTTGTACCGGGGAAGGGTTGATTGGCCGGGTTTTGGGACCCATGGAGTCTTTCAAAGAGGGTGTACCAGTACTGAAACTCTTCCAGATCTTCAGGGGTTCCCCACTGAAGCATGTGATCAATTTCATGAATCCGTACTTTTTTCTGATCCTGGGCCATCAGGTTATAAACCATACTGACATAGAATTCGCCCTGAGTGCTGATGCCAAGCTCCATCAGTTTTTGAAAATACTGTTTCAGGAGGCTTCCATTACGGAAGTAGTAGGTTCCGTCCGACGCAAACTCCTGCATGCGGTTTTGAGTGAAGGGTTTCTTTTCCTGAATTTCCTTTAGGGTCTGCCGGTGCTCCCGAATGAATGCATAGTTGGTCGTTCCCAGCATATGGGGGTGAAATCCACGATACGCGGCCATGCCACCATCGGCCTTTTCCTTATGCATATGCTGAAGAAAACCTTGCCAGTCCCAGGCTTTACTGAAATCACAGTAATTCACGATGACTTCGTCATCATCCTTGATGGCATCAAAGCCTTTGGAAACAGCATAGACTGGCCCGAGCTTATGGGTGGGAATGCCCAGGATTTTTCCCTTAGGGGCAGCTTTTCTGAGAATTTCCTCCATGGGTGTTGTTCTCAGGTGCTCTTCATTGCAGATGAAAAGAAAGTTTTCTTCTTTCGGGAAGCACTGGATGACATGTTCAATGATGGGTTTGCCGGCAACTTCAATCAAAGGCTTTGGGGTGGTGTAGCCAGCATTCTGGAAGCGCTGCCCCTGCCCGGACATGGGAATTACAATTTGCATGCCGGATCCCATCGGTATTTTTCCGCTTCCCAGTTGGAAAGCTTCTTGCATTCTTCCGATTTCAGCCCGGTCACAGGTTTTTGGGACAGGGAAGTCGTCAGAAACTGATATTTCAGGATTTCTTCAAGATCCCGGGCTTTTTTTTGCGAAGGTCCCAGAGTAAAGAGTCTCCTGTTCATAAGAACGGCTCTTGGAGGGTAGGTGTGTTTTTGAAAGGAAGACAGAAGAGCCTCAGCCAGGTTGCCGGGCTCACATTGACAGACTTCAAAACCGGAATAGACCTGAATATCCGGGGAGCACCAGGGAAATGTAAGGATGTCTGGATGGTTCTGCAGAATCTGATGGATTTCAAGATCCGAAGAGAGCCAGATTCCCTGAAGGGATGGATCCAGACGCTGGGCCTCCAGAAGAATCCTGGTACAGTCCTTGAAATGGGAAAGTTCCATCTGGAGGTTTGCAGCCAGTTTGTCTACGACTTCATTCTGAAGCTCAAGAGCTCTTGGGGCGTGCGAAGCTCCGACCATGAGACCATGGTTTTGAAAAAAAATGATGGATTCCTTTTCAAAAGGGGCATGTTCAAGAAGGGCCCGGGCAAGTGAAATACCCGGAGTGTGATAGTCCACAAGAATGGCTTCTGGAAATAGGGAAGAGATCTTTTCTTTCCAGTCAGGCTGATTCAGAAAAGGCATGGCTGCAAGAGGATGAGTGTGAATCGTGATCTCTGATGGAAGCAAGGCATGGAGCCAGACTTCCAGAGAAGGGCGGATGGGTTCGTCGGGAAGAAGAGATGTTTCAGACGAGGATTCAAGGGCCTGCATGATTTTGGAAAGAGAAATTCTGGCAATGCTTCTGGGCTGGCCGATCTCACTGAGGTGAAACCCGCTGGCCTTGATCAGCATCTGGCCATCGTTGGTTTTGACGGCTGTGTTGCCACCACCGGCCTGAACCAGATCCCAGCGGCTGCCGGTGATATGGGAAATTATTTTCAGGGTTGTTTCAGGCATGTTCTGACTCACTGAGGACATAAAGAAAAACCAGTTGGCAGAATCCCCGAAATCCAGATGCAAATCTGATTTCCTGAGGAAGGTTAAGCATGAAGTCAGGCATGAGATTCAAGGCCCAGTTCAGATATTCGGGATTTTGAGGCTCCTGAAGGAGTTTGAGCCTTTGTCCCTGAAGATCAGGCAGGAATTCCCACTCGATTTCTGTTTCCGCAAGGCTTGTTTTCAGATGTTCCAGAAGTGGCTCCAGATCGATTTGGGCAGAAAGAACGAGCTGAAGATTCAGAGAGTTTTGGGAGGAATCTGTCTGATAGCTCAAAATGATATCGGCGAAGTCTTTTTGGGGAAGGATAAAGCGCCTGGAGTCTGTCTCCCGCATTTTCAGATCCTGTTCAACTTCTTCCTGGCTTTTTCCTCTTTCTTTGGAATCTCTGAGTTTTTTCCACTGTGCTCGCAGGATTTCATCGGTATCCAGATAAATGCGGAGGTCCAGCAGTTTTCGGGTTCCAGGCAGGTAAAATGAGTGCAGGCCGCTGATCAGAGTATATTCGTGGGGATAGATTTTCCGGGTTGGGCTGAAGGCTCCGGTGCTATGGTCATACTCTCTGCGAAACACGGGCAGCCCGGATTTGAGGGCCCTAAGAGTTCGGGTCTGCTGATGAAGAAAATTGGCTTTGGGATGGAGATGGGTCCATTGGTTCCAGTTCTCATCGTGGCGCTCCCAGCGATGGTAGGCATCTTCTTCAAGGTGAAGCGCCCGGTTCCCCAGTATGGTTCTCAGGTCTTCCAGCAGGGTGGTTTTCCCGGCTCCACTGTCTCCTGCAATCCCGACAATGAAAGTTGCTCCGGAGTTCAGACTTTCTGGACGGGCCTGAATGCCAAAGCGGTAAAGCGACCATGTCATAAGGATCAGCAGTACCCATAAAAGAGTGAAGGCGATATTGGCCAGATCCACATAAGGGAAACTCAGATGAAATGGATTTCCAAAAAACTTGAGGATGACATGCTCTGATGGCGCGCTCAGGAAAAACAGCAGGTAGAGGATTTCAAGAGAATAGAACAGGATGCGGAGCAGGGAGAGGGTTTGTCCCTTTTGCAGAAAAAAGAGGCTGATAAATGGCAAAAACCAGACAAACCATCCCGGAGCCGGGTCTGCAATCAAAAGGAGGGCTACGAACAGCAGTCCAAGGTAGTCGGTTAGCAGCTCGTGGCTGATCCGGCGATAGAGAAAGAAACGGCCGTAAAGCAGGACACCTACGCCCAGGGCCAGGTAGATTTTCTGTTGTCCAACGGCAAGAAAGGAGCCCAGAATCAGACTTTGTCTGGGATTGAACAGTACTAGTTCGAAAAATCCGGGCTCTTTCAGATATGGAAGGATTCCGGCAAGAAAAAGGCCCGTACAGAGACCCAGCATTTTCAGGGCACTGGAAGTTTTGGACTGTCTTGCGACAAAGAGAAAGAAAAGGGGAATGACGGCCAGGACGTGAAGCTTGGTCAGCATTCCAGCTCCCAGTAGCAGGCCACAGGGGAGATACTTGCCGCGCATCAGTAAAATTGTGGCCCCGAATACCAAAGAGGTGGGAATCAGATCCAGTTGGCCGTGCATGTAGCAGGCAAAGATCAGGATAGGGGAGCAGGTATAGAAGAGATGGATGTCTTTTTTTCTTCCGGGAAACAGATTGGAGAGGAGCAGGACAGTGGCAAGATCAGCCAGAAGGGTTGGCAGTCTTAAAAGAATTCGTCCTGCGAGGCCATCCATGCTTTCGATTCCCAGAACCCAGGGTAAAAAACCATGAAGCCATAGCATCAGAGGAGGATAGGGAAATGCCAGGTGATTGCCTTCTTCAAATGCGCTGGACCAGGGGTTCGGGTTTCCCTGAAGCCATTCGTTCAGAAAGGGCAGGAAAAGATCTTCAATATGCCCTGAACTGAAAATTCCACTCAGAGCAAGCTTGGCCAGAAATATGATTCCAAGCAGCGGCATGCCTCAGTTTACCAGCTTTTGGATTGCATCCATGATCTGCGAATGGGAAATGTTGCGGGAATCTGCCGGCATGCCGGGCTGAAAATGGATTGAGTCTTTCCCTTCCCGAAGTCCAGCTTCAAGCCCTCCGAGATCCATTCTGCGCCCGTATTTTTCCACCAGCTGAAAGAGTTCGGTTTCCGGAGTAGGTCCGACCAGCAGAATGGGGCGGCTTGAGTAAAGATATTCAAAGACCTTGCCTGTCAGAAAGCCTTTATCCTGTTGTCCGGGAGATTCAAAAATCATCAGGACATCCGATTCCTGCTGAATCCGGGCACACTCCTGCCGGGACAGGCTGCCACGAAAATCCAGAAAATCTTCAAGGCCTTCCTGGACAACCAGTTCCAGGAAATTTCCCGGATTTACAGATGCCAGAATCAGTTTCAGATTTTTTGGATGGATGATGTCATCCTGATGAAGTTTTCGGATCAGTTTGAGAAGAGGGGCAGGATCCTGCCATCCCGAATAGAGGGAGCCGGTGTAGGTGATACGAATCACGTCATCATTCAGACGGGATATTCTTGAGCTGGAATCGGCGATATCTGGAGAGACACAGTTATAGATCAGCTTTGGGGAGCATTTGGGCTCAAGAGTCTGGAATTCCTCAATCAGTCCCTGGCTGACTGTGGTGATCACATCCGCTGTGCGTAAAATCACTTTTTCCAGAGTCCTTTCCAGATTTCGAAACAGGGGCCAGCCTGGGTAGCGGGGGTGGGCAGACCATAGATCCCTGAAGTCGGCCCAGATTTTTGTTTTGGGATTGAAAAACCGGTAAACCAGCGCGACCAGGAGCACAACATAGGGGCCATGGGTTGCCAGAATGACGTCTGGTCTGGAAAGCCTGAGACCCTGGTAGGCGGAAAAAAACCAAAAATCACACAGGCTTGGCATACGCATGGTCAGAACTCCTGAACCGGTTGTGGCCGTGCCGTTGCCTTTTTTTGGGGTGGAGGATGCCGATTTTTTTCTTCGAGCGCTTAAAGCTCTTAAAAAGTCCATGCATCGGGATTTTGGGCGCAGGACTTTTCCGGAATTTACCGGTTTTTCACCTGGAATTGTCCGGGTGATAATCTGCACATCAAAGGCTTCTTCAAGCCACTCGGTCCAGTTTGCGGGACGAATAGCGGCAACAACCTGTTCGGGGGGGAAGTGATAGGAAAGAATGGCAAGTTTCACAGGGAAGTACTGTAGAATCCGGGTTGTGGAAAATTCAAGGAAAAATCAGG
>CAZDAM010000140.1:0-6435 GCA_964503595.1 uncultured bacterium
CTGCTCGGCCCGGAATTCAGGCGCTTCTACCCGACCTGAAAATTATGTGCGGAATACCAGTTATTTTACTCTGAAATTTAATGAATCAGATGTTTTCGATTAGACGTGAATGTCGTAGACCTCCGGCTGTGAGAAAAACACTGGAATCCCTATAAGTGAAAGAAATTTAGAAAAATCCATTTCCTTCACCTCTCTTTCCGCACATAGTATCCTGGTACAAAAACAGGCGAAAACAAACAAAAACTTTTGCGACTTTTGCGTACCTTTATCGGCCAGCGCCTCCTGATATAGTAGAAAAGTACCAAATTCGGTACTTTTTAAGCGCCATGTGCGGAATACCAGCTTCACCATGGTTGAAATGGCGAAACAGATGAGGGAAGATCGAGTCCCAGATACATGCAGGTATTGCACAATTCTTAACCCCCATTCCGGCTGGATTTTATTCAAGTTGGACCTTCAGATTCTATGAAAAACTATCCTCCAATTGAAGAAATCTCTTCTCAGGTTCTCAAATGTGCTGAACTTGCAGCCAGGCACATGGAAAACATTCATCCCCTGCCCTGTCCGGATCTGCGTCAGCCTCTGATCGAGCTCTACCGAAACTTTTTTGGCTGGCTTGTAATCAAACTCCTGGTGGAAGACTCCGAGGATGAAAGTGATTCCGAAATGAACGAAACCCTGCTTTTAGATAACCTTGCCGGATCGTTTCAGGCAGCAGGTCAAAAAACCATCTTCAAACCTTATGAGGGCTCTTCTCTGGCAGGGCCTCTGGATTCCGGATTCCGCTATTCCGCAACCGCAATCCTCTCAAGAGCGATTGCCGATCTGATCTATAAGACCACGACCTCAGGAAATATTACGGATTCTGCCGCCTATTGCGCTTTGCTGCAATTCGGAAATCTACGGAAAATTTCAGAAGCCTAAAGCCTGCGAAGTGATATAATCCAACATTCCAGAGCACTCCGGGAGCTACATGTCAGCCCATTCAGACAGGTCATACCATCCCCTGCGCATGTCCGTCATTTCCATGATTGCCAGGAATATTTCTCATCCGATCCAGTACCTGATTCAGAAGATTGAGCAGGCCAAGGAGTTGAAACTGGAAAGAGCCTGGAGTCTCCATCTGAAAATAAAATTTCAGGACACCATCAGAATTCTTGAAGGTCTCAAGGCCGGGCATCCCGATGATGGAGCTGTTTGGCCCACTCTGGAACACTGCCAGAGTCTGGTGAAGAATCCTCCCAACCCCGAAGAGTGGAATGGTATCAGGGATGGATTCAGAACCCAGGATATTGTTCCTGGGTCTGCAAGGAAATAATGTATACCCACGTTGTTCTGGGCACGGACAAGAATGCCGGAAAAACAACAATCCTACGGGAAATTCTGTCCGCGGAACCTCCCGGAATCGTGACTTCAATCGGGATCAATGGCGAAGCCACGGATGCCTACGAAGGAATCGGCAAACCCACTATTCCCCTGATGCCTGGCCAACTGGCAGTCACAACCCCACGCTGGCTTTCGGAAGCAGGGGGCAGTGTTGAGGTTCTGGAGGTCTTTCTGCCTCCTGCCCAGAATCAGCCCCTGGCACTTGTCTCCACACGCCAGCCTCTGGAACTGATTCTGGAAGGCCCCAACACCAAATCAGGGATCCTGCAACTCAAAAAGGACCTGGAAAAATCCGGATATCAGGAGAGTACGCTATTTATCGATGGTTCCATTGACCGACAGTTTCTGTTGCATCCCGAAATCTGCGATCAGGCCTCTTTTGCCCTGCTCTGGAGCCGACGCCTTCCTCAGCAGAACAAGGCCCGTGGCTTCCTGAACGCCCTGAATCTGTCAAAAGCCCCTCAGAAAATGAGTCATCAGCTAAGACAGCACAAACTGGAGAACTTCAAGTCCATTCTGATCCAATCCTCCACAGGCAGGATTCTGTATTCCTCGACAGAAAGCCCGTTCATGGATCCAGAACTCTGCGATGCCATTGCCCAGAACCCCCAGGAAATCCTCTGGCTGGGAGGGGCCTATACCCGCTCCCTTCACCAGAAACTGGCAAACTTCAGGGAGCTTAGGATCGTTTTGGATCACATTTCCCTTTATCAGAATCTGGGAGTCGAACATCAAAGCTTCAAACCCAGCCCTTATCTGATGGTACTCAATACCCCGAGATCATTGAATCTCTACCTGAGGCAAGAAGAGCCTCTGCCCGGAAATCTTCTTCCCGTCAAACCCGTCAATCTCTACCGCGTGGAGAAAGCATGGAACTGAACCTGCGATCCGGAGTCTGTGATGAACTTCTTCTGGAAGATATCGGCTTTCTGAAATTCATTCAGGGAATTCAACCCGATCTGAACTGCCTGCATGCCAAAGTGCTTGAGGAAATTCCCGCCCCGGATCAGGCGGATCGTTTCGGCCATCTTCGGAATCTGAAAACCAGACTGAACAAAGAGAGTGTAAGCCAGCTTCTCTCCGCGGCCCGAAACCTGCCCAACCTGCTCACAATTTTTCCTACCTTCTCTGCCAAAGAAGCTACCGTCGTCGAGTTCAAGGTCCTTTATGACTGGCTCCGATCAGAACTAGAGCTGCAATCCCGCGAAGAAGCCCTGGCTGTTCCTCTGGATTTGTCCCCGGAACAAAAACAAAGTCAGCAAAGACTTCAGGAGATTCTTCTTGTACATCTGAGGGATGGAGCCCGCTCATTAAGACTTCCCTCGGATCTGGAAAATCTCGAAAAAGAAATTCAGGTCCTCCACCAGAAGCTTCAGACGCTTAGAAACCAGGCCCACCAGAAACTCCGGGAACAATATGATCTGATCCGCATTCCTCATACCCGGGAAATGGAAGTGAACTCTTCCCTGGCAACCCAGATGGAGACCAACGGTCAGATCCGGATTCTGGAACGCAATTCGGAATTCTTCAAGGTTCTTGTCCTGCCTGATTCTGAAGAGATTCGGATACAGGAAACACTGGAATCACGCCAGAAAGCCTTCAGCCAGCAAACCAGGATTCAGGTCGACTCCCTGAATCAAGAAATTCAGGCAACCCTGATTGATTTCAGGGAGTCCGTGACCCTGCGCCTGCAAAGACTCTGGGATTTCAGCCTGATTGATTTCTGCCATCGTTTTGAACTCGACTTTCCCGTAATCCTCTCTTCTGAGGAAGCTCTTAAGCTCCAGAACTTTCGCCTGCCTGTCCTGGAAAAACCCTCTCCTTTACATCTTGACTGGAAGAAAGCCCCGGCAGTCTTGACCGGAGCCAATTATTCCGGAAAAACTACCACTCTGAAATCCGTTCTGTTTGCCCTGCTCTGCGTCAAACTGGGTCTTCCCCTTCCCGCTTTCGGCTTTTCCTGCCCCCCGGTGGGTAAAATTCATCTGAGCCTGAAACAGAGCGGATCGGTTCGGGCTTCAGAATCCAGCTTCACCGCTGAAATCCGCTGCCTTTCCCAGAGTTTTGCCCAACACGATTTTATTCTGGCTGATGAGCTGTTTCAATCCACGGAACCTGCCGGAGGATCCCGTCTGGCCTGTCTCATTCTTGAGGACTTTCTCGCTCGTGGCCTGCGTCTACTTACCAGCAGTCACTACCCGGATGTTTTACAGGTTTCAGGCATCCAGTGCCTGAGGATGGGACCCGGATTCAAACTTCTTGAAGAAAATGCGGAAAATGCCGCCAGGGCTTTTGCCCATCAGCGCCGCCAGACTCTCAAGCTTGCCCAGTCTTTTTCCTGGCCCGCATCCATGCAGGCCCGCTTGCAGGAGGAACTGGATTCCCTCCCCTGAATTCAAGGGCTTCACTTGCAGCCAGCCCTTCTCCTGTCCTATATTCGCCGCGACTGAGAGGAAGACACATGCTGAACCTGCCCCTGAACCCCCAACAGATTTCCCGCGTGAAACAGACAGCTTCTGGAATCGCCAACCAGGTCCAGGAGTTCATTGATCTGCACAGTTCTGATTCTTCCGAAAGAACTGTCCTGCGCCTTTACGGAGTGGACGGGATTTCTGAGGATCAGGTGCCCCTGCCCAACCGCTTGGTCGAACTTCTGCACAAATCCGGGAAAATCCGGGACGGAATCAGCCGCCATTTTGCTGCCGCCATGCTTCAGTCCCAGAAAGATGCCCAGACCACGGCCGAAATGCTGGCCAAGGGTGCCTTGAGCTTTGGGGATGTTCAGGGCCTGACTCCAGCCCAGATTGATGCCAGGGAACAGGAACTCTGCGATGCTGCAATCGCAATTCTGGATAAAAGCCGGATTCAGAAGCGAGAAAAAGCCAGCCGTCAGGGTAATCCTCCTTTTCCTTGGCGCTATCTGATTGTAGCCTCGGGAAACATCTATGAGGACAGAACCCAGGCCCGCTCAGCCGCCTACAGCGGGGCCGATGTCATCGCCGTTATCCGTTCTACCGCCCAGTCCCTGCTGGACTACATTCCCTACGGCCCAACCACCGAAGGTTTCGGTGGAACCTTTGCCACCCAGGAAAACTTCCGCATCATGCGCAAGGCTCTGGATGAGGTCGGTTCCGAAATCAACCGCTACATCCGCCTGACCAATTACAGTTCCGGACTCTGCATGGCCGAGATTGCCGCCTGTGCTGCCATTGAAGACCTGGACATGCTTTTGAATGACAGCATGTACGGGATTCTGTTTCGCGATATCAATATGCAGCGCACTTTCATCGATCAGTATTTTTCCCGCATGATCTGCGCTCGCTCCAAGATTGTCATCAATACCGGCGAAGACAATTACCTCACCACGAGCGATGCCATCGAGAAAGCCTACACCGTCACTGCAAGCCAGCTGATCAATGAAGCCATGGCTCACAATGCCCTTCTGACTGAAGATCTGATGGGACTTGGCCATGCCTTTGAGATCAACCCAAAAATCGAGAACCAGCTGCTTTATGAAATCTCTCATGCCCAGCTTGCCCGTCAGCTTTTCCCCAAGGCACCCCTGAAGTACATGCCTGCCACCAAACATAAGTCCACCGACATTTTCTTCAGTCATGTCATGGATACCATGTTCAATTTTGTGACCGTCCTGACCCATCAGGGCATTCATCTGGCAGGAATGCATACGGAAGCCATTCACACCCCCCTGATGCAGGATCGGGCCCAGTCTCTGGATAATACCAACTACATTTTCTCCACCGCTCGTGGCTTATCCGATGAAATCACAATCAAGCCGGACGGTTTTATTGCCGCAAGAGCCCAGTCCGTTCTGGATGAAGCAGAAGCCTTTCTGGAAAAAGTTCATGACACGGGTATGATGCAATCCATTGCCCAGGGAGATTTTGCCGACACTGTCCGCCCGATTGACGGCGGTAAGGGGCTCAGTGGAGTGTTCCGCAAGTCCTCTGAATATTCCAACCCCATTCTGGCCCGCCTGAAGCACGATGGAGTCATCCATGATTAAGCAAGAAACTGCCCATCTGATCAAACCTTATGGTGATACTGAGAATGATGGTGTGATTCAGCTCTGCTTTACCCTTCCCGTGGAATACGGAGCCCGCGCCAAAAAAGCTGCCGAAGCCTACGCAGCCATGCTCAATCTGGAAGATGTTTCGGTTGCTTCCAGCCGTAAAATCGCCGAAGGATTCACCTGCTTTGTTGTCTATGCCCGGGCCAAACCCGTTCTGGACTACAATACTATCCAGGCTCAGGAAGTGGCCAAGAAAGGTCTGAGCTTTTATGAGGTCAATACTCTCATCAAGGAAAAACTCAACCGTCGCATGAATGTTGTCGGAGCTACCATCGGAACCGATGCCCACACTGTGGGAATTGATGCCATCATGAACATGAAAGGTTGGGACGGGGACTATGGTCTTGAACGCTACCCCGAAGTCAATGCCTACAATCTTGGGGCCCAGATTCCCTGTGAAGACCTTCTGAAGCGTGCTTTGGAAGTCCAGGCCGATGCCATTCTGATTTCCCAGACTGTGACCCAGAAGGATTCCCATATCCGTAACTTCACTGAATTCATGGAACTGATCGAAGCCGAGAATCTGCGGGAACGCTTCCTCCTGCTCATTGGAGGGCCACGAATTTCTCATGAAATGGCGATTGAAATGGGCTATGACGCCGGCTTCGGACCCGGCACAACCCCTTCCATGGTCGCAGGCTTCATCATTGAGGAAATCATTCGGCGTCAAGGCTTATAAATCAGACTCAAAGCATTTCTTTTCATAAACAAAAGCTCCTGGAATCAAAAGAGATCAAGATGGAAGAATGCTCAGGAAAAGAACCCGAAGCGGAGTGTCCCAGGGGGGAGTTTGTTCTCCACTTCTGGCTAATCTTTATCTGAACGATTTCTGTCTTGAAATCGCGAAACGGGCTCCGGTGAAAATTGTGACATATGTGGATGACTTTGTGCTTCTGCATAGAAGAACGTTTACGAAGACTCAGAAGGAGTGGGCAGCCAGAAGGCTTCTACCGAAAGAA
>CAZDAM010000141.1:0-6414 GCA_964503595.1 uncultured bacterium
AAACTGCCTAATTCTCTCCCATTGCTCATCCGTAATTTCATGCCGCTTGCGGGGGCCAAAATCACTCCTCTTTAAACGAACACAAACATACAATTGGCATTTTCAGAATTACGAGACACGGCCTAGAGGGTCGGTCCGGAGCAGTTTACACCAAGATAAAGAAACAATCGCTGAAGCTTTGTTCCCAAGATTCAGGATTCAGTTTTTCGATCAAAGCCAGGCTCGGAAAAAATGCTCTGATATCCATTGAAGGTATTACAGGTTGCGAACTTGGCCTTTTTCTGGCTTACAGGCTCCGGATAGGACTCTGTTTGTCTGACCTTCATTCTGACAGCAGGTTTGTAAAATATCTCATGACCAAAATCCTACAGTACGGATCGAAGGAACTCAAAGTGAACGGGGTCGCTTTCCTTGAGCGGCTGTATCTGTCCCGGGACGGGGAGGCAAGAGACCTGTTACTGCCTGCTGGACCTGAAAACAAAAATCCCCGCTATCCAGAGCCCTCCATGCTCGGATCTGTGCTAATCTTTTGCACATGTCACGCAGAATGCAGGCTGGAATAGGCCTATTTATCGTCCTTGCAGGCTGGATTTCGTGGTTGTCTCCCCAGGCTCCCGAGGGTACGGCGCTTTCTCTTCTTCCACCACTGGCAACGATCTTTGTGGCCTTTCTCACCCGAGAGGTGCTTTCCGCTCTGGTGATGGGGGCCTTCCTGGGCTGCCTTCTGAAATCTCATGGAGATCTGTTCACGGCCTACACGGAGATTCTTCAGTATTTCGTAGATGGTCTGAAGGATGCTGACAAGGTCAAGATTATGGCCTTCTCGATTGGTCTTGGTGGCCTGATATCCTTTTGCAACCGAAATGGCGGGACGGCAGGAATTGTCCGTCTTTTTACCCGCTTTGCCAGAACCCGTGCCCAGACCCAGCTCAGTACCTGGGCTCTGGGGTTGTGTATTTTCTTTGATGACTACGCCAGTTCCCTGGTGACGGGCTCCACCATGCGGCCCATGATGGATCGGATGAAAGTCAGCCGGGAGAAGCTGGCTTACATTGTCGATGCAACTTCGGCACCGATTGCATGTGTGGCCCCGATTTCGACCTGGATTGCCAATCAGCTGGGACTGTTTGCGGCCCAGCTGGCGGTGTTTCCGGCTCTGGCGGCCTACTTCAACAGCTATGGTCTGTTTCTGGCCGCATTGCCTTACTCCTTCTATGCCTTCTTCTGTGTGGCTCTTATGTTTCTTCTGGCTCTAAGTGGCCGTGAGGCGGGCCCGATGCTCGAAGCCGAGCGGGATACCCAGATCAGGACCCCGATGGAAAGGTATGGGGAGAGGGAAGAAGCCAAGCTTGAAGGAGAAGGAGCAGGGGAGCGACCCGGAAAAGCCTGGTTTGCAATGCTGCCGATTTTCACCGTGCTGAGTCTGACTCTTGGCACCCTTTATTCCACTGGCACCGAAGTTGTGGGAAGCGAGGCTCCGCTTCGGGATATCATTTCCAGTGGAGCTACCGGAACAGCTCTTCTAAGAGGGGCTTATGGAGGCTGTTTCCTGGCTTTCGTACTGGGACTTTGGGATCGTCGCTACAGGCTGGCTCAGGCCCCCGGCATCTTTCTGAGCGGAGGAAGGGCGATGGTGGATGCGGTTCTGGTTCTGACCCTGGCCTGGCTGATGGGTCGGGTCTGTCAGGAAGTCCAGACTGCGGTCTACGTCTCGCATTTTGTTTCGGCAAACGTAAAACTGGAACTCATCCCGGCTCTGGTCTTTCTTGTTTCCGGTCTGGTGGCTTTTGCAACCGGAACCAGCTGGGGAACCATGGGCATCATGATTCCGATTGTTCTGGGACTGACCCCTCTGCATGATCCCTCCATGCACGTCATTTTGCTGCCCGCCGTGGCAGCCATTCTTGCCGGGGCATCTCTTGGAGATCACTGCTCACCGATTTCCGATACCACGGTTCTGTCTTCTCTTGCGAGCGGGGTGGATGTTCTTGCTCACGTCAAAACCCAGCTTCCTTACGCTCTTCTGGTAGGGGCAGCCTGTACGGCGGCCTATGCTGTTCCTCCACTTATGGGGCTTGGTGGTGCCTGGCCTGGAATTCTTCTGGGGCTTGGGATTGTGGCAGGCTTTGTCTTTCTGGTTGCTGAACCTGTAAAGAAAGAAGAGGAAGAGGTTCAGGTCGTCGAGCAGACTTGAGAGGATGGCGGATGCAACGCTTGGGTTTTTGGAACCCCGGCTCTATAATGCTCATTCTATGAATGCACTGCGTATCCGCCCCATTCTGCCCCGCAGGGTGCAGCTCTGTCCGGGGTGTGAGAACCCGAAGCTACATCTGAATGAAGATGTCAAGGAACAGGTGGTGGTTTGCGCCCAATGCAAATCCTCCTTCCTTTACGATTCCGAATTCGGTCTTTTGCCGTACACGGGTCGGGCAGTGCGGAATCGCTGGAACCGGTTCTTCAAGTACAGCCTGGCAGCCTGGGTGCTTTCCTGGCTTTTTGATTTTACCCGCCAGTCTTCCATCATTGATTTCTGGCCTAAAGTGGGACTTTATCTGATGCTGGGCGTATTCTGGCATACTATCTGGGTGGCGTCCCTGCGCCCTGTATTCATTGAGTTTGTTCCCAGGGAAATCCGCGAAGATCGTCCAAGCCTTAATATGCAGCTTCTGATGCTTTATGGGGCAGGTGTCTTTTTCTGGCTTTTCACCGTAACCACTTTGTTTTTCGGGGTAGACTCTCTGTTCTGAATGGAGATCTTATGAGTGAAATGAATACGTTGAATATCAAGCATCTGGAAGAGTACTGCTCAACTCATACCAAGCCGATGAATCCCATTCTCAATGAAATGAGGGAGTGGACCCTTAAGAATTGCGAGGCTCCCCAGATGATGGTTGGCAATCTTGAAGGTAAGCTGCTTCAGCTTCTTGTGACTTTGATAGGAGCCTGGAAAGTTCTGGAAATCGGTACATTTACCGGTTATTCCACTCTCTGTATGGCCGAGGCTGTCGGACCCGGATCCAGAATTACCACGATCGACATCAACCAGCGAACCTCGGAAATGGCAGCAGAATTTGTATCCCGTGCGGGGTATGCGGATCGGGTGCGCTTCATTGTCGGTCCGGCTGTGGACATTCTGCCTGAAATGAACGAGCGTTTTGATCTGGTCTTTATCGATGCGGATAAAACCAACTATGACAACTACTTTGAGATGGTCCTTCCGAAGGTGCGCCGCGGCGGACTGATCCTGTTCGACAACATGCTGTGGTCCGGTGGTGTTCTGAATCCTGAAAGCCCGGAAGATCACGCTTTGAACAACCTTAATCGCAAGCTTACTGAGGACCCAAGGGTGGACAACTTCCTGCTTCCTCTTCGGGATGGTATCCAGATCGTACAGAAGCTTGCCCGCGACGAAAGCTGGTAATTTCATGAAAGTCTGTTATCAGAGCCTGGGAGAATTTATTCAGAAGCTGGAAGAACACGGCGAACTTCTAAGAATTCCCAGGGAGGTTGATCCTTACCTGGAAATTTCGGAAATCTACAGTCAGCACGCCAAGAGTCAGGATGGAGGCAAGGCCCTTCTTTTTGAAAATGTCCTTGGCAGTGAAATGCCGGTTCTGATCAATGCTTTTGGATCCTGGAACCGCCTGAAGCTGGCATATGGTACCACGGACTTTTCCGAACATACCGAGGAAATCCGCCGTCTTACGGATATGAAGATGCCGGATGGCCTGATGGGGAAACTGGAGAAAGCCTGGGAGATGAGGGGAGTTCTGAATTATCCTCCCCGTCAGTTTTCCGGAGGAGTCGCTCCCTGCCAGCAGGTTGTTTATACCGGGGATGATGTGGATCTTAGCAGGCTTCCGGTGATTACAAGCTGGCCTCAGGATGGAGGTCCCTTTGTCACCCTGCCTCTGGTGATTACAAAGTCCCTGGATGGCTCCATGAAGAACATGGGCATGTATCGTATGCAGATCTACGATCGCAATACCACTGGAATGCACTGGCAGATTCATAAAGACGGTTCCCATTTTCATGGCCAGTACCGCAAGACTGGAAAAAGAATGGAAGTGGCGGTTGTGATTGGGGCCGATCCTTCATTGGTGTATTCGGCGACCGCACCATTGCCTCCTTTTGTCTATGAACTTCTGTTTGCCGGGTTTGTGCGTGGGCAGGCCATTGAGACTGTCAAATGCAAGACGCTGGACCTGGAAGTTCCGGCTCATGCCGAAATCATTCTGGAAGGCTATGTGGAGCCGGATGAACTTCGCACAGAAGGGCCCTTTGGCGATCATACCGGCTATTACACCCCCAAAGAACCCTATCCGGTTTTTCATGTGACGGCCTTGACCATGCGGCGGAAACCCGTTTACCTGACGACTGTGGTCGGACAGTCTCCGATGGAAGACTGTTATCTGGCCTATGCTACGGAAAGACTGTTTCTGCCTCTGCTTCAGAAAATTGCTCCGGAAGTCCTGGATCAGCATCTTCCCTGGGACGGTAACTTCCACAACTGTCAGATTTTTACGATTGAAAAGGATTATCCCTTTCAGGGCAGACGTCTGATGAGTCACATCTGGGGATTTACCCAGGCTTCTTTCTGCAAGTGTATTATCACTGCATCAAAAGATGCTCCGATTCATGATGATGCAGCTTTTTTGGATTATTTTCTGGATCATCTGGATATCGAGCATCGGGTTTTTATTACGGAAGGTATTGTTGACGCCCTTGATCACTCGGCTCCTCAGCCGCTCTGGGGCGGCAAGCTTGGTATCGATATCTCTCACCCCATGAAGGGGGAGCCCGGATTTGGCCGCTTGAAGGAACCGGTAACGCCCCTACGGGTCCAGACCGAAACTCTTCACAAGGAAGTCGGACTTTTTGAACCGACCGTGACCGGGGCCCAGGTTTATGGATTGAACCGCTACAACCCGCTTCTGATTCTTCGGGTCAACAAGATGCGTAACGAGGGAGTGGCTGAAAGAATTGCCAGTAAAATCTTCACCAAGGAAGGTCTGAAAGGCTTCAAGGTTATATTGCTTGTGGATGAGAAGAATCCGGATTTGACGGACGCTCACCGCCTGGCCTGGCGGGCATTCAACAATGTGGATTCCAAAAGAGATATTTTTCTTAAAAAGGATCGCATGCTGATTGATGCCACCTACAAAATTGCGGAGGATGGCTTTGAGCGGGAATGGCCGGATGATCTGGTCATGGATGAGGACGTTGTATCCAGAGTCAGACAGAAGTTTACTGATTTTCTGCCCAAGAGCTGAAAGGAAAAGTCATGAAAGAATCAGCCTCTGTTCTCTTTGTCTGTCTGGGGAATATCTGTCGCTCTCCGGCTGCTGAAGGGGTCTTTTTGCACCTCAGGGAAAAGCGGGGAATCGAACCTTCGGATCTTGTGATTGATTCAGCCGGGACCGGGACCTGGCATCTGGGCAAAGGTGCCGATGCGCGCATGGTTGCTGCGGCAAAGAAGAGAGGAATTGCTCTTCCGTCCATCTGTCGTCAGATTGAAGCGGTGGATTACCGCCGATTCACTTACATCGTTGCTATGGATGAAAATAATTTTGAAACGATCATGGATCGGTGTCCCAAAGATGCAACGGCCAGAATCGTGCGCATGCGCGAGTTTGTGAAATCCAGTGAGATAGATGGGATTCCGGACCCATATTTTGGGGGGGATGAAGGCTTTGAGTATGTTCTGGATCTTCTGGAAGATGGCTGTTCTCATCTGATGGATGAAATGGAAAGGAAATCATGAATACTAGGACAATCCTGATTACGGGGGTCAATACCGGTATTGGCTTTGCCTTGGCCAGTCGACTGCTGAATCAGGGGCATACAGTGATTGGTCATTGCCGCAAGACGGAGTATTTCGGGCTTTTGAGGCTTGAGTTCAAAGCTTATCCCGAGGAGCGCTGGTCACTCTACGCTTTTGATCTGGAGTCAGATTTTACGGAGGAACTGGAAAAGATTGAGGCGGCTCATGGAGTTCCTGATGTCATCATCAATAACGCGGGCATTTTTCTGAATGAATCCGGAGTTATGGATGAAGACTGGGCCAATATCGAAAAAACCATGCGGGTAAATGTTCGTGCTCCCATGCGTCTGTGTTCGTATTTTGCCCCGAAAATGAAGACCAAATCCTGGGGAAGAATCCTGAATATTTCCTCAAAAATGGGGTCTTTGGAGGACAACACCAGCGGGGGTTGCCTCTCTTATCGCATGAGCAAAGTTGCCTTGAACATGTATACCGTCAATCTTGCCCATGAAATGGCTGATTCTGCCATTAAAGTACTTTGTATGCACCCCGGCTGGATTCAAACGCGAATGGGCGGACAAAATGCCCCTGATGATGTCGAAAAGGCTGTGGATCGCATTCTTTTTGGCTTGAGCGAAGAAGGGGCTGGT
>CAZDAM010000142.1:0-6330 GCA_964503595.1 uncultured bacterium
TTTTAGGAGAATCATGAAAATCAAGATGAATCAAATCAGCAAGGGCAATGTCCTGATTCTGGATAACGTCCTGCACAAAGTTGTGGATTTTTACAACGTAAAACCAGGAAAAGGCGGAGCCTTCGCCCAGGTCAAACTCAGAAACCTCGACACCGGCTCCCAGTTCGAAAAGCGCTTTCGCACGGAAGACACCGTGGAAAAAGCCCATCTGGAAGAGAAAACCGTGCAGTATCTTTACTCTGATGGGGACGGCTTTCACTTCATGGACAGCGAAACCTACGAGCAGTTCATGATTTCTGCCGATTTCATCGGTGAGAGCAAGAATTTCATGCTCGACAATATGGAGTTGAACATCCTGTTTCACGGAGAAAAACCACTGGATGTCAATCTGCCTCTGACCATGAACCTCAAAGTCGAATACACCGAACCCGGTGTAAAAGGTGACACTGTATCCGGTGGAGCGACCAAACCCGCCCGCCTGGAAACAGGATATGAAATTCAGGTTCCTCTCTTCATTGAAATTGATGAAGTCTTAAAAATTGACACCCGCTCGGGAAAATACGTTTCCCGCGCCAATGACTGAGGCCATTTCTCAGAGAATTTATGCAATCCAACCGCGTCGATCGACAGAGTATAACCGGAGGAGTTATTTCCTCTATTCTCCCCGATTCCATCGGGGAACATCTGGGTCTTCAGATTGGGGACATTGTGACCCATATCAATGAGGTCCCCCTCTTTGACATTCTGGACTACCGCTTCCAGATTGCCGAAGAGAAGGCTGTGATTACAGTCTGGCGCCAGGAGGAGGTCATGGAATTCGACGTGGAAAAGGATTATGACGAGGATCTGGGAGTAGAGTTCGAGGATGTTCTTTTTGATCGGATCCGCCGCTGCCAGAACAACTGCGATTTCTGCTTCATCTATCAGCTGCCAAAAAAAATGCGTCGCTCCTTGTACATCAAGGACGATGATCACCGGCTGAGCTTCCTTTACGGAAACTACGTCACTCTCGCCGGTCTGACCCAGGCGGATTACGACAAGATAACCGGATACAATCTCTCCCCACTTTATGTCAGTGTTCACGCCACTCCAATTGAGAAAAGACGCGAGCTTCTCAGAAACGACAAAGCTGAGGAAATTCTGGAAAGACTTCAATACCTCATTGATCGGGGTATTGAGGTCTATACCCAGGCCGTCATTGTACCGGATCTGAATGACGGCGATGTCCTGGAACAGACCATGGAAGATCTGGTTCAGCTCTACCCGGGAGTCCGGGCCTTTGGCATTGTACCTGTCGGACTGACCCAGTATCAGTCCCGTTTGAAGCGGATGAACCCCCATACCGTAGAAGAAGCCAGGGCCACCATCGCCCAGATTGAAGCCAAGCAGAAGGAATTCATCAAACGCTATGGCACCCCTTTCATGCAGATTGCCGACGAATTCTACCTCAAAGCCGATCTCCCCGTTCCTGATGCCAGCTTCTATGATCACTACAATCTTCTGGAAAACGGAATCGGAGCCATTCGCCAGTTTGTCGATGCCTTCTTTGAGGAGTACAACCCCGAAGAAGAAGCACCCCAGATGACTAGAGGCATCATCACCGGAGAGGACGGTGCCCGGATGTTCCGGGATTACATCCTGCCTTCCTTAAGTCCTGCCCACCGGGAAAAGTTCCGGATTCTGGAAATCAAGAACCGCCATTTCGGAGAATCTGTCAGCGTCTCGGGACTCATAACGGGAAAAGATATTCTGGAGCAGATTACACCTGGTTCAGCCGACGAGTATTTCCTGCCTGCCAACTGTCTGAAATTCGATCAGCCCGTCTTTTTGGACGATGTTGCCATTTCCGAGGTCGAATCTCATCTCAAGCGAAACATCCACATCCTGAATCCGGAAGGGCCCGAGCTTATCGAAGCTTTTTTCAATCCCTGAAATCCACAATCATGCGGGCCGGAAAGATCTTTCTGACCTGAAGCCCCGTGCGGATCCCGTAGTAAAGCTCCCGCTGGTTCTGCATCCTTAAGACAGGAGCAAAATCATGTCCCTTGAGAATGTCCAGAATCTCAGCCAAATCGGCATTCAACTCTAACCTGGCACTTGCAGGGCATGATGATAAAATCACTCCTGTCTGGGAGTTCTGGTGATAGTTTTCTGCTCCTAGGAGATAGGAACCCGCGGACGAAGAAGCATCAAGCCAGAGGTTCCGGCCACTTAGAAGTCGGCAGGGACCGTATCCTGGAAGAGACAGAAAAAGAGTTTCCGTCATCGGCAGATCCCACAGAATCAGAGTGGACATCAGGCGAAATCCACCTGTCCCTTGCCTTCTCTTAGAATCTCGATATCATCATCGACCATGCGAACCACAGTGGAATGCTCATTCGCAAGAACTCCACCGTCAATCACAAGCTCCACCTGCTTTCCGACTTCATCTTCAATCAGATAGGGAATCGTGGCAGAATCCAGAATATCTTCCCAGCCGGCTCCCGCACTTAAAAGAGGATGTCCCAACTCCTCGACAATGGCCTGACAGATCGCATTATCAGGGATACGGATACCTACTTCCTTGCGCTTGTCCGAAACAGTCTTGGGAAGTTCTCTGGTAGCTGGCAGAACAAAGGTGTAAGGCCCCGGCATCAGACGCTTCATATTGCGGTAGGCCGTATCGGAGATCATTGCCCAGCGGGAAATATCCGTAATGCTGTGACAGACAATCGAAAGCGCCTTGTTCTTAGGATACTGCTTCATACGATAGATCCGTTCAATCGCTTTCTTGGAAAAGATCGAGCAGCCAATGGCATAGCAGGTATCAGTCGGGTAAACAATCACCCCATCACGGTTGAGAATCTCGACCACACGCTGAATCAGGCGGGTCTGGGGTACGACAGGGTGAACTTCCATTAGCATAATTCTAAATATCGGAAGATTCCTATATTTTGCTTATTTCTCTGAAGTTTCCTGCTCGACCCCAACCATATCCGGGGCGCTCACAGGATCAGATGATTCCGAAGATTCCAGCACCATACCCTCGCAATGGCTTCTGACAAAGGGATTGGAATTTCCCTGAATTTCGGCAATCCGGCTTTCCTTGCGGCATTCTTCAGGACTGACCGGATCACTCTGAACCCAGCGGGTCAGCATAGGACGTAATTCATCTGGAATCTGGTAGTAACCCCCATAAGCCCATTCCATATAAAGGTACGTACGGGCCATTTCACCCCGAACAACATCTCTGGGCTCAAAGATCCCGAACTCAAACTCGGCATCACAGGTACCAAAAGTCGGGGTTTCTCCCGAAATCTCCGCAATCTGGCGATCGGATCGCAAGCCATTGACCGAACCCATGGCGGGCCAGAGATTGTGCATATCCGCCTGCATCAGACGAAATTCCCGTGAAACCTTTTCCGCACAGCGGCGACCCTTGTAGGTCTTCCCGGAGGAAGTTTCACAAAGAACATGCCCGTTTTCCCAAGCATCTTTCATTTCACCGGCAAACTTGCCGAAATGACTGGCGGGAAGAACATGTTCCCACTCGACTCTCCGGTCCCGATCATTCCAGGTACCGTCTTTCGGAAAGAAGCCGCAGGTAGAGAAATCCACCATGGTTTTTCCCTCGACAACAACATATTCGCAGCCACAGTAAATCGTGGAATTGCTGGAACCGAAAACCTCACGCTCCAGAAGGCGCCTGGCAGTGGAAAAACTCTCCTGGGCTTCGTTTCCCTTCCAGGATTCCGGCAATTCTTTTTCTTCCGGCAAAACCTCAGGAGTGACTGCTGTTGTAATCTCTTCGGATTCTTCGGAAGTCAAAGGTCCAAGTCTTTCAAGAAGAATTTCCCGACCTTCATCAAGGCTCCAGAAAGACGTTGCGGAAGATAAGGAGATCAGACTCAGAAACAGTATGATACTCTTCATTTCCGACTACTTTGCCTCTTGGTGCCTGCGAAGCATCTGATCCACGATTTCGCCCCCGACATCCTGACCGGAAAGACCCATCATGCGGACCAGCTCCTCTTTTCTTTGATCTGCCTCCAGTTTTCTTACGCTGGAAAGGGTCCGGTTGTTGCGAATCTCTTTCTCAACCCGAAAATGGGCTGAGGCCGGAAGAGCCATCTGGACAAGGTGGGTGATCACAATCGACTGGCGGCTTCTGGCAATCTCCGCGACCACCTCTGCCAGCCGGTGAGCAGTATCTCCACCGATTCCGGTATCAATCTCATCAAAAATCAGAGTTCCTACCGTCTGAACCGCAGCAAAAACCTTTCTTAACGCAAGCATGACCCGGCTGACTTCGCCTCCGCTGGCAACCTTGGCCAAAGGCATCAGAGGCTGGCCCTGATTGGGACTTAAGAGAAAACGAATGCGTTCAAAACCTTCTGGCCCCAGACGCTGGCTGTTTTCCTGTCCAACCTCAAAGCCTGAAGCATCGGGAATGAACCCAACCTCAAAGCGGGCATGCGGCATCGCCAGGCTTACCAGAGTTTCATGCACCCGCTTTTCAATTTCCTTTTTGAGATCTGATTTCAGGGCTGTAAACTTCGCGGCTTTCTGAACCAGTTCCCTCTCAAGTGCAGGGATGCGATCGCCAAGGCCCTGCAGCTCGCGACTTTCCTTTTCCAGAGAAAAAAGAGTTTCCGCGGCCTGCCTCTCATAAGAAAGCACTTCTTCCACACTACCACCAAAGCGGCGCTTGAGGCTTTCAATGGAAGCTATTCTTTCTTCCAGGCTCTCGAGTTCCTCCCCGGAGGTATTCGATATGGCATCTTCGAAATCACTGACTCTTTCCCGCAGATCCTCAAAATTCAGCACCAGGCTGTTCAAGGCTTCCTGGGTCGTCAATGAGCGAGTATCCAGTGCGTGAAGTGCCTTCAGCTCCTTATTCATGAAGGCAAACTGATGCATCAGGCTTCCTTCTGAAGAAGCATCCAGAAAGGACTGAATACTTAAAAGCCGTTCCTGAATCTCCTGAGAATGGACCAGAGCAGAATGGCGCTGATTGAGTTCTTCTTCTTCCCCCGCACTTAAGTTCAGAGTTCCAATTTCTTCAACCTCAATCTGAAGCCGGGCTCGCTCCCGCTCAATTTCCCGAAGTCTTTCTTCTGCGTCCAAGGCCCGCTTTTTCAAGCGGGCATAGTCCTCAAAGTCAACCTGCCAATCCTGCCAGTGCTTCTGAAAACCGGCTCCACCCAAGCCATAGAAGAAGCGGGAATGCTTTTTTTCATCCAAAAGGGCATGAGAATCATGCTGGGAATGAATAGCAGCCAGAAACTCCCCAAGGACCTTGAGGTCCTGAAGGCGAACCATCTGGGAGTTGATCCGGCAACGGCTTCTGCCAGCCACGGTCACTTCACGGCGCACCAAAAGCTCGCCATCCTCCAAAGCCAGATCCAGTCCGGAGAGAAGGGCGCTCAATCCATCGGAAGCTTCGAGGCGAAACAGGGCTTCCACCACGATCGGCTCATCTTCTTCAAAAAAAGAGTTCTTCTCGGCCTTGTCTCCGCAAAGCAGGCCCAAAGCGTCAAGAATGATGGATTTTCCGGCTCCAGTTTCTCCGGTAAGGACATTCAATCCCTCATCAAAAATCAGTTCCAGATGATCGATAATGGCAAAATTTCGGATGGTCAGTTCTGATAGCATACCCTTCAGGAATGCAGGTTATTCGAGCAGCTTCACCAACTCTTCCGCATGTTTATGAAGCATGCGGGGAAGAATCAGGTTAGCTCCTTTTTCCATGGACAGCACAACCTGTGTCCAGTGCTCGTTCTTTTCCACCTTCGCGGAATGAATCGATTTGAGGGGAATCCGGACAGATTCCGCATTGCGATACTGCAAAGCCTGACGCAGGAAAAGATACAGGTTCTCAGAATTAAGAAGCAAGAGAAGATACTTTGGAGCCGCCGAGGTCTTGATCCAGGTCGAAATCGGATCTTCCTCCCCCGACTGAATGAGGGAGGTCTTTAATGTGCTCATCTGCACGTAGTTTTCCATGGCCACATTATCCAGCGACTTCTGCCCCTCAAAAAAGGCCCGGTAAGTCGGGGAATAGTAAAGCAGGGTTACCAGTCTGAGCTTCTCAACGGAAGAGCCCAGAAGAGCCGAAAGCATTTCCTGGGTGTCCAGCCTCATCGAACGCATGACAAGAGGAGCTCCAGGAAGGATCCCCCCCCCCCAGTCCTTGGCTTCCTGCCGCCGTTTCAGATCCTGATTCAAGGCCGGAGTCGGCTCGGAGCCCATGAATTCGAGCTTCTCCTTCACGACACCAAGCTGGGGCAGAAACATGTGAGAGGGCTGGGCATCCTGTCCGACAGCCTTAAGAGCGCTATCCAGGTTTTC
>CAZDAM010000143.1:0-5948 GCA_964503595.1 uncultured bacterium
GAAAGGAAAAAATTTCCCTGAAAAAAGCTGTCAAGGATGTTCCATAAGAAAAGCCCATCCCGTGACAGGCGTATTCCGGGATTTCCAGCCCGTCCTGTGACAAGCGGAGGCAGAACCAGATTTATTGATCCATCCGGCAATGTTCTCCACCGCTATCAATCCAAGAGCCTGGTGGATTGCAAGGAGCAATTCCTCAATTGTACGGGCCCTGGCGCTGCGAAAAAAAAATCCTTCATCTTGCCTCACATCATTTCAATCGGGTGAGTATGGCGGAAGGAGTCTGACTTCGGCTCCCCGGGCCTTGATAAACTACATGGATTTGCGATCTTCATGAGCAGCGAGATTATCCATAATCACGCTATCTCCCTGCTTGAGAGAAGGAGCCAGAAAATGGCGGACATATTGCCGAAATAAAATCGAACCGGTTGCCCCTGGCATGATCTCATTCAATCTCATGGAAGATCTCATGGTAAGCGTAGTCCAGTTTCCTCCTGGGGCTGAGTCATGGCATCGCTATTAGCGACAAAAAATCAGAATTTCATACAATTGTTTTCCGGATTCTGGAGGAGGTGGTTTTGACTTCACCTGGAGTAAATCACATCTGTTCTCATTGAGCGTTCAGGGTGTTTGCCTGAGCGTAGAGGGCACTGAGCTCAAAAAGCATTTCGTCGCCGTTCTTCCATTCAGGGACAATGTCTTCGGTGGCCGTGGAGGCTACAGGAACCCCGATTTTCCAGACCTGCATTTCCAGACGGTAGGTGACCCACTGGGGGCCGCTTAAGTCTTCTTCCTTGATGAAGCGGGTGAAGGTGCGGAAATAGGAATTGTTGTAGAAGAGATCCAGGGTGTCGGATGCCGGGTCGGCAAGATAGCGGGAACGGACTCCCGGACCGACAACGGGAATTTCGGGAGGGTAGATCTGGGCCCCTTCGGGAAGAAACTGATCCACGGTCTGAAATCCCATCAGGTAGGCATCCATCTGCATGGTGCCAACGGTGAGAGAACTCATCATGTCCTTCTGGATCAGAAGTTTTTCCACCATGCCGCTTAAGGCCGCAAGCAGGGGAAAGATTCCAATTGAAATCACGCTGATGGCCATCATGATCTCCACCAGGGTCAGGCCGCGTTTTTTCATTCCCATGCCAGTCCCATCTCTCTGCCAGCGGTGAATTCAATGACGGGATCGTTTGGATTCAGGTCCGGATTGTCTTCCGGTAGGAAAACAACTCGTCCGGAAGAAATGATGGTTTTATCAATGGAATCATAGCGGACAGTATAGAGAGTCTGCCAGGAGGATCTGGCCTGACAGATCCCGTTGGCGGGGATTTCAGAACAGATATCGCCGGTGAAATGGCAGCAGTACTGATCGGCCTGGATTGAGGTATCGCAGGCTCTGACTCCGGTGTCGCTGACAAACCATTCCACGCACCAGGCTTTTTTGGAACGGTAGAGTTCCTGAGGGTTTCGGGTGAAGAGCGTGGAAATATCCTCGGTCAGGTTGACCTGGCCGTAGACGAGCCCGCTTCTGGCTGCGTAGTCGGCCTGGACTCTGGCCATGAGGTATTCAAGCTCCAGAGCCTGTTGGGAAACCAGTTCGTTGAGAGCCACGGAAGCGGTTGCAAAAACCAGTACCAGAGTCAGAACCATGACAAGAGCGGTTCCACGACGCGGAGTTTTCATAAAAAGCATCAGACTACAGTTTAACTCATTCGTTCAAATCTTGGAAAATGAGGACAAAAATGCCTCTTAGAAGGATTTTTTGCTATATTCGACCTGTGAGAAGTACATTTTTCTACATTCTTTGTCTTCTTGTCGGGTTTGGGGGATTGGGATGCAGCAAAAAGCAGTCCCCGTTGGGCAAGATTCCGGTCCCCGATCTCGGTAAACCTGCTGATCTTTTACCCAGTATTCTGCGTGTTCGTTATAAGCCGGGCAGCTCCGGGGTGGAAAACTGTGCTTCCTGCCATCAGGAATACGTAAAAGAGTGGAAAGGCTCGGCTCATGCAAGGGCCACCGTAACAGAGATCTTCAAGACGACCTCAGGCCACTACGATCTGGAAAACTGCATGACCTGTCATGCACCGAAGGAAATCGGCCTTGATACCAACCGCCCTCCCGCCAGAGACTGGAAGATTGAAGAAGGGGTCACATGCAGCGCATGTCATGTGGTAGATGATACGGTGAGAGGGGTTTATGATTCCAATGCTCCTCATCATACGGATCATGCCCCGGGAATGGGGACTTCCCTGGCCTGTGCCTCCTGTCATCAGCCGAGCTATGAGCAATGGCAGAAATCAACCTGGGCCCAGGAGGGTAAAAGCTGTCAGTCCTGTCACATGCCTGAGGTACAAAGATGGATTGCAGATTATTCGCGGATTGGCTACTCCCGAAAAACCGGTCATAAGCATACATTTTCCATGGATTTTTCTGATGTTGTGGACCTTCAGATTCGTTCTGGTCAGTTAAGCCCTGAGCAGATCACTCTATCGGTCACCAACCGCGGAGCGGGCCATGATCTGCCTACCGGGGTTTTCGGGGATGCTGAAGTCATCGTGGAATTTGAAATCCAGGACCCCGAACGGACGATTTTTTCCCGCAAGGAGTCATTAAGACCCAGGGATAACAGTTCGATACGATCAGGGGAAACGCGTCGCTTCTTTTACAGCTTCCGGCCACCTGCTCCCAGAAGTTATCTGATGGTGGCCCGGGTTCTGTTTCGCTCTTCGACCTTAAAGGATGCCGTCGTTTTGGCGGAGAAGCAGCAATACCTTTATCAGGAGTAGGCCCAGGATCCGCCTGAAGGACTTTGGCCTTTCAGGGAGGAATCATGGGGGTACTGCGAGCGAACCTTCTGGGAATGGCTCTATTCATTTCCGGAGCTCAGGCAGGAATTGAAATCGGGGAGACCATTCGGGTCAGCGGAGCCGTACAGCTCTGGAAAGGGTGTTCCTGGCTGGTCACGCCAGAAGGGCATGCCTTTCGCTTGATTGGAGAGTTTGATTCCCAGGACCACCGTCAGGTCAGAATGGCTTCCATGACCGGCTATTATTCTCATGAAAAATCTGCTGGGAGAGGAGAGCATGTTCTGGTTCTGACCCCCGGAAAGGCCGGACGCGAGCTCGCGCTGGAACTGGCCCGGAAATCGGGAATAAGCCCCAGGACGGATCTGGATCAGCCAAGAAGCATGCTGAGTCCGCTGGACTTTCTTCCGCCCATGCAGGAAAAATTCCGTGAGTTTGCCCTGAGCTACCTTCCCTATGTCAGAGACACGGAAAAAAAGATTGTGCTTCGTTATGCCCGGCTTCTGAAGGCGAGGCAGGAGGAGTACAGCTATTTGCAGGAAGCTCCCGAAGGTCTTTTTGTCAGTGTTGAGGAGCCACCGGATTTAAGTGCTTTGCGTCAGGAAGTGTTTCAGGATGAAAAGCGCCGGTTTTTCCTCTGGAATGTGGATTACCGCCGATTCCGGGAAGCTTTTGTAGAAGAGGTCCTGAAAGAACTGTCTCCGGGGAATCTCTACCTTCATTTCAGCAAGCGGGATTATCTCCTGTATCTGAGACTGAAATCGACGAAGAAGGCGGTCTTTGCCTTTCCGGTTGCTTATGGCTACAACCCGGATGGAGGTCATAAGCTCAAGACCGGGGATGGGCGGACTCCCCAGACTCCGGAAGGTTTCAGGACCCTGGAAAAGACCCCGTTTTATATTGGTCGCCGTATCGATAAAACCTGCAAGCCTGGGATGACGGGCTCCTGCCTTGGGGTGCAGTCCCGCCTGGAAGAAGACCAGTTCTGGGTACAGTATGGAATGAATGTGGCCATCCACGGCAGCGCGGATATTTTTTCCATGGGGACTCGTTCTTCCAATGGCTGCTTGAGGCTTTACAATCAGGATGCGATCCTCCTTTACGAGCTGACTCAGGAAGGAACCCCGCTGATTGTGGAATGATTGGTGAAGAGCTTGGCAATCCGACTCTGAGCCATTAGGCTTGATGGTATGGATGAGAAGGAGACCGGATGAGTGATGCAGAAGCAGTTCTACAGGCCCTGGAGCAGTTCGGCCTTCTTGCTCAGGAAGAGAAGCGCCGTCGAATTCTTCTTTGGGTGCAGCGACCTTCACGACTGGCCCAGCAGGCTTTGAAGAAAATTGCTGCGGAAGACCCCGAAGCCCAGATTCGCTATCTGGCCAGAAAAGGACTTTCTCACATCCAGAAGAAATCGGCCCATGTGGCAGGTCTGACTCGGGACACTCCGCTTGAAGCAATCACGGGAGCTATCCTGGGTGAAGATATTGCCAAAGCCACAGCCATGCTGGAGGCTTGTGCCAGCACCCGTCGTCAGGATGTCGCCGACTGGCTTGAGGAAAACCTTGAGAGTATTCAGGAAGCCTGGGTTCTGGCCTCGGCCCTGATTTCCTTGTCCCGTTTGAAGTCTGATTCCGCCTTTGAGAGAATCCGACCTTTTTTCACTCATAAGGATGCACGGGTGCGGGCCTCGGCGGTGGAAGCTTTTGGGGTTCTGGGAACAGAAGAAGCCCAGCCCTATCTGTTTTCGGCCCTGAAGAGCCGGGATCACCGGGTGCGCTCTAATGCCATTCGGGCCTTGAAATCGCAGGAAAGAGCCAGGGTGCTGGATTCCCTGAAGCAGATGAGTACATCCGGTGAAGACTGGATGCGTCATGCCGCGGCATTTGCCCTAGGGGAATTTCGTTCCGGGGAGGTTCTGGAGACTCTGGCTGAACTTTTAGCGGATAAGGTCGAAGCCATACGCAAGATGGCGATTCAGTCCATGCATAAATTGGCGGATGCAGGTGTGCAGGAGGTTGTTCAGCTGGCTGCCTATGTTGGAGACAGCCCGGAAGCCGAAAATCTTCGTGATTTCATGCAGGTCTTGAAAAATCAGGATCCCGTCCGGCCAGAAGATCTTCTTCAGTCCGAAGATTCCCAGAAACGCCTCCTTGAGATTCACCGTATCGTCGGAGAAAAGGACACCGAGCGCTATCGGGAGCTGGAAGCCCGGCTGGTGGTTGAGGAGGATAACTTCATCAAGGCCAGTCTGATTCTGGCTTTGGGGCGTATCCGCCAGGCCAGTGCAATCCCCCTGATTCAGTCCTTCCTGAAGGATCCGATTCCCCGTCTTCGAGCCAATGCCATCGAGGCTCTGGCCTCCTTTCAGAGAAAAGAGCTTTTGCCGGAGGTTCTGCTGCTTCTTGATGATCACAACAACCGTGCGAGGGCCAATGCGATTCTGGCCCTCGCAAAAATGCCCTATGTCGATGTCATGACTCCTTTGAAGGATATGTGCTCCAGTGAAGATGAGAAAGTCCGTCACTCGGCTTTTTATGTTCTGACTGAAATGGGTATTGATGCCTGTCGTAAACTTTTGCCAGTCCTGATTTTACGAGCCCGGCCAGCCTTGAGGAAAAGCATTCAGGAACATCTGGAATTTCTCTCTGATGAAGGAGAGGATGTCATTGAACTGGCCCGTCAGATGGGTCTTGAGAAAGCCCCGGAAGTCGATGCCAGAACAGATGAACAGGAAGCTTCAGTTGAGGAATCTTCCCTCGATGTAGACGCTCCATCTTACCGGGAAAGTGATTTTGAGGGCTTTCAGCCGGATAATCTCAATCCAACGGATATTGAGCAGGTCACCCTGAAGGAATTTTTGAGTGCCAAGCCCGAGAAACGTTCCCAGATGGTGGATTTCATGAAAACACGACCTTCTCAGGAGCACTACACCATTTTAAGAATTGCTGAAAAGGATACAGATTTTCAGGTCAAGGTTTTAGCTCGGATTGCCGTCACCCAGATGAAGGGCGAGGGGTTTTCCGAGGAAAACCTGGATAATGCTCTTAAGGCTGTCGGTCACGATGCGCAGCCTTCTCACATGTTTCTGCCCCAGCTTGGTGTTATAAAGGAGAAGCTCGAATTCATGGGCTCCGAGCCGACTCCGGC
>CAZDAM010000144.1:0-5742 GCA_964503595.1 uncultured bacterium
TCCCGTGGATGAGTGAAATGGAAAGACGTTTGCGAGAAGGTGTTCAGAGTTACTTCCAAAAGATTTTGGAGGATGAAGCCAGTCAGTATGTCATGGAGCTGAACACCGAACTGGACAAGCATGGTCACCGGCTTGTGAAACGCAATGGCTATATGACTAAGCGCCAACTCTTGAAATTCTGGAGTTTCATAACCATGAGAACAAACTGGTAGTCTTTCTATCCGACGAAAGGGAAATCAGTATTCCCAAGAGGCTCATACCTTTTTTCCTACTGGAAAATGGCCAGTTGCATCCTGATATCAAGGTGCAGAAAGAATCTCTTCGGCTTCATCGGGATGATGACTGCTTTTCTCTTTCTCTCGACGAACTTTTGGATAAGGGGTTTCGAAAAGACGACCCTTTCAGTGGCTTTGCCTTTGAACGCCTCCGTACACTTGACTGGCGTACGCTTCAGAACCTTCTACGGCAGATTGACAATCCCATCCTTGCAGTTGCCCTGGGAGATACAAACCATCCACTTCTTGAGACCATCGAAAAAAATATATCCAAGAATCGTATGACAAGGCTGCTTGAGGATATGAACACCTTAGGTGAAGTTCGACCTGAAGATATTCTTCATGCCCGTCACAGAATCGAAAAAGTCGCCAAACAGCAGATTAATTCTTCACTTTACGGGCATCCACGGTCGTGAAGCCACCTGGGCGGGTCAGGGTGTCCCCTTCGACCTGGCCGATGATTTCCGCGGTGCCAGAGTTGAAGAGATCGCCTTCCAGGGTTCCGTAGATCTGGAAATTGGCTCCTGAGGAGACAGTGACATCACCCTGGACTGTGCCGTGAAGTTCAAGGCCGGAACCGCTTTTAAGCTGGATATCCCCAGAGCAATTGCCCTCAAGTTTCAGCCAGACCCCGGATTCGATTTGAATGTCTCCATCCACATGGCCGCTGAGTTCCTGATCTTCACAGACCACCAGATCATCGTTGAGGGTTCCGATATCACGCATGAAACACTTCCTTAAAACAGAAGATCGCTCAAAAAGCCGATAATTTTTCGTCCAAGGCCCAAAGGCTCCACAATTCGTGAGCGCTTTTCCCAGTCATGCTCAAACACTTCACCAAGTTCTTTGGCCAGACCAGCGCTTCTGACAAAGGAGAAGGTTTCGTAATTGGACTGGAAGGCTCCGCTGGTAAAATTGGTCGAGCCCAGTCCCACTTCTTTCTGATCAATGATGATGAGCTTGATGTGAAGCTCCTGACCAGGAGCAATATCATAGTGCCGCGCTTCAATCTGAATACCGGGGTTTTTCTCCTGAAGTTCCTGAACAAAGGCAATTGCCTTGTTGTTGGGCCCTCCCTTCCAGTCCAGAGAATAAAGATGCTCGGCCGGATCCAGAAGAATACGGATCTGAACTCCCCTTAAAGCTGCCCTTGAAACCGCCCTTAAAACTTCGGTTTCATTGAAAAGAAGCTGCTCGATTTCAATCGATTTCTCAGCCGCATCAATGCGCTGGATCAGTTCATCACGTGTATTCTTGAGATAGGGGGCTGTCAGAGTGGCAACCGCTTCTCCAGCATGCCAGCCCTCGGAACGAAGCTTCTGCATGTCCTCAAGAGCAACGGCTTCATCGTACTGGCGGATCCCTTCATTGCTCAGGGCAAACCCGAGCTTCCAGGTATTCAGGAAAATCGTTTCCATTTCGCGCACGAAAGGGCCAGCCACTTCCACCATGAAATCCCGGTTAGCCTGAACGGTAGTGGCAAAGTTCATGCCGCCAATCAAAGCCCGTTTTCCATCCACCAGTAGAAGCTTCTGGTGGTTGATCCTCACCATTCCACTATTCGGAATGAATTTTGGTTCCGCGTGGACAATGGGGATTCCCAGAGCAATTGCCTTGGCCACCTTGGATTTGAACGGCGGTTTTACATCTAAGCTACGGGATTCGACCGGCTGAAATTCAGCGACATTCTCTCCGTAGAGCTCAGAAAAAATTTCCTGCTGATTCACCGCTCCTGTGTCTTCATTGCGCTTGGGTTCATCCAGAATCAGGCGCACTTCAACTCCCGCCTTCATCTTCTCGACCAGAAGGGAAAGCATGTGATCGGCAATTTCTCCACCAAAGAGATACATGTCAAAGAGGATCGACTTTTCAGCATTCTGAATCATTTCCCAGGCTGCCGGGTACACCTCGTCCTTATCCACAAACAGACGAAACGCCGCTTCAGAGTAAGTGGATTTGGGAAGTTCCATCTGGCTCGCAAAATTCTTCTGGTAATAGGAGTCGTAAGTGCCCGGAAAGATAAAGGGTCTTTTATAGACGGACTGGGCAAAAATCGAACTACTTAAGGCCAGAGGGGCCAGCATGCGGAAAACGGATTTCATAAAACCTTTTTGGATCAGAAGAACGATCCTAAGAAGGAAAAGGCCATGTGACAAGATCTCTTCTTTCAAAATACAACTTCCTTCCCTTTTTTTCGGATCAGATTTATTGTGCCCAGCATGATTTATGCATTTGGGGCCTATGTTCTGTGGGGAATTCTGCCCCTTTACTGGAAACTGCTTGCCCATGTCCCATCCATGGCAATCATGTGCCATCGCATTTTTTTCAGCCTGATCTTTCTGGCCCTGCTGCCCCGACTCATGCCCATCCAGATTCTGAAGAATCTTCCCCTCAGGACCTTGCTCCGTCATCTGACCGCAGCGATCTTCATTGGCCTGAACTGGTGGTTGTTTATCTACGCGATCAATACCAACCGTATTCTTGAGGCCAGCCTGGGCTATTTTCTCTGCCCTCTGGTCATGAGTGCCCTGGGAATTCTGGTTTTAGGGGAAAGAACCAATCTGGCCCAGTCTCTCGCCCTTGTGCTCGCCTTCGCCGGGGTCGCTTCCATGACCTTCATCATCGGTTCTCTTCCCTGGATTGCCCTGTGTCTGGCATTTTCCTTTGCCCTTTATTCTCTTTTAAGAAAGGCATCTCCTCTGGGGTCGCTCGAAGGGCTTTATGTCGAGACTGTGCTGCTGATTCCAGTGGCCCTTTATGTCCTGTGGGATCTTCATCTCAAGGCCGAACCGATTTTTGGGCACCAGACAACTCTGGACTGGGTTCTTCTGGCGGGCACGGGTCCCGTGACCGCCATCCCCCTGATGCTTTTTGCCCGCGGAGTCCGCGAGCTTACCCTGATCAGCACCAGCTTCATGCACTATATCGGACCCACTCTTCAGCTCTTTCTGGGGCTCGTGGTTTATAAGGAATCCATGACTCTGGCCCAGAAAATCGGATTTCCCTTTATCTGGGCTGCTGTCATCCTCTACTGCCTGAATCTTTGGGTCCAGCATGCACGATTCAGGGTTGACAGATCGGGGCAAAAGAATTTATCCCACTGACACATGAATTCATGCGATAGTGAATGCAGAATGAATTGAGGAGTTTTCATGGGTGTTCTGAACGATCTGGCCCGCGCGGGTAAAGCCGACAGTGTACGCCGACAGCTACAGCAGGGCCGCAGTCGGGACCTATTGAACACCATGGGGAACAACGGTTTCTACCCGATTCATGAAGCTGCTTCCTCCGGCCATGTTGATGTCATCCACGAACTTCTGGACTTTGATTGTGATATCGATGTCCGTACCGGTGGATTTGATGAAGAACGCACCCCCCTTATGCTCGCGGCAAAAAAAGGCCATTCCACAGTTGTGCGCTGCCTTCTGGATGCTGGGGCCGAGATCAATGCCCTGGATGAGGAAAAGCACACAGCCTTAAGCCTTGCAGCCCAGCATGGCCGCGAAGATGCTGTCCAGGTTCTTCTGGAGTTTGGCGCCGATATGGGCTCCAGTGGCCTGCACCCTGCCCGTATCGCCGTTTATCAGGGCCATGCTGAAATCCTGGAGCTGTTTTTGCAGCAGGGGATCAGTCCCAACCGCCCCGATGAAGAAGAGACCAGTCTGATTGAAGACGCCCGGCGTCTCAAGAAAGAAGAGATTGCCGATCTTCTGCTTCGCTATGGAGCAGACGATGGACAAGCCTACTAAAAAGTGGGGCTCCTTCCAATCAGAGTCGGGAGCCCCAAAGTCCATCTACCCGGCCACCATGACCTGCTCTTCCAGAATCCATTCCCCAAACGGGTTGGATTGAGCTTCCCAGAACTCGGAACCCAGTTTGAGTTCGTCCTCACTCAAAAGTAGTTCCTCAAGTTTTCTGCCAAATTCTTCGCGCTGGAAGTGTCTGCCAATGAAAACCAGCTCCTGATGGCGATCGCCATAGGTCTCATCCCAGATCTGGCTCAGGCTTTCCATTTCTTCAGGCCCCAGATTCCATTCATTGGGCGGGGTTGCCGCCATCCACTGGGCTCTGGGGGCAATCGTAAGCTGTCCGCCCGCCAGGTTCATTTCGGCCACCACCTTGGGCCTTGAAGCAATCCAGAAGAAGCCCTTGACCCGAAGCAGCTGATCCCAGTCTGAATCCTGATCCAGAAAATCAGCCAGTCTTTCGGGGTGAAGGGGTTTTTTCGCCCGGAAAACAAAATTTCGGATCCCGAATTCGTCGACCTCTGAACCTTCTTCTCCCAGAAGAACCTTCATCCATCCAGCCGATCTGGAAGCCTTTTCATAATCAAAGGATGCAGACTGGAAAAGTTCTTTCACGTTGAGATGTCCTCTGGTGGTAAGAACCTGCGAAGTTTCCGGGTTCAGTGCTTTGAGTACCCCCTGAAGTTCCTGAAGCTGGTCTGGTTCCATCAGATCGATTTTGTTCAGAACCAGAAGACTGGAAAATTCAACCTGCTCAGCCATCAGATCGGCCAGGGTTCTGTCATCTTCTTCCGAAGCCTCAAGACCGAGCTCCTTCAGTTCCTTGGCTTCCCGAAAGCGCCTGAGAAAATCATGACTGTCCACAACCGTGACCATGGATCTAAGCTCCGTCACATCGGCAAGGGACGTTCCATCTTCCATGCGGAAGAAAAAGGTTTCCGCAACCGGTTTTGGTTCGGAAATCCCCGTAGACTCAATCAGAAGAAAATCAAATCTGCCCTGTTCAGCCAGTCTCATCACCTCAGCCAGAAGGTCTTCCCTAAGCGTGCAGCAGATACAGCCATTCTGCATCTCAACCAGCTTCTCTTCAGTCCTGGAAAGGTTTGCTCCTCCCTGTTCCACCAGACGGGCATCAATCTGAACTTCGCTCATATCGTTGACAATGACGGCAACTCTGAGATTTTCCCGATTGTTCAGAATATGATTCAGCAGAGTCGTTTTGCCTGCCCCAAGAAATCCGGAAAGTACAATCACCGGTAATTTCTGCATATCCACCTCCAAAATAATAAAATGATATAGCATAGCATTATGTGGTGGAGAGAAAGAAAAAAGCGGGGGCAAATTCTGCCAGACTTCGGAGACCCGACACCGATTCAATCCCCGTTTCAGCCCAGATCCCGTTTCAGCCGCCGGATTTCATCAACACTCAATCCTGTAAGACTGGCAATGGAGTCCTCGTCATAGCCATTGGCAAAAGGCCCCCTGCAAGGCAGAAAGGAAGTGTCATCACGCCTTTCCTGATCAAGCTTGAATCTCAATATTGCAGAGCATACTGTCAACCCGGATAATTTCATCTCTTATTCCCCCTGTAATCCCTTAGTGCTTATATCGGCAAACCGGTTGCGACTTCTCAGTTAAACTCCTGATCCAGCCTCAATTTCTGCCATTTTGAAAAATATTCCGATCTTTTTTTCTCGCTCCCGGCAGGATCCGCATGGATT
>CAZDAM010000145.1:0-5565 GCA_964503595.1 uncultured bacterium
TGTTTACAATTGCCGTAATCGAAGCCTTGGTGAATGTCCGGTTTGCTGTAAGAGTTACAGTGATCTGGGCGGTTCTTGTTCCTGCCGGAGCCGCTGAAGAGCTTCCGGTCTGGCTGTTGGTATCCGCAATCGTGAAGATGATGTTGGTGTTTCCGGTTCGAATGGATTCGGTGCCGGAAACAGTTCCATCAACACGGGCGGCAGAAGCGAGCTGGAACTTGAAATCCAGACCCTCTACGACACCGGAGGCGCGGTCGGTTGTGGTATTGCTGGAAGTCGTTGTTGTACCAGCGGCTCCCACCTTGCTGGCGGAAACCGTGTAAGCAGCAGCTTCAGACTCTGTAGTGATTTGCATCCCCAGAGCCTTGAGCAAATTTTCCTCGGCCGCAATAGACAGTTCTCCGGAGGCTCCTTCCTTTCCGGACTCAAACACGATCTGACCGGTCTGAGTGTCTAAGGCAAAGGTGGAACCGCTAAGTCCCAGTCCTCCGTCTTTAATGGAGGCAGTGGTCTTGGACTCAATGGCAGCAGTAAACTGCTCAAGAGTCATGTCACGGCTTACCGTCACATCAGCCTTTTCACCATTGCCTCTCAGGGTAAGAGTAACTGGGGACTCCAGAATATCGTTGCCATCATTGTCATAGAAGGAACTGAGATCCTGCAGTTTGGTGGTCAGGCCGGCAATGTTATTAGTACTCTTGTCCCGAAGGATGTTGGACTGCTGAACTTGACGGGTTCCGGAAGTGGCCAGGCGCAGGCTGACATCATAGTCACCAGCAGCCATCTGGGAATCACCTGTTTGGTAAGCCTCCAGTCCGGCACCGTCAGTGGTTACCAGCGAACTTGCGGAACCGTCGAGGAGTTTCTTGGTGTTGAACTCCGTGGTCATTGCGATGCGATCCACTTCGTCCAGCAGCTGATCCACCTCCTTTTGGATTTCAAGACGGTCACTGGCGGTCAGAGCATCGTCTTGGGCCTGAATAGCCAGTTCGCGCATGCGGTTCATGATCGAGGCGTCTTCATTCAGAGCACCTTCTGCAGTTTGAATCAGACTGATACCGTCCTGAGCGTTGGTAATGGCCCGATTCAGACCGCGGATCTGTCCGCGTAATTTCTCACTGATGGTTAGCCCTGCGGCATCATCAGCACCCCGGTTGATCTTCAGACCGCTGGACAGACGCTCGATACTTCTTTGCAGTCCACCCTGAGTCTTGTTCAGGTTGCCCTGAGAGACCATTGCCGAGATGTTGTTGTTAATACGAAAACCCATTTTATCCTCCCTGGATACTACCCCCCCTCCTCCTTGAGTGGGGTTCTCTTACTAAGTCACCGACACCTCGCCGGGGACTAACTGGAAATATGTTGTTTTCATGAAGAACTCCTGTTAAAGACCTAGATTTATCTGTTTTACTTACACCATTAGGGCGAACCTTGCGGACCGCCCTTGGGGTTCAGAAGCTTAGCCTTGCAGAAGCTGCAGAGCTTGCTGTGGCATTGCTTTTGCCTGAGCCAACTGACTGGTTCCAGCCTGAATCAGAATCTGATTCCTAGTGAATTCCACTGTTTCCCTGGCAACATCCACATCGCGGATTTTGGACTCGGTAGCCTGGAGGTTGGTGTTGGTCACGGTCAGGTTGTTGATGGTGTTGTTCAGCCGGTTTTGCAGGGAGCCTAGCTTGGAGCGCTCGCTTGAGATGACGTTTACAGCCCGGTCAATTGCTCCCAGAGCACGACTGGCCGACTTCACGTTGGTGATGTCAAGACCGGTCAGCCCCAGAGCATCGGCACTGGTATTGACAATCTCAAACTTCAGAGCCTGGGACTGGTTGGCACCAATCTGAAAGTTCAGGGCCCGATCCGAGACGTGAACTACAAACTCGGTCTCCCCACTACCCTGAATGGCCTGACGGAAATTGATCCCCATGCCAGTCAGCCCTTGAGTCACCATATTGGAAGCAGTTGGGCCTCCGGCCGCAAATGCAGCGGTGGACATGATGATTCTGGAATCCTTGCCAGCCGAGCGGGAACGGAAGTCCAGACGGTTTCCGGCATCAAATTCGTAAGTCACATCGGTGGTTCGCAGGGAACTGTTGTCAAAGACCGCGATCAGGGAGGTCCTGGAGATGGTGAAGCTGTTGCTGGCGCCCATAGTACCACCGCGAGCATTGGCTGAGATACTGATGGCACCGGAGGAAGCTCCGCTGGCATCCTGAATCGAAATCTGAAGTGGCCCCCTGAAAGTCCAGCCGATATCCTTGGCCGATTCGTGAGTCTTGCCGATCAATACAGCTGCATTCCCGCCACTTCCGACTGCACTTGGGCCGCTGATGAAGCCAAGGGGAGCCATGGAGCCTTGCAGAACTGCGATGGAAATACGGGAATCGGTGCCTGTCTCAGTGGAAACGAATTCCAGACTGCCGGAAGAGTTGATTTGAGACTGAACTTTGATGCTGTTGGCAGTAAAGAAATTGTTGAAGGTTGCGGTCAAAGAGACGGAAGAAACCTGGGAGCCACAGGCGAAGATAATCGGAGCCGTGGTCGGAACCCGATTACCATCTCCATCGCTCATGATGATCTGAAGGTCCTGATTTCCGATTGTGATTCCGCTGGAAACATCGGTAGTCCCTTCGAGGCGGGCAGCTATGCCGGATGAACCGGAAGAAGTCCCGGTATTAAGGCCAAGAATATCGGTAGCAGGCTGGTTGGCCAGAATGGATACGGTTGCAGAACTACCGGTTGCGGTACTGGTAAGTTTCAGATCATAGCCATCAAAAGATGCCCGGATCCCTGGGGATGTTGCGGCATTGGATATGGCGTTATTGATGATATTTGTGACCGAGGTCAGGGTGAAAGTACGTCCGGCTGTCAGAGAGATGGTCACATTTGAGCTTGCGGAACCATTGACCTGCTGGGTTCCAGAGTTGGTATCTGCAATCGTGAAGATGATGCTGGTATTTCCCAGCTTGATCGAATCCTGACCAGCAACAGTTCCGTCGATGCGGGCAGCAGAGGAAAGTTCGAATTTGAAATCCAGTCCTTCGATAACACCAGTAGCCCGATCTGTTGTTGTACTGCCGATGCGGGTCTCCGGATTGGGGACCCCGATTTGAGTGGAAGTCACTCCGTAGGATGCAGCGGAAGATTCTGTTGTAATCTGAAAGCCAAGGGCTTTTATGACATCTTCATCAGCAGCCAGAGCAATTTCTCCGGAAGTTCCTTCTTTACCCGATTCAAACACAATCTGCCCGGTCTGGCCGTTGAAGGCAAAGGTGGAACCGGTAAGACCAAGACCACCATTTTCTCCTGAAGTCGTGACTGCGGATTCGATTTTGGCGGCCATTTCTTCCAGAGTCATATCCGAGCTGACGGTGATTTCAGTTTTCTTGCCATTACCTCTTACGGTGATAGTCTGTGGGACTTCGACAACCGAATTGCCGTCGTTATCGTAGAAGCTTTCGAGCTCTCCAATCCTGGAGGAAAGCCCGGCCAGCCGGCCTGTTTCCTTATCTTTTAAGATGGAGGACATCTGAACCTGACGGGTGCCGGATTCCTTCAGACTCAGGCGGACCTTGTAGTCTCCGGTAGATTGTTGTCCAGCGTTTCCTGTCTGATAGATTTCCAGGCCATTGGAGTTGCTGGATACCAGTGCACTCGCAGACCCATCCAGAAGTTTCTTGGTGTTGAATTCCGTAGTTTTGGCGATACGATCGACTTCGTCTACCAGTTGGTCGACTTCCTTCTGGATTTCCAGACGGTCGTTGGTTGTCAGAGCATCTTCCTGAGACTGGATGGCCAGTTCACGCATGCGGTTCAGGATTGCGGCATCTTCATTCAGGGCACCTTCAGCAGTTTGAATGAGTGAGACGCCGTCCTGAGCATTGGTGATGGCGCGGTTCAGACCACGGATCTGGCCTCTTAGTTTTTCGGAAATTGTCAGACCGGCAGCATCATCAGCACCGCGGTTGATTCTCAAACCACTGGAAAGCCGCTCAATGGATTGAGACATCAGGTTCTGGGATTTTCCCAGATTGGCGTTAGCGGTCAGAGCTACAATGTTATTGTTGATACGGAAACCCATTTCATCCTCCTTGATTGCGGGTTCTACTGTTCATCCGTGAACAGCGATTCAACTCATATTCAGTTGTTTTTAACTTTCAGGAACCTTCCTGGTTCGGGTACATCTTGTATGAAAGTTTTGTTGTTTATCGGCACATTCGGATGCGTAACTTAGTCTTTTCACGGCACCTTATTTAAGAATAGGGCTCATTTTCTCTATAAAATAATGTTTTTCGACCACTCAAGGCAAAAAATCAGGTCCTTTTCCAGGCAGCTGGAGAGTTTTCTGGGTCGGGGCCTTAGCCTGAGAGGGCCCGAAGGTTTTCTTTATGCTTAGGTTACGGAAAAAAGGCTTAGAGCAAACGGGTTCGAGGAAGATGACTAAAAAAAACAGGGCCCCAAAGGGACCCTGCCAACCATTCGTCCCGGAAGTTTATGAGTTTCCGGGACGAATGGTTCATCTCAGAAGTTCCAGGGACTGCTGAGGCAGTGCCCGAGCCTGAGCCAGCTGAGCGGTACCAGCTTGCAGCAGGATCTGGTTTCTGGTGAATTCTACAGTTTCCATCGCAACATCAACATCACGGATTTTGGACTCCGTAGACTGGAGGTTGGTTGTGGTGACTGTGAGGTTGTTGATCGTGCTGTTAAGACGGTTTTGCAGGGAGCCAAGTTTGGAGCGCTCACTGGAAACAGTGTTGACAGCCTTATCAATTGCCCCCAGGGCACGAGTTGCGGAGCGAACATTGGTCACATCCACGCCTTTGAGTCCAAGGGATTCCGCGCTTGTGTTGATAACACTGAAATTGATGGATTGAGACTGGTTGGCACCAACCTGGAAGTTGAGACGACGATCGGCCACGTGAACGCGGAATTCCGTCTGTCCGTCTCCCTGTACAGCCTGATTCAGGTTCATACCGAATGCTCCCAGAGCATTGGTGATCTGCTGAGCAGCTGTCTGCCCGCCAGCAATGGCATTTGTGGAGAGAACAATACGGGAATCTTTTCCGGCAGAACGGGTTTTGAAATCGAGGCGGTTGCCCGCATCGAACTCATAAGTCACATCCGTAGTTGCCAGAGCCGAAGCATTGAGAATGGTCGTGATGGAGGATTTGGACATGGTGAAGCTGTTCGAAGCTCCGGCCACAGTTCCATCAGACAGGTTGATCAGGCCGGAAGATCCTCCATTTCCATCGGTTATGGAGATGGAAATTCCACCAGTCATGGTGAACCCGATGTCTTTCTGGGCATCGTTGGTGTCCCCAATCAGAACGGCAGCATTACCGCCACTTCCTGTGGAGTTCTGTCCCGTGATGAAGCCCAATGGCGCCATAGAACCGTTGGCAGCAGTGATGGACAGACGAGAGTCTGTGCCGGTTTCGGTGCTACGAAGTTCCAGACGTCCGGAACTGTTTACGGATGCCGTTGCCTTGATGCTGTTGGCGGCAAAATAGTTATTGAACTGAGTGGTCAGAGAGACTGCCGATACAGTGGATCCACACTGGAAGAACA
>CAZDAM010000146.1:0-5517 GCA_964503595.1 uncultured bacterium
GGGGTTCAGACTTCGATTCGTGAGCTTTGTGAAACCATTCTGGATTTGAAGGATTCAGATCTGAAGGTTGAATATCGCCCTTATTCGGCTGAGGATGCCCGAAGGCTGGTGCAAAACCGGATTGGATGTCCTGAGAAAGCGAAAAGAGATCTTGGCTTTGAATATAAATTTGGCCTTAGAGAAGGTCTTCAAAGGCTGATTGACTGGCGGGAATCTGGTGAGTAGAACCCGGCTTCTGGTGACCGGAGCTTCTGGCTATATTGGTACGGAAGCTCTCGGGGTCTTTCTGGATGATCCGACTTTTGAGGTTACCTGCCTGGGCAGAAAACCATATGAAGGTGCCCGGAACATCCCAGTTGATTTTGGAAAGCCAGGATGGACTGAAAGTCTCCCGGATGAGTCTTTTGATGCAGTTCTCTACCTTGCCCAATCCCGGGAGTATCGCAGTTTTCCTGCCGGAACCTCGGATATGCTGCGTGTCAATGTTCAGGCGCCGGTGGAATTGGCAGAATGGTCTTTGAAGCATGGCGTATCCCGATTTTTGTATGCCTCAAGCGGGAATGTCTATGGGGTTGGCTCTCAAAAATCATATTACGAAGACTGGCATTGCCAGCCTCAGGCTATGTATGGAGCCTCCAAGCTTGCAGCAGAGCATCTTCTAAGACCATTTTCGGAATTCATGCAGGTAGATATTCTGCGTCTTTTCGGAATTTATGGCCCGTCCCAAAGAGGTAGCCTGATCCCCTCCATTGGAAATCGGGTACTTCATTCCCAGGCGGTTCAGATTGCGGGTGGGAGAGGGGTTGTTTTAAACCCTCTTTATGTTTTGGATTGCATGAAAGTTTTCCGTTCCCTACTTCAATTTGAGACAACTAAAGGCTACCGGGTTTTCAATGTTGGTGGAACCGAGATCGTGGATTTACGCGGAATCGCAGAGATTTTTGCGGAGTGTTTTGAGGTTGAGCCCCATTTTGATGTTCCGGAGCAGGGTGAAGCCAACTATCTGGTTGGAGATGTGAGCAGGATTCAGGCACTCCTGCCGGAGATGAAATACATGAAACTGAAAAATGGCCTGGCGGAACTGGCCCGGAGCCTGAAACAGGAAAACTGATTTATGTGTGGAATAACGGGCATTTTCAATTTCAATGGCGAGCGTGTGTCTGGTCGTGTCCTGAGGGCGATGACTCAGGCAATTGAGCACCGTGGGCCGGATGGAGAGGGTTTCTATACCGACACATTTCTGGGTCTGGGACATCGAAGGCTTTCCATTATTGATTTGTCCTCTTTGGGCCATCAGCCCATGATCAGCCCAAATGGGCAGGTTGCCCTGAGTTACAACGGGGAAATCTACAATTTCCGGGAAATTCGCCGGGAGCTTGAGGAGCTGGGGTATCGTTTTGTCTCCGGTACGGATACAGAAGTGGTTCTGCATGCCTGGCAGGAGTGGGGGACGGATTCCATTCTGAAGTTCAATGGGATGTTTGCCTTCGCTATCTGGGATAAACGGGAGCAGGCCCTTTATCTGGTGCGGGATCGATTCGGGATCAAGCCACTTTATTACGCGACTTTTGGGACATCCTTTCTTTTCGGCTCGGAGCAGAAGGCGATTCTTGCTCACCCTTCAGCTCAGAAGCGGCTGGATCAGGAAGGTCTGGTCGAGTACTTTACCTTCCAGAATTTTTTCACGGACAGGACCCTGCTTCAGGGAATCCGGATGCTTCCCGCAGGGAATTTTACCCGCATTTCTTTAAGTTCTGAAGGCCGTCCCGAGCTGACCCGCTACTGGGATTATCACTTTACTTCTCCTGAAGGAGAGGTGGATGTTCGTGAATATCGGGAAGAGCTCGATCGTCTGATGAAACAGGCGGTTGAGAGGCAGCTGATGAGTGACGTGGAGCTGGGCAGCTATTTGTCTGGAGGAATGGATTCGGGGACTTTGACGGCTTTTGCTGCCAAAAAACTTCCCTATATCAAGTCTTTTACCTGCGGATTTGATTTGAGTTCTGCTTCAGGAGTCGAGCTTTCCTATGACGAGCGCTTCAAAGCGGAGGCGATGTCAGCTCTCTTCAAGACTGAGCATTATGAGATGGTTTTGAAGTCGGGAGACATGGAACGCTGCATGCAAAAACTGGTGCATCATATTGAAGAGCCCAGGGTGGGGCAGTGCTATCCAAACTACTACGCGGCCAAGCTGGCCAGTAAATTTGTGAAGGTAGTCCTGTCTGGAGCTGGGGGAGACGAGCTCTTTGGGGGGTATCCCTGGCGTTATTACCGGGCTACCGTCTGCGATGATTTTGAGCATTATGTGGATCAGTACTATGTTTTCTGGCAAAGACTGATTCCTAATTCAGTACAGAAAAAAGTGTTTGCTCCGATCCTGAAGGATATATCTCATGTCTGGACCAGAGACATCTTCCGGGACGTATTTCTGACGCATGAAAATTCGCTTGAGAAGCCCCGGGATTACATCAACCATTCCCTTTATTTTGAAGCCAAAACCTTTCTGCATGGTTTGTTTGTTATTGAAGACAAACTGAGCATGGCTCACAGCCTGGAAACGAGGGTTCCTTTCATGGATAACGATCTGGTGGACTTTGCCATGCGCTGCCCGGTGGAATTGAAACTGAACAATCTGGATGAGGTTGTCCGGATGAATGAAAATGAAGTTGGGAATAAGCCGTCAAAGTATTTCCAGAGGACCCGGGATGGAAAGCAGATTTTACGGGATGTGATGCAGAATTATATTCCAGAGAGTATTACAAGTGCGGTGAAGCAGGGTTTTTCTGCTCCGGATGCCAGCTGGTTTCAGGGAGAAAGCATTGACTATGTGAAGCGCTGCATCCTGGACCCAAAGGCCAGAATCTATGATTTTATGGATTTTGGTTCGGTAACCGGTCTTGTGCGGGAACATCTGAATGGAGAAACCAATCGACGCCTGCTGATCTGGTCTCTTCTGAATGTTGAGGAGTATCTCAAGTCTCTGGAGATAGGTTCTTAGTGGTGTTTCTGATTAAGCTGGGCCTTGAGCTTCTGCTGCTGCCGGTTCTTCTTGTCTACGCGGGCATCTGCCGTCTGCTTCCCAAAAAAGTAGATGTAGGACTTGGTCCTGAACCGTTGATCAATAATGTTTACCACAAAAAGGCGATGGAACGGCTTGGGTATCGCTGTGAAACCTTTGTGTTTACGGTGTATTACATTACATCCGAATTCGATGTGAGAATCGATCGTCTGATCCCTTCCAGTTATTTTGCCCAGATGGCTTCACTGTTCTGGATTTTGCCCAGGTATCGCTGTCTGATGGTGTATTTCCATGGGGTTTTTCAGGATTCGGTTTTTTACTGGAAGCTTGAACCCCGGATTTTCAGGCTGGCTGGAGTGAAGACGGTGGTGCTTCCCTATGGCTCTGATGTGCAGGTGATGACCAGGTCTCCAAATCTCTATTTCAAGCATGCCATGAGTCTGGATTATCCTGGACACCGGGGGCGCAGAGCAAGGCTGAGTCATAAGGTTGATCTCTGGACAGTTGGGGCGGATCGGGTTTTCAGTGGCTGTGAATGGGTCGATTACATGTACTTCTGGCATACTCTGATGCTGGGGCATTTTTCGATTGATACAGCTTTGTTTCAGGCAGAGAAAATTCCGGTTCCGGTTTTTTCTGCCCAAAGACCCATGAAGGTTTTTCATGCTCCGAATCACCGAAATATGAAGGGAACCCGGCACCTGCAGAATGCTGTGGTCCGTCTGAAGGAGAAGGGTCTTCATGTGGAGCTGGTTCTGGCGGAGAGGGTACCCAATGAACGAATCAAGGAACTGATTCGGGAGTCCGATCTGATTCTTGATCAGCTGGTGATTGGCTGGTATGCGATGTTTGCTCTGGAGGCAATGTCGAGTGGAAAGCCGGTGGTGTGCTATCTCAGAGAAGATCTGAAAGAGCTTTATCTGGCTTCTGGAGTACTGTCTTCCGAAGCTGAAATTCCAATTATCAATGCCAGCTTCAGAAGCCTTGAGTCTGTTCTGGAGAATCTCTACAGGAATCCCCAAAAGCTTGTGGAAGCAGGTGAGGCAGGCCCGTCCTTTGTCATGAAATACCACTCTCTTGAGGCAGTGGGAGCGATTTTTGAAAGAGAGTTTCTGAAGCCCTGGTTTCGCCCATGCTGAAAAAACTGGGGAAGGATGTCGTCCTTTACGGGTTGGGAGACGCCTTGGGAAAAGTGGCCAATCTGGCCCTGCTTCCTCTGATTGCCCAAAAAGTCAGTCCTGAGACCTTTGGACTCTATGATTTGCTTCTGACTCTGGTTGCGCTATTCGGAGTGTTTTGCTCCTGCGGTATGAACAGCGCATTGCAGCGATATTACTGGGATTCCGAAACCCGGACTGAAGAACGTCCCATCATGGTCAGCTCCGGTTTGATGAACCTGATGCTGATTGGGGGCGGATTTCTGCTTCTGGCCCTGTTTTTCCGGAGATCCTTTGAGTCAGTCTCGTCCCTGGAAGTTTTCATGGTTGGGCTACTGATTCTGTTTCAGCAGCTTCTCCAGTATTTTCTTGATGTTACCCGCCTGCATTTTGCCCCAGTGAAATTCCTGTGGATTTCGGGATTGGCAAGAATTGGGACTCCCTGTCTGATTCTGGTTTTGATTCATTTTCATGGAGCACAGATTTCATCGCTTCTGGGGGCTCAGGTTCTGGTCCTGCTGCTTGTATTACCCTTGGCTTTATATCTGATTCGCCAGGATCTGAAATGGGGCTACTCCTGGCTTTGGGGCAGGAAACTTCTGGAGTTTGGTTTTCCCCTGGCAATTTCCGGGCTGGGCTATTGGGTTTTCTCTTCCACCGATCGCTGGATGCTTGGAGGAATGTCCAGCATTGAGGAAGTCGGCCTGTATTCCATGGCCATGCGATTTTCCTCCGTGATTCTTTTTTTTTCCATGGCTTTTGGTCAGGCCTGGAGCCCATATGCCATGAAGCTCAAGGCAGAGCAGCCTGGAACTTATCAGGCTCTGTATTTTCAGATTTTCTGTATTTTGATTCTTGGAATGCTGATTCCGGCATCATTTCTGGGGTTGTTTTCCACAGAGATCTTTTCTCTTCTTTTGCCAGAGGCATATTTTGGAGGCAGGTTTTCCCTGGTCTTTCTGGCTCTTGCCGGGGTGGCTCAGGCCAGTCAGCAGATTACGGCAATTGGAATTTCGATTGCTCAGAAAACCCGCTACATTGCGCTGGTGACATGGCTGGGGGCCCTGTTTAATTTTGGCCTGAATTTCTGGCTGATTCCGGAATTCGGGGCTACGGCCGCGGCGGGTACGACGCTTTTGACCCATGCCTTTGTCAGTGGGATGTATCTGTATTTTACTCAGAAGTTTCATCCTATTCGGGTTCGCTGGTCACTGGCCCTTGGTCTGGGAGTTGCTTACAGCTTTTCCATTGCGCTTTGTTTTGCAGCCAATGCGGGATGGATTCAGAATGTGACCTCTTCCTGGAAGCTTGGAATCTGGATTCTGGGGAATCTTCTTTTGG
>CAZDAM010000147.1:0-5377 GCA_964503595.1 uncultured bacterium
ATCAGCGCAAACGCAGGTCCACGACCATCAGGCTCTTGCCAGTCCTTGGGTTGGTTTTGGGCTGGAAATTGTGATCGGCAGACCATTCGACAACAGGGGCCAGATCATCAAGACAAAGCGTTGCCCGCAGGTCACGACAGTGCTTGAGAAGGTGCCGGGCCAGCTCATCAGGTTCAAGATTCAAATCCGTGCGACAGGCAATTCTGATCTGATCCCGCCCATCTGTTCCTGAGTGAACCTCGGCCTGCCAGAGGCTGTCGGGAGCCACTTCCTGCATAAGCTCCGCGAGTTCACTGTGCAGAATTCGGCAGGAGGCAAACAGAAGAACATCATCCACGCGCCCCAGAAGCTCAAACAGAGGGTCTTTCGCCCCACAGGGACAGGGCTCTTCAATCAGGCGGATCCGATCGCCGGTGCGATAGCGGATGACAGGCATGGAATGTTTGATCAGGCTGGTGATGACGGCTTCTTCCTCAACGACTTCAAGATGGACCTGATCGGCGAACAGGTGGTGGATACCAGGAGAGGACTCGGGGCATTGCCAGCCAATCGGCCCGGCATCGACACTGGCATATCCGGCTGAGGCGAAAATCTGTGTTCCAAAGACCCGGGCAAGCTTTTCCCGAGCGGAAGACCGCAGCATTTCTCCGGCATAGAAAACGGCAGGGATATGGATTTTAAGTCCCTGAATTTCGGCGAGATCCGCCAGGTTGAGAAGAAGGGTAGGAAGTCCGAAGACAGCATCGACTTCAAACCGGCTGAGCGTTTTCAGAATGAATGCAGGTTCGGCCAGTCCTCCCAGAGGTAGCTGGATGGTCTGGCATTGACTCAAGGCTTTGTCGACCGCAAGGAAGGAAGACCAGAGGGAGCCGGCAACAAAAAGGTTGGCGACCTTCACACCCGGTTTGAGACCGTTTTTCAGATAGCTTGAGGCCAGAAGGGAAGCAACTTCGTGGAACTCCTGAGAGGTGAAGAAGGTATAGCGGGGACTTGATGTGGTACCTCCGGAGGCAAAAATATAGCCTTCCTGAGCATCAGAACTTAAGAGTTCCCGGGATTCATGCAGAGGATATGGTTCCAGCATTTCCTTTGAGATCAAAGGCATTTCATCGAGATTCTGAACCGGGATTCCGTGTTTGAGATTGCGATAAAAGGGAACTTTACGGATAGCTTCATTGGCGATTTGGAGGGCAGAAGCTGCCATTTCATCGGAGACAAACCGAATCATACGGGTCAGACAGAACATCCCGTCATGAGGAGAGCCATCCCTGGATTTAAGGATTTCTCCCGGACCGGAGAAGCGATCGATGCCTTCCTTGGCCAGAGCTTCCAGATATTCGTGGCGCTCGGCTTCCGTCGTACAAAGTGAGCAGGATTGCAGCCATTCTCCATATCCGTGGAGCTGTTCAGCCAGATTGTGAACATCCTCGAAAGGTTTGATCAGAAGGGTGCGGAACAGGGGGCTTGGTCGGATACCAGGCCTGGGATCCAGGTGGATCATATAATCCGTTCCCTGCAGGAACTCATGTTCTTCCTGGTGGCTTAAAAGGCGTGCCAGAGCACTTTCCTTATGCATTTCCACCATTTCATCGGGACTCAGGAGGCCACGGGGATAGGGATAATTCTTCAGAGCTTCTCCCAGGGCTTTCATGAACGTCCCGGTATCCACTCCGTCCTGCAGAAAAAGATTCTGGGGAGAGGCGCAGGCACTTTGATCCCAAAGGCAGATTTCCTCGGCCAGTCTGCGGCTCAAAGGAAGAAGTCCTTCGGACTCCAGGCCATCCTTTGTCACGACCTGAAGGCTGAGGCGGGGGCCGAACTCGATCAGTCTGATTCCTTCTGAAAGACCTTCACGAATACCTTTGAGGGCATTTCCGCTTCCCCAGACGACAACTCCATTGACGGATCTTTTGAGGATAGGCTCAATGCGTTCATCACCACCGCGAAAATTCAGAATGGCGTATTTGTCGGACAGGATGCCATTCTGATCCACAGATTTCAGACTTTCGGCGAAAAGAAGGGGAAAGGTCCGGTTGCCCGAAGCTGTTTTGATGATACTGGCATTCTTGGTCAGAAAAGCCATGATCAGGGAATCAATTGCCCCCAGGAACACGTTTCCGGCGGTGACATGCCACAAGACTCCCAGAGGTTCGGCGCGCAGCCTTGCCTGCCAGGGAAACCGGCGAACAAAACGATCCAGCATTTCAGGAGCCGTGAATTCGGCCATGATCCTGCGGGCCAGGGCCCTGGGTTTTAAAAGTTCAGGCAGGATTTTCAAGCTGAGCCTGTTCATCTCGGGGGTAAAGCGGCTTCCTTCGGAATCAAGGATCTTCAGCCCCCGGGCAAACCAGGGGCCATCTTCTGTCCAGGCTTCTCCCAGTTTCCCAAGGACTTCCACAATCTCGGCAATCGGGGTGGAATGAAGTTCTGAGGATTTGACCCGTGCAGTGGCCACGATGGCGTGGATTTTTTCCGGATCTTCGAAATCGGGATGGATATTCTGTCCAAAAACGATCATTTCTGCCTCAAAAGTCTCTGGGCATGAAGGGCACAGCCTTTATGTCGGCTTACCCCGGCACGACCGGTAAATTCAATGATGGGGCCTCGTGGATCGGGAGCGGGAAGCAATCGCCCCCAGTCGGTGCTTAAAAGGCTTGAATTGGCATAGCTTGAGTTGTAGGTACAGAGAAAATGGATCAGACCGGTCTGCCCGGTTGGAAGAGCCTCAAGAGTGTAGGGGTCACGGATGAAAATCCGGGCCAGGTTCGGTACCCGAAAGCGGCCCTGTTCATCTTCGATGTAGGGAATGCCGTGTTCGACCATACCAAACAGATCCCGAATCGCTTCACGGGGGATACCCAGGCTCAGTGACATGAGATCGCGGAATTCTTCGCGTGAGATGGCATCGACTCCATGATTCTTGAAGCCTCCCCCGGTTTCCATCATGGAGCCGGCTGGCAGGGTCACATTCAGTCCGTGGTGGCGGACAAGCTGAACCAGAAAAGCAGGGAATCCCAGAATGCGGCAGGGAATCCTGTCGGCGGCGAAGCGTTCGAACATTGCCATGGTTTCTTCAGCGTCAAAATAGAAATCCTGAATTCTGGGATCGAATTTCAGAGCGTAATAGACTTCCTTTCGCGGGGTGAAGGAAGTCAGCAGCTCATCAGTGAAGGCTGTTCCGACGTCCGAGGCGCGAGCAGGATCATAGGTGAAGCAGATATAGTTGGCCTCTTGCTCCGAGCAGAGTCCCAGGGCCTGATGGACATGCCAGGCGAGTTCCTTGACCCGTCTAAGACTCTGGGAATTCAGAATCTGGAGACTGTGCTGGCCACCGGTTCCACTGGATTTGAGAGTGAGGGCGGTATCTCCCGAATTCTGGCAGGCAAGGATTCTTTCCTTGAAGATATTGACGAGAACCGGCGGAACGCGTTTCAAATCCTCTTCGGTTTTGATTTCGTCCGGAGTGATCCCGGCTTCATCCCAGAAAAATCTGACATCAGGGCAATTCCTGTAGTGGTGAGTTGCGGTTTCCCGAAAGGATTCCAGAAATGCTTCCGAAGATCTGGAGTTCCATTCAAAGGGAGGGAGTTCAAGCAGTCGATCCCAGGCTGTTTCAGACATGATCCTCCATTCCAAGAATGCGGGGGTTCAGGGAGATTTCCTTCCAGGACTGATAGTACTGTTTGAGGTATTCCAGGTTGGTGCCACTGAGTTCCATGTTTGAGAAATCCAGCTGCTCGAAGGTGCGTGAAAAGACAACAAAATCGAGTCTGTTCCCGTTGGGATGAAGCTGAAATCCGGGAAAGTAGGCACATGGAATGAAACGGGCTTTCAGGGTTTCGTTGATGGTCAGAAGCTTGTCAGCCCGAACCAGGGTTTCGATATAGCGTACACCCCGATCCCTCAGAATCTGACAAACTCTGGTGTAGAGCTCTCCGTGATAGATTTCCGGGGGTTTGTGAATTCCCACAATGACACAGTGCTGGTCTGATTTCTGCAGGCTCAGAAAGACCTCTACCTTCTGATCTGCTGAAGTGATAAGCAGGTTTGGCAGGTGGAAGGGAAAGAAGCTGACCGGAAGTCTTCCATCGGTCTTGAGAGCTTCAAAGCGGTAACGGACAAAGCCTGGGGCATCAATGATTTCCAGCTCAGGAAGGGGAGCAGAGCGGTTTTTTGCCCTTCGCTCAATTTCCTCTGGACGGGCCGTCTGGAGTTTTCCCAGGCCGGTTTCTGACTGGACGATTGAGTAAAGGCGAGCAAGTTGCCAGTGCAGGCGAAAGTCTTCAAAACGGTGCTTGAGAGCGTCTTCCCCGAAAAAAGCAACCAGTCCATGTGTTTCCCAGTCCTGGGTTTTATGGGTATTGGGGAAAATACCCAGGCGGCGAAATCCCAGGCTTTCGGTCAGCTTCTGGGGTGCCGCAGTTACCGTGCGTACAGTGGCATAGACAACCTGAACAGGGTTTCCTCGATTCTGAAGCTCCTTAAGACCAAAGTGAATCAGTTTCTGCGTCAGGTTCTGCCCCCGGAATTCCGGATGAACAACGGCTCCTGAGACTTTTGCCAGGTTGTGAGTGTTATCCACACGATAGTTGAGACAGGCTCCTACAAAGCCTCTTTCATCCATCGCGATGACCCAGAGATCCTGGCCGTTCTTCAGAACTTCGTGCAGGGCACTGATATTGCCAAGCAGTGGATCCGGGTAGGTTCCCTGATAAATATGGTGGTATAGGGATGCGATCTTGGCTTCATCCCCCGGCAGGGCAAGGCGCACTTGAGTTTCCATGCCTGATAATATATCGCAAACGGTTCTAAAAGCCATGAAGTCCGGTTCCTTTGAAGGTTTCCAGAAGTCAAAAGATGTATAGCCGGCATGATTTCTGGAGGTGGTACCGGTATCCGCCGAATTACAGCTAGAGCAATTTACATAAAAATAAAGAAACCCGGTTTTTACTCCCGGCCCCTTTCATGCACCAGAGCATGATGCCTGAAACAGAGCGTGATCAGATTTTCCACCGTGTTCTTTCCGCCTTTTGAGACCGGAATTCTGTGATGGATGTGCAAAAACCGCCTTCCTTCACAGCGCTTTCCTTTGAAGTGGAAAGTGCACTGGCCCTGATCGCGCAGATTGACAGCATGCTTTACCTCTGCCGGAATCGGTTTTCTTTTCTGTCCCGTGACAGATGCATTCTCAGCGCTTTCAACCTGTTCCATGACAGACGTTTTTGACCCGGGATTTCCGGTCTGTTCCGTGACAGATGCATTCTCAGTGCTTTCCGCATGTCCCGTGACAGGAGCTTCCAGCGCGGGTTTTACGGCCTGAGTCAGAATTGTGTCTTCCGCCTGTCCCGTGACAGACGTTTTTGACCCGGGATTTCCG
>CAZDAM010000148.1:0-5319 GCA_964503595.1 uncultured bacterium
CGGCTTTGGCTAACCAGAAGGTTTTCTATCAGGGTTATGCCGGGGCGCTCATGCAGCTGATGCAGTTTCAGAGAATCAACCCTTATACGACTGCTGAAGAGAAGGCCCTGTTGGATCAGGGAATTCTCTTTGAAGATGATCGCTGGATCACGGATGCTCTGAAGTTATTTGCGGCCTGGAGGTTCTCCCGCAGTGGGGCGGACCCGTTGGCGCCATCGCCTGGAATCAGAATCACAACCAATACCATCTCCGTCGCTGATCCGGTCATGGATACCAGCCTTGGGCTTGAGGCTCCGGTCGATTTTCTTTATCTGTTGCATTACCCCGCGAATACACCGTATCCCAGCATGATGTTGAGGGAATACGGCAGTATCGGCCATATCGCGACTCCGGCAACTTTGAGTACGGAGCAGACCGTGCAGCTAAAGGCGGCCAGGGGATTAGGCTTCGCCTTTTTCCTGTATCTCTGGGAGCAGCTTACCTACGAAGGACGACAGCGGGCCCAATCGGTGAACAATCTTGGGGATCAGTTCATCAATGCCCTGTTGTCCACAGGCAAGGTCAGAACGGTGACTGGAACGCGTCTCATGGGCATTAGCGATCCGGCGAACCCCCAGGATGAATTCTGTCCGGCCAGCGGTAATATTCCTTCCCGGGTCTGTTCCATCGATCGGATTTTACGCACGGCTCCGATTCAGTCTTCCCGTTGTACGGCGACAACGCAAAGATCCTGTTTTGATGACTTTTTCATGGATATGCTGACAGCTCTTTTTGTGGATCGTCAAGAAGCTGCGGGGTCTTCTAATCTGAGTCCATATGAGTTCCGCAGTCTCAATCTTGCCGATATGGATACGTTTAATTCCACCAATGTTCCGGGTCTGTCACTTGGGGCACGAAGAGGGCTTGACTGGAGTCTGGCCCAGCAGTTGACCGACAGTTTTGTTCCAGGTTCCAGTGGGGGGGATGAAAGTACTTCGGCTACAGTATCTGTCAGTGGGATTACCCTGAGTACCTACAGTCCGGCCTATGTCAGTCTGACCAATCAGAATTCCAAGGCCGATGTCGATTATCTGTTTGCCGATCCTGGGGATCAGGCTTCAGATGGCAGTGTAGACTGCAAACCGTTGACTTACAGCTCTCGTCTGCTTTTAGGGACGACGGTTCAGTCAACCACAGAATGCCCGCCGAACAAGCCGGTGACGGTTTATATGGTTCCCAAAGCAGTTTCGGCCGGTTCGGTATCAACAGGGACCGTCATCTTTGCCGGACGAAGAAGCGGTTCGGTCCAGTTTCAGGCTTCAAGAGTTTCAACAGGTCAGTCAGCTCCTCTGCCCCAGGCTCGATCCAGGATTCGTATGGCGATATCCTCCGGGGTTGTGCGCTATGCGGATAAGGTTCCCTATACGCAAGTGGATGCAGGAGATCCTCGGGCAATTCAGCAGTCCCGCCATGCCTTTCAGTCCCTTGATTTTACCCAGTCCGGGAATGATTCGGCGGTTTACAAGTCAATTACGGCAGTTCTGGTTGATCGAAGGGAAATCATTGCGACCGGGGCTCAGCCGATTACTCTTCAGCTCTGGGTGGATCAGAACTTTCTGCCGTCGGTGTCATCGGGAGGGGGGTCTTCTTCCGGGGAAGTGAATCAGAATCCGGTGACCGGAACTTCCGGGATCCTCCAGGCTCTGGAAGTGAATGCAAATACCTTTACTCAGGCTCGTGAAGTCTTGAGGTCGGTCAGGGTCTCCGGTCGGACAACCCTGACGGTTCGGTTGCAGAATTTTTCGGAAAAACCGGTGCGTCTGAGTTTTCTGCCCTGTACGGGAACAAATGAATGTGGTGGTCTTCCTGCGGATTTCTTCCGCTTTGAATGTGATAACGATACCCTCACAGCCTTGCCGGATTGTGCTCAGTTTAGCAGTCTGAATCAGGAAAGGACGATTGAGCCGTTTCAGACGGTGGTTCTGCCGTTAAGAAACAAGGGGCTGGAAGACGCGGTTCTGATGTCCTTCATCCGCCCTTCGTTGGGCACTGCCAGCACGGAATCCAATCCTGAAACCGGAGGTGGGGGCTCAGGCTGTTTCATTGCCACGACAAGCTTCGGAAATCTGGATCATCCAGTTGTTCGTGTCTATACCTGGATTCGCGATGAAATCCTGGCCAGGACTTCCTCCGGGCGGGCATTTATTGCCTGGTATTACCGGCATTCTCCTGCCATGGCCAGGACTCTGCATACGGAGCAGGAGCTTCGCAGGATCAGCGCTTTTTTCTTACAGCTTCTACTGGTTCTGGGGTTTGGATTGAGTGGTTTTTCGCTTCTAAAGCTTGCGAATTTCTTCAATCAGAGATTCCGCAGGACTCAGACTTTTTGATTCGATCGACTCCAGGGCTGATTCAGCTTGAGAGAGATTTTTGATTCTTTCTTCCAGCTTTTTCAAATGTTCGTACCATTGAGCCATAGACTCCTCTTCCTGACGAAATCCGTCAAGTTTGGCCTGAGCCCGTTTCAGGCGTTCTGAAGCCCTGTTTCTTTCTTCTTTGGTTGCAGCTTCCTTTTCACTTCTTTGGGCATCGCTGACTTCTGATTCCAGAACATAGGGGTTCTGGTACAGAAAGCGGGTCAGCTTCTCTTCCATGTCGCCCGCTTCTCTCTGGAGGCGCTCGCGCTGGGATTCCAGGGTTTCATTCATTTCAAGAAGATAGGGCCGGGTGTATTCATCACTGGCCTCGATCGCCTTTTCAAGCGAATCAAAAAGACTTTTGACGGGAAGGCTCTGATAATTCTCCTGAAGTTTCGGATAATCAAGAAGCTTCCGCCTTATTTTTTCGTGCCTTTCGTGAAGCAGCAGATGATGCTGGCGCCTCTTCCACCAGCGAAAACCGATAAAGGTGGCTCCAGATAAAGTCGCAAGGGTGAGAACCGGCCAGGTCACCAGAAAATATCCGGAACCGGCAAGCATACATAAAAAGGCGATCAGGAGGATTTCTTCCATAACAAAATCTATGCTACCGCATTGTCTGCCTGTGGTCATCGGGGTAGAGAATATGCTTCAATGAAATTCTGTTCCGGACAAAATGAAAAGACCATGAAAGAAATTCGTCAGATTCTGACCCTGCATAGAATTGCGGAAGCCTGCGGGCTCCCGGCAGAAAGAACTCTTCTGAGGGACCTGTTCCATGAAGATCTTTCCATAGTGCTTTCAGCGATCCGAACTCTGCAATCCTTGAAAATTCCGATCCCGTACAAAATAGCGGCGAACCTTTATTCCCGTTCTGCCTGGGAAGTGCAGCGTCGTCTGCTGGAGTATTTTCGTTCCATTCCTCAGATTGAATATGCCGATTTTTTAATGGCAGCCTATCCGGGAGCGTTGAGCGAGCAGTCCCGGGCCCAGATTCTCATGACTTTGGGAGCCCAGCCGGATTTAAGTGATGAGCATTTAGAGTTTCTGCGCCAGAAGACTCACTATCAGAACCCTTCTCAGGAACAGAGAGAAGGCGCCTTAAAAGGACTTGGGCTGGCAGGAGAGCATCTGCATCTGGCTGAATTCGCCCATTCCAATTTTGAGGTGGAAGGGGAGCAGTCCTTGGTGGAGATTGCGGTTTCGAGGATTCGTGAAAAGCAGGATGCTGAAGTTTTTCAGCGCCTTCATAAGCTATACAGGAATATTGCGAAACAGGATGAAATGGCCCTTTTTACTCTGCTTGGGAGGGAAACCATCCGGGCTCTGTTTGAAACCTATGAGGACAATGTCAACATCCAGCCTCTGTTTGTACAGCTCAAGGATAAAATTGCCGGCTTCTGTCGAAGTGAGGATCCCAAAATCATTCTCTGGGTTGTTCAAACCCTGCAGGAGCTGGAAGTACGGGATGCCGCCTTTTTTGTCCGTTCCATTACTTCTCTTCTTCTGACTCGTACTTCAGGGGCAGAATTGCAGCAGACCAAGGCCGATCTGTTCTGGAAAATTCACGTAAATCTTCGGGATTCCCTGCATTTCAAGAATATGGCCTCTATTTTTGAGAAGCTGTTTTACGGGATTCTTCAGGACCTGAATGAGCGTAAGAAGCTCATGGAAATGAAGCATTCCCGTGAACCGAAGGCTGATGTCGTTGAGTTCTTTGAGTCTCTTCAGCACCCGAATCTCTTAAGTACGGTCATCAATTATCTGAAATCCACCCCTCCGGATGAAAACCTCAAGGGGCTGATCATTAGTATTCTGAGGAAGATGCAGGGGTCCCTGAATCCGCGTCAGCTTCAGCTTCTGCCATCGGTGATCCGCCAGCTTCTTATGGAGGATGGTCGACAGAGGGCTGCGGTTGCTGTCGAATGCGGCAAAATCGATCTGGAAAAATCTCCAGCCCGGATTTTCCGCCATCTCAAGTTTCTGATGCCGGTAGCAGCCCCGTTCCTTTCGGATAAAACCTACCGTCAGTTTCAGCAGCTTTATCGCATTCTGTCATCCTTTGAAGAGGGTAAGGGAATCCGTACAACTCTTCTGAAATCGGTTCTGGCGATGGAGGACAAGGAATCCTTCAGTTTTGTCTGGAAAAGTGCAATTGAACTGGATGAGGATTCCTGCAATGAGGTGCTTGGTGCGATTCAGCGGGTGGAGTTTTCCTGGCTGGCTTTCCTGAAGCCGGAGTTTTCAGCGAAAAAAGCCATGCCGGAGAGGAAGATTTCCCAGCTTCTCAGGCTTCTGGAAACCGCTGGGCGGGTAGAAGATGTTGAATGGCAGAGAATTCTTCTTCAGATGCATAAGGGAGACTTTGGCCGTATTTCCGAGGATCTGAGCCACCAGATTCTGATGATGCTGGCCAAAAGCGGGAATCCGGGTAGTCTTGATGTCTTTGCTCATCTGGTCAAAGCCAAGGGGTTTCTTCTGGGACAGAATGACGTGGATGTTCTTTTCAAATATACCGTTGCCATCCGGGAGACGGATTTTGTTGAATATCGCGAGCAGCTTAAGGATGTTGTGTACGGTTGTCTTAAATCGGAGAACGAATTCTATTACACCGATCTGGGCTATATTCTTTATCTTCTGGGCGAGAAGCATGGGGTTGATATTTTAAGGAAATCCTTTGATTCTAAGAATCCTCAGGTACTTCTGAAGACTGTGGATTATGCAGCTAAATGCGAACTTTGCGATGTATGGAGAGTCATTTTAGGCTATACTGAAGTTTCTGACTTTCGTCTGCATAACCAGATTGTAGCCTGGTTCTCCAGGATGAAACACAAGCTGAGTAAAGCGGATGTTCTGGAATACCTGGAAAAAATCAGGGATGGAGAGTCTGTTGGGGTTGATTCTCTGTTTGAAGATGTCAATC
>CAZDAM010000149.1:0-5277 GCA_964503595.1 uncultured bacterium
CATGCGAAAACTTCTTTTTTCTGCCCTCTTTGGTTTGAGTTGTGTCTTTTCAGCCCAGGCTTCGGATCAGAACCATGATCATCACGGCCACGATCATCATGGCCATGCCCACTCAGCCCCACACGGAGGAACCCTCATCCCTGTTGCGGATGGTGGTGGAAATCTGGAAATTCTGTTCAACCAGCAAACCGGGCATCTCCAGATCTGGCTTCTGGATGGATGTGCGGAAAATTTCATCCGAAGTTCTCAAAAGGAGCTTCAACTGGTCATCAAGCGCCTGGATGTCTCGGAGGCAACTGAAGGCACCGACCGTTCGATCCTGAGAATGCCTCTTGCCGCCATTCCCAATCTCCTGACTGGAGAAACCATCGGAAACACCTCGGAATTCGGCATTGTCAACGATGCTCTGATTGGAGTCAGCCGCTTTGCCGGCTATATCGCCAGCATCAATTTTCAGGGAACCACACTCACCAAAGTCCCTGTTACCTGGCAATAAATTTGGGCGAATTGCCCTGTCTGCCGGTGGGGCTCGCTATTACTCTTGAGTCCAGAAATCCGCAAGCGCTTCAGCCTGCTGCATCACTAATTCCATGGCTTCCTTAGCCCGATCCGGAGGGTATTTGTAGCGTCTCAGAATCTGGCGCACCAGAATTCTTAAACGGGCACGCACGCTCTCTCTTTTCTGCCAGTCCACCGTTGCCGAAGCACGAAGCCTTTCGGTCAGTTCCACAGCGATTTTCTTTAGGACCTCATCCCCAAGTTCTAAAATAGCGCTTTCGTTATTGGCCAATGCATCGTAAAAGGCGATCTCATCAGGATTCAAACCCAAGTTTGCTTCGCGCTCCATGTCTTTTTGGAACTGTTTGGCCATGGCAATCAACTCTTCGATGACCTGAGCCGTTTCAATGCCACGGCTATTGTACTTTCGTAAAGTTTCCAGAAGCCGCTCGGAGTATTTTTTCTCCTGAATTACATTCTTTCTCGTTTTTGCCCGAATCGTATCCTTGAGGAGTTTTTCCAGAAGCTCCACGGCAAAATTACGTTCGGGAAGAGCTCTTACTTCTTCCAGAAATTCATCAGAAAGAAGACCGATATTGGGTTTTTCCAAGCCACACAGGGCAAAAATATCCTGCACTCCTTCAGCAAGGATGGCATTGTCCAGAATCTGCTTTAAAATCGAATCCTTTTCCTCCTGAGTCCGTTTGCTATCCACACTGCTTACCTTGGTCATCGCAATTTTGACGGCCACAAAAAAGGCAATCTCCGTGTGAAATTCCTGCGCTTCATCCAGGGTACTGCAAAGAGAATAGGCCTTACTTAAAGCCAGAGTTTCATCTAAAAAGCGTTTCTTGCCATCCGGGAGCCCAAAAATATAATTGGCTGCTCCAATCAGAAGCTTCTGGGGGTGAGTTGCAAAATCGCTATAATCAAAACCTTCCCCGGCCGGATTTTTGGCGAACATCCCGCGGATGATATCCAACTTTTTCAGAAGTAAGGCAAAAGCCTGATGAATATCATGAGTCGGCTCCCCCCTCCCTTTGGACTCCGTATAGGTTTTCATGGCCCGTTTCAAATCACTGGCAATGCCGATATAATCCACCACCAGCCCTCCCGGTTTATCCTTGAAAACCCGATTGACCCGCGCAATGGCCTGCATCAGATTATGCCCCTTCATGGGTTTGTCCACATACATGGTATGGCAGCAGGGAGCATCAAAACCGGTTAGCCACATATCACGGACAATGACCAGCCTTAAGGAATCGTTCTCATCCTTGAAACGCTGCTCCAGACATTTTTTCACCTGTCTGGTATGAATATGGGGTTGCAGAAAGGCCTTATCGGAAGCGGAGCCGGAAAGAATGATTTTGATGGCCCCCTGATCGGGGTCTTCATGGTGCCAGTGAGGGCGCAAGGCCACAATTTCATCATAGAGATGAACACAGATTTCCCGACTCATACCCACAATCATGGCCTTACCCTTCAGATTTTGAGTACGGGCTTCAAAGTGGGTGATCAAATCTTCGGCAATTTGCTGCATCCGGGGCCTGGCCCCAATCAGTTTCTCCAGACGGCTCCATTTGCCCTTGGCCTTTTCACGGGAGGATAAATCCTCATCATCCTCCATCATTTCTTCCATCTGTTCCGAAAGCTCTTCAATTTCCTCCTGATTGATATCAAGCCGGGCCAGACGGGATTCGTAATAGATGGGTACGGTAGCTCCATCCTCCACCGCATCCTGAATATCGTAAATGGAGACATAGTCCCCAAAGACGGCGCGAGTATCTTTATCATCGCTTGCAATCGGGGTTCCGGTAAATCCGATGAAGGAGGCATTGGGCAGGGCATCCCGCATATGACGGGCAAAACCATACTGATAAGTACCGTCTGATTTCAGGGTTGCTTTCAGGCCATACTGGCTACGATGAGCCTCATCTGAAATCACAACGATATTGTGACGCTCATTTAAGACAGGATGAGATGTTTCCCCCTGAAGCAGGGCAAATTTCTGTACGGTCGTGAAAAGAATTCCGCCACTTTCCCTCTCAGACAGAAGTTCTCTAAGAGATTCCCGATCCAAAGCCTGCCTGGGCTCTTGCTTCAAAAGTTCCTGGGCATGACTGAAGGTTTCAAAAAGCTGTCCATCCAGATCATTTCTATCTGTCACAATCAAAAGGGTCGGATTTTTCATGGCTGGATGCTGAATCAGCTTTCCGGCATAACAGCACATGGAAATACTTTTGCCCGAGCCCTGAGTGTGCCAGACCACTCCCGCCTTCTTGCTGCCCAGATTCCCGGGCACCGATACATGATCTTCGTAAAAGTCCATGACGGCATCCGAGGAAGCGGCAACCGTTGCTTCCACCGCCTGACGCACAGCATGAAATTGATGGTACCCAGCGATTTTTTTGATCAGAAAATCAGAGTCAGATTCAAAGAAGATGAAATAACGCAGATAATCCAAAAAAAGTTCCCGGTCCAAAAAACCTCGCACGACAGCCTCAAGCTGCCACTCCAGGACTGGTCGATCTTTTTCTGATTTCAGGGCTTTCCAGGGAAGAAACCTCTCCTGATTTGCTGTCAAGGAGCCCACACGAGCCATAAAACCATCACTGATAACCAGGGCTTCATTGAAGGAAAACAAATCCGGTATTTCCTCCTTATAGGTCTGTAGTTGATGAAAAGCATCCCAGATATCAGCATTTTCACTACCAGGGCTTTTTAACTCCATGACGACCAAAGGCAGACCATTGACAAAGCAGATGATATCCGGTCTTCTTAACTGCCTTATGCCCTGAATCGTAAACTGGTTCACCACACGGAAGACATTGGTTTTAAGGCCCGAATCCGGGTCAAAATCAATGAGAAAAGCCCGATCGTAATGGGTTTCTCCATCTTCCCTGTATTCCACCGGAATTCCCTCAAGAAGAAGACGATGAAAGCCGCGATTGTTGGCCAGAAAATCCCGACTCTCCTGCTTTTGAAGCCGGGCCAAAGCTTGATCCAAAGCCGCTTCTGGCAAATGAGTGTTCAGACGAATCAAGCCCTCTTTCACCTCAGGAAGCAAAAGAACCTGGCCATAGTCTGAACGCATAGGATGGGGACCATCGGGAGCAATATCAGCACCACGAGAGACCAGCCAGCCAGCTTGGGCAAACCATTCTAGGGCCTGCTCTTCCAGTTCTTCCTCTCTCATTCTGTTCTCGCTTGTTCCAGGAAATTGATTGACAAAAACTAAGCAATACGTACAATGGACGTATTATGCCCGGCGCCTCTTCGCAGTTCTACTGAGTACGCGTCGGCTTTCTATTTTCAATCCGTTTTCCACAAGCCCCAATCCTGCCAGTCTTTGAAAGCACCAAAGTCCATGAGCCGGATAGCGCCTGACTCGGGTTCCGGAAATTCACCCAACAGCCCAGAAAACCGTTCCCCCCAACTTGAATTGGGGCAAATAATTTTCATCAGATACTGGATCAGACAAAAATAAAAGAAGCTGCGGGACGTGTTCAATTGAGGCCAGCCATTAAGAATGTTCGGCAAATCAGACCGAATGAGAACATTTACATTCCATAAACGACTGTGATGGGCCGAGACATTTCTGATGAAATTCAGACTTTGCAACCATTGGGCCAGCAGGCTCCCGCTTGTTAAACCATATTTGGAGGCGATCCAATCCTGATCCTTTTTTTTCAAGCCGGCATAAAGGGATGACATCATGCCAAAATCCCATACTTCGATCGCTACCCAGATAGGCAATCGACCATATTTCTGCCTGTAGTGCTCCACAAACGGCACTCGTCGGGAAACTTTCAACTGGCGCTCATACTTTTCAAGCCACTTTTGATGCTCTGTTGAACTATGTGGAGGCTTGATTCGTTTGCTGAATTTTCCATGAAAACAAGCAGGATTTTCATGGGCAAATGGATCCGATTTTCCCAGAAGATAGGCTATGTCCACCCGTAAAGCCACTTCGATTCTTTCAAGAGCATCCAAAGCCAGAAGCCTTAATCGCTTATCGAAGACATAGAGACTGAGGACATCCTCAAAGCGACTCCCTTCCACGAATTCATCCAGACGACAAGGCTTCCCGTGCTCATCCCTAGATGGCTTGCGAAACGGATACCAGTAGCCACTGAGACGATAATAACCAATACGCTGAAGAGAACTCAGAGCTTCTGCATCTCTTTCTACTTCAAGACCCCGCTCCTTGAGTTGGTGAAGCTGCTCTTCAAAGGATTTCCAGGGCTTTACGAAAGAACTCACCCCTCGACCTCTTCCTGAAAATCCGCCAAATCAGAAACATCCAGTTCCCCGGAAATCAACTTGGGAAGGAGGGTGTCGCGGAGAGTTCTAAGAGAATCCATCTCAAACACATTATTTTCTATAACTTCGTACACTTTTTTCACCTTGGCCGTAAAGGACAGCATCATACATTCGCAGGGCTTGAGTGCCTTGATTGGTCGAAAATTCTTCTTGCTAATCTCAGAAAATGTAGTCCCACTTCCCCTGGCTTTGATTTCATCAAGATTTGATTCACACCACAGGAGAATATACTCAGGTGGCATAAATTTATTACAAACCATAGCAATAAAACCCTGGTTGATTGCGGTAGGAATCTTTGTCAAGGTTAAGTACCCTATTGGGGCTCGGGATGATAAAAGCACCGTGTCTACAGGCAGAAGACCCGAGCTTATTTTTTCTAGCCCCTTCAAGGTTATTTTTCGCTCTGTATCAACCAGTATCTTGCAGTCTGCACCGGAAAGATCCTTTGGAGTTGCC
>CAZDAM010000150.1:0-5162 GCA_964503595.1 uncultured bacterium
TTCACAGGGAAGTACTGTAGAATCCGGGTTGTGGAAAATTCAAGGAAAAATCAGGACAAAACGGGAAGCGTTTCCAAACTCAGGATTCTTCATTGCCCTACCACGACAGGGGGTAATCCGGTAAGTCTGGCTCGTCAGGAGAGACTTCTGGGAGAATCAAGTCACTCCATGACACTTGAGCAGAATTATCTGAACTATCCGGTGGATCAGGTTCTCTGGGAGCCTTCGGATGGTTTTCTGAAGAGGGAGTGGAAGAGACTGTGTTTTGTACTTCTTCGTTTATCCAGGTTTGATATTGTCCATTACAATTTTGGAACCTCCATCGCTCAGCCCGGACCATTTCAGAAGGATGGAGATTCCGTGCCGGTAGCCATAGTGCGATTTCTTTATGCAATGTATCGCTGGTGGCTTCAGGGACTGGAATTTTTTCTTCTTAGAAGAAAGGGGATTCCGGTATTTGTAACCTATCAGGGCGACGATGCCCGTCAAGGGGAATACTGCCGACAGAATTTTCGGATCCATTTTGCAGACAGGGTCAGGAAAGACTACTACACGCAAAGAAGCGATGCCTTCAAAAGGCTTCAAATCTCAAGGTTTGAGCAAAACAGTCATAAAATATATGCCCTGAATCCGGATTTACTGAATGTCCTGCCTGAAACGGCGGGGTTTTTGCCATATTCCCATGTTCACCTTGAAGAATGGATGCCTGTTTATTCCCAGAATCATGAAGAACCCCTGAAATTTGTACATGCCCCAACCAATCGGGAAGTGAAGGGGACAGAGTATTTTCTGAATGCGCTGGAGGAGCTCAAGGAGGAAGGTTACAGATTTGAGCTGATTCTGGTGGAAGGGGAGTCCTATGCCGAGGCCCAGAAGCTTTATGCCGGTGCAGATGTTCTTCTGGATCAGTTGCTGGCCGGGTGGTACGGAGGTCTGACTGTGGAGCTGATGGCTCTGGGAAAACCCGCGGTGGTCTATGTTCGGGAAGAGGATCTGCATTTCATTCCCGAGCAGATGAAACAGGACCTTCCACATTTTCAGGCTGAGCCTGATACGGTCAAGGAAACTTTGCGCCTGATTCTGGAGATGCCGCGGGAAGATCTGGTGCAAAGGGCCAGAGCTTCTCGAATTTTTGTTGAAAACTGGCATCATCCAGAGAGCGTGGCTCGACGGCTGATTCAGGATTATCGAGACGCCAGGAAGAAAGGGAAACTCTGATGTGTGGTCTTTTGGGACTTTGGGATATTCGCAAAGATCTTGAACTCACGAATTTTCTTGAGCGGGGGCTTCTGGCAATGAGTTGGCGGGGCCCTGATGCCAAAGGTCACTGGCAGACTGAAAAAACTCCCTTTTCGTTGGGTTTGGGTCATGCCAGGTTATCGATTCTCGATCTAACCGATGCGGGGATTCAGCCCATGCATTCCTCTGATGGTAGCTGGACAATGGTTTTCAATGGTGAGATTTACAACTACCTGGAGCTTCGCGAAGAACTTGAGGCCGAAGGGATTTCCTTTAAAACCCGTACTGATACAGAAGTTCTGCTGGAATCCTGGAAGTTATGGGGGCGGGACTGCCTTCGTCGTCTGGATGGAATGTTCGTTTTTGCCGTCTTCAGCCACATCCATCAGACAATAGAAATCTATCGGGATCCGTTTGGTATCAAACCTCTATATTTCTTTGAGGAGGGTGGCAGATTTGGTTTTTCCTCGGAAATCGGGGCTTTGCTGGCATTAAGTGGGCAAAAACCACGCCTGAACTGGAACTCGGCTTACCGGTATCTGGTTTTTGGTGAATATGATGATTCTCGGGAAACATTTTTTGAAGGCCTTTACTGCCTGTCTCCGGGAGCTGGGATCGCGCTTGATTGCAAGTCGGGGAACATTCGAAAGCATCAGTGGTGGGAGCCTTCGGTGAAACAGAGCTTTCAGGGAAACTTCGAGCAGGCTTCGGAGGAATTCCGTCATAAATTCGTAAGCTCGGTACAAAGGCAGCTTCGCAGTGATGTGCCTCTGGGCGCGGCTCTTTCCGGAGGGCTGGACTCTTCGGCAGTCGTCTGTGTGATGCGTCATCTTGAGCCGGATGTGCCGATTCATACTTTCAGTTATGTAGCCAGAGGCAGCCATCTGAACGAAGAGAACTGGGTGGATCTGATCACAGGAGTTACAAAGGCCCATTCATATCGGGTGGAAGTGCAGGCTTCGGAGTTGTTTCAGGATCTGGATGAATTGATCCTGACACAGGGAGAACCTTTCGGTTCTACCAGTATCTATGCCCAGTACAGGGTGTATCAGCTTGCCAGGGCCCAGGGGATTACCGTGACCCTGGATGGTCAGGGAGCCGATGAGCTTCTTGCTGGTTACAGCGGGTTTCCGGGATACCGGATGCGTAGCCTTATGGAAGAAGGACAGTTCGGCGCTGCGGGCAGATTTTATCAGAATTGGCGGAAGGGGCCAGGCCGGAGTCCCCTTGAGCCGCTCAGGACTTTAGGGCGCTGGTGGATTCCGGAACCCATGCAGGGGCTGGCTTCATCTCTTGCGGGTGATAGTGGGAAGCCATTCTGGCTGAATGCCGGGAGTTTCCTGCAAAGGGGTGTCAGGATGGTTCGCCCACAGCCCGTTCATACATATTCAGAACCTGGCAGAAGACTGATGGGCCGACAGGCCTCAGCCCTGGTTGGCTGGGGATTGCCTGCTCTACTCAGGCATGGAGACCGGAATTCCATGCATTTTTCTGTGGAATCCCGGGTTCCGTTTCTGAATCTGGAAATTACAGAGTTTCTTTTCAGTCTCCCGGAAGATTTCCTGATCAGTGATCAGGGAGAAAGCAAAACTCTGATGCGTCATGCCTTGCGTGGAATTGTCCCCAATGAGGTTTTGGAAAGAAAGGATAAAATCGGATTTGCCACTCCCGGAGAAGACTGGCTTTGGGGTATGCAGGAGGTGGAATCCCGGGCTTTGGGGGCTCTGGATAGAATCCCTGTTTTTGAAGCCGGTGGGTTGAGGCCCTGGCTTGAGGATATGAGGCTGGGGAAGATCCGCTTTGACTGGTCCTACTGGAGGATTCTTAATTTCCTCAGGTGGGTGGATTTGCTGGATGTTGATTGCTGAGGGTTGCTATTTTTATGTATCTGCCGGATCCTGCCTAGTTCTATGACTCAATATGATTTTCTGATTGTCGGTGGTGGGATTGTTGGTCTTGCAATTGCCAGATCGATTCAGGCTCATTCTCCGAAAGCCTCGATTCTGATCCTGGAGAAAGAGTCTTCTCTGGGACTGCATGCCTCAGGTAGAAACAGCGGAGTCCTGCATACGGGTATTTATTATCCATCCACAACCATGAAGGCCCGGTTTTGTCGTCAGGGGGCTCAGGCTCTGATGGAATATGCCACGGACAGAAAGATTCCCTGGCGTCGCGATGGAAAACTTATCCTTGCGACTTCCTCAGAAGAAGAAAAAGCTTTTGAGGCTCTTCTGAAAAATGCCCGGGACAACGGGATTTCGGCACGGCTGGTTTCCAGTGATGAAGCCCGGACCATCGAACCTCATGCACGGCCAGGCCATTCTGCTCTTTTCTGTGAAGATACTTCGGTGATTGATAGTAAGGCAGTTTTAAAAAGCCTTGCTCAGGAACTGGAAGCATCGGGAGTATCGATTCTTCTGAATCAGCGGGTTGAAAAGATTGATCTGAAGTCTTCGACTCTGGAAAGCCAGAACCGGAAATTCGGGTTTGGGTATCTGATCAATGCTGCCGGTGCCTTTGCGGATTCGATTGCTCACTTGTGCGGCTTTGGCGGGAAATACCGATTCCTTCCCTTCAAGGGGATTTATTACCGGATGAGGGAGGACGTAGCCTCCAGAATTCGGGGAAGTATCTATCCGGTTCCAAACCCTCAGCTTCCATTTTTGGGAGTACACTTTACCAGGGTGATTTCCGGTGATGTGTATATCGGCCCAACTGCGATCCCGGCTTTGGGAAGAGAGAATTACGGTCTACTTGATGGTGCGTCACTTCAGGAGATGGGGCAGGTTCTGCTTCAGCTATCCAGAGCATTTCTGGCTAATCATCAGGGTTTTCGGCAACTGGTTCGGCGTGAAGCTCCGATGTATCTGAAATCCCGTTTTTATGCTCAGGCAAAAAGACTTGTGGATGAGCTTCATGAGGACTGGATAGAGCCCAGTGCGAAAGTTGGAATTCGCCCCCAGCTGGTGAATCTGAAAGAAGCCAGGCTTGAGATGGACTTTTTGATGGAGAAGGGTCCGAACAGCCTGCATGTGTTAAATTCCATTTCCCCCGCCTTCACCAGTTCGCTGGCGGTAGGCCAATATGTTTGTGAACAGATATTTGATTCCAATAAGGAGTAATTATGCAGCTTGAGAATGCCCGCGTCCTGGTAATTGGTGGAGCCGGTTTCATTGGAAGTTTTGTGGTTGCCGAACTTTTGAAGCACAATGTGGCTGAGGTTGTTGTTTATGACAATTTTGCCCGTGGCAAGGAATCCAACCTGAAAAAGCAGCTTCAGGATCCCCGGTGTAAGATGTATCCCAGTGGCGGTGATATCCGGGATACGGATCTTCTCAAGGATGCCATGAAGGGGATGGATGGGGTGATTCACCTGGCGGCAATGTGGCTTCTTCATTGCAAGGATTTCCCCAGAACTGCGTTTCATGTCAATATCGAGGGCACTTTCAATATTCTGGAAGCCTGTGTCGAAGCCGGGATCAAGCGGCTGGTGTATTCCAGTTCCGCATCTGTCTATGGGGATGCCGTGGAAGTTCCCATGACGGAAGAGCATCCGTTCAATAACCGCAATTTTTATGGGGCAACCAAAATTGCGGGGGAATCAATGTGCCGGGCGTTTTACGATCGTTATGATCTCTCCTATGTAGGACTTCGTTATATGAATGTTTATGGCCCACATCAGGATCAGACGGCGGCGTATACCGGGGTTATTCCCATCATGCTTAATAAGATTGATGCGAATGAGGCTCCCGTAATCAATGGAGATGGAACCCAGGCCTATGACTTTATTGATGTTGAAGACGTGGCCCGTTGCAATGTTTTGGCTTTGCAAAGTGAAGTCAGCGATGAATTTTACAATGTAGGAACCGGGGTTCAGACTTCGATTCGTGAGCTTTGTGAAACCATTCTGGATTTGAAGGATT
>CAZDAM010000151.1:0-4918 GCA_964503595.1 uncultured bacterium
TATACAAGTCTGCGGGATAATAAACTTGATTTGAGGGGTGTGATTACTCAGGTTCTGGGTCTTTCTCCCGGAAAACTGCCGAAAGTCATCCTCGCCGATGAAAGAGATATTCCTGGCGGGGTTCACGCTCACTATGAATCCGGATCTAATGAACTGGTGCTTGGAGATCGAGCCCTGGAGGGGCGCACCGAAGACGAGCTTCTGGCGGTTGTGGTTCATGAACTGGCTCATTCCCAGCAGATTTTCAACCAGACTCTTGATGGTGCCGGAGCATCGTATGGTCCGGATCTGGCCCATTTTGCCAATGAAATCACCACCGAGCGCAATGCCTATGTCGAGGGAATGTCTCAATTCTATCAGGCTTATTTTTCGCCTCGTGCCTGGAACAATACCCAACTGGTTTTCGCAGTTTGTGGTTTTCGTCGTGAAGACGCTAACTCAACTCCCCAGAATCCCCGCTACAACGGTAAGCCATCGGATAGCGTGGAGTGCTCAGATAATATTCCCTACACTCAGGTTCCTAAAGATGATTTCCTGAAAACAGAAGGGGTTTTTGCCAATATCCTTCTCGAATTTACTCAGAGAGTGGAAGATGGTTTTGAGAAGGTACACGGTGCCTTTGCGACAGATCGCGGATCGAATACGACTTCGCTTTCCTTGCTTCAGGCTCTGGCGGGCTCCCTTGCGGATGAGGATAAGGCCAAGCTGGGTATCATTTTTGATGTTTTCACGGCCTTCTCTTTTGAGCCGGCAGAGATTGAAAGCATTCTGGGAATTTCCGGTAGTGATTTTGATGATTATGTAGATGCTTCATCCTTTGGAATTTCCCCTCGTGATTTTATCAAGGGTGAAGCACTGAAAACTGTGGATGATACGGGTTCGGTTGTCCGGTATAACGGCCACCACGCCCTGGACCTTCTTCACCCGGTCGATCAGACACCTGTTCTGCCCCGTCTGGCATCCGCCAGAGCAAGAACGGTGTTCAATATGATCAAAGCAGCCGATTTTGATTACAGGGAATCAAACCCTATGCCAACTGTATCCAGCGAACAGAGATTGCCTGTGGTGCAGGCGGTGCGTTTCGCTCCTGCAGCTCCAATGCCTCCGCCAGCTGTGGAAAGACTGGATGCTCTTGTTTCTTCTGACGAAGGCGATTTTTCCAGAGGTGGTTTGGTTCTCTGGTAATTCGGCGAGAAACAGAGACCTGCACCGGAGCCTGTCACCTGGTTGGACCCCACTTTGAACACGTGAAGCTGTAGAAAATCCTCGGCACCGATCAGGTAGGGATTTTCTTCTGCTTGGGGTCTCCTCAAAACCGTCCTTTTCGGCGACAGATTCTGTCGTATAAAAAGCTCTGTTTTTGGGATACATATATATTTCAGGGCACTCTTGAGGCGATGAACCTGGAATTGGGATCATCTGTTCGATGCTTTAGTCAGTTTCCTGAGCTCTGGAGTCTTCTTCTTTGGGGGGCTTGAGTCCGCTGGGTGGTTCGTCGAAGACTTCACGAGCTGTCTTGATTGCGAATAGAGCCGTGGGAAATCCTGCAAACAGCGCGAGCTGAATGAAGACTTCCATAATCTCTTCCTGACTCAGACCGGCGTTGATCGCCGCATAGATATGGGTTTTGAGCTGGGGCTTCAGACCCAGCATGGCAAGTGAAGTCAGGGAAATGATTTCCCGTTGCTTCAAATCCAGGGTGGGGCGGTTATACACCTCTCCATAGGCCCATTCCACGATGTATTTGGTAATGTCCTGGTTCTGGGAGGAAAGAGCTTCAATCACTTTGTCCCATTTGGAACCAAGAAGACGGCGACCCTGGTTTTCTCCCTCTTCCATACGTTTTTTCTGCGACACGCTTTTCCCTTCGTTCATGGCTTTCGAGCTCCCAAGTATAACATCGAATAATGCTATACTTCGGCCGCAAGAAAGGTGGTTTGGATATGTCAGGAACTCTAGCAGATGCATTTGCCATTGCTCATTCCGTTTACGGAAATCAATTTCGTAAAAAGGGCCGTACAGCAAGCATGATTTCTCACGTCATGGGAGTCACCGATCTGGTTGCCCGTTACGGGGGCAGCGATGTGCAACAGCAGGCGGCTTTACTGCATGAAGCCGTTGATGAAGAAAACTGGCCCAGGATTCAGGAAGACATCCGGGCAAAGCTTGGAGATCTGGCGGCTGAGTTCACGGCTCTTCTCAAGGAACCTGCCTGTGAGGAAGAACTGGATTTTCAGGGAAGCAAGGAGCGTTACCTGAGCTTTATCGCATCCCTGCCGGTTGAGGCCGGTTTTGTTCTGGCCTGTGATGAACTCCATGATCTTCACTGTGTGACCGCTGCGGTTCTGGATGGTGGCAAGAAGGTGCTTGAGGATCATCCGGGCGGAATTGAGGGACAGCTCTGGTACTACGGCCGTGTCGCCGAGCTCATGGATGAAACGGCATTTCAGCCTCTTCTGGCAGATTGCTGTTCCCAGCTCCATCTCTTAAGAAGAGCCTGTGCATGAATTCCTTTTTTGGCCTTACTGACTGGCACGTCCATGTGGAAGGAGCCCTTCCCAGAGACTTTGTCCGCGAGTGCTATGCACGGCGTGGTAGAGACCCTGAAGACTTTGACCGGCTTTTGCATTTTGATTCGTTCCGGGGCTTTCTTCAGGGCTGGTGGCAGACCATGGGCCTGCTTCTGGCCCAGCCTGACTTTGAAGAGATGGCTGTTTCCTGTGCCCAGGCATTTGGGCGGAGGCTTGAAGAGCAGAAGATCATTCGCTGCGAAGCTCATATCTCACCGATTGATGCAACCTATATTGCCTTTGATGGTTTTGAGGAATCTGCGGTTTCCCGTTACCAGGATTTGATTCTGGCCTGGGACGAAGGTTTTGCTTCGATTCAGAAGGAAGGTCATGAAATCCGCTATCTGGTGGATCTGGTACGCAATTATCCAGGCCCAATAGCTGATTTGCAGTGGAAGGCCCTTCAGGAAATTCTCCCTCGTCTCCGCTACATTGCTGGCGTTGGTGTAGGAGGAGGGCATAAGGCCAGGCGTTTGAATGAGCTTGGGCCTATTCTTGAATCGGCTCGCTCCGAAGGCCTGAAAACGGTTGTGCATGCGGGAGAACTCCCTCCTCAGGAGCTCGCTTTGCAGGAGCTTGAAGATGCTCTGTCCGTGAAGGCTCATCGGGTGGGCCATGGGATTCATGCCTTGATGCATGAGACGTTTCGCAAGCAGGCTATTCAGAAGGGGCTTTTCTTTGAAATCTGTCCGGGGAGCAATCTGGCCACCGGAAGCATTGAGAGCCGGGATCAGCTTCCGTTGGATGACTGGGCCGAGGAAGGTCTGCGCTTTGGGATTTTCGCGGATGATCCTTTGTGGTTCGGCACGGAGATTCAGGATGAAATTACTTTGAGTCTTCAGAATGTGAAGCGGCCGGAGGTTCTGAGAAACCATCTGGTATTGCAGGGGTTGATTGCTTTGGATGGTGAACAATGACGAGGATTCTGGTCCTGGATGATGAAGAGGCGATTGGCCAGAGCATTGGTCGTTACCTGAAACGCAAGGGCTATCATGTGGATGTGTTTCAGCATCCGGTTCAGGCCCTCAATGTTTTACAGAAGCAGAAGTTCGATGTTGTCGTTACCGATTTTCGTATGCCGGACATCGATGGTCTGGAAATGATCGAACGGATTCGTGAGCTGTCCCCGGATATCCGCATTCTTCTGATGACGGCTTATGCCAGTATCGGGAATGCGGTGGAGGCGATGAAACTCGGGGCCGGTGAATACCTGGCCAAACCCTTTGAGCAGGATGATCTGCTAAAAAGAATTGAGGGCCTGGTGGGACCGGGAAGAGCTAAAAAACTGGTCGCCCGCTCAGGGCCCGAGCTTCTGGGTCGATCCCGGGTGATGCAGGAGCTTCAGGAAAGGATTCGCAAGGTTGCGCGTTCCCAGGCTACGGTTCTGATTGAAGGAGAGTCAGGCACAGGAAAAGAGCTGGTGGCCCGCATGCTTCATTCCTGTTCGGTCCGTTCTGAAGACCCGTTTCTTGCCGTGAATATGGCTGCCATTCCGGAAACACTCATGGAATCCGAGCTTTTTGGTCATCGCAAGGGTTCGTTTACCGGGGCAGATCAGGACTATGAAGGCAAATTCCTGGCGGCGAAATCCGGAACTCTCTTTCTGGATGAAATCGGCGAGATGTCCGCTCAGGTTCAGGCCAAACTTCTAAGGGTGCTTCAGGAAAATCAGGTTCTGCCGGTGGGAAGTTCCCGTCCTTTGAAATCAGAGGCCAGGATTGTGGCGGCGACCAATCGTAACCTCAGGGAACGGGTTTCGGAAGGAAGTTTTCGCGAGGATTTATGGTTTCGGCTGAATGTGCTGGATATCCGGGTTCCGCCTCTTCGGGACAGGAAGGAAGATATCCCTGAGCTGGCTTTGGCCTTTGTGGCCCGCTATGGAAGTGAGGACATGCAGATCGAAGATTCGGCCATGCAGCTTCTGATGGGCTGGGACTGGCCCGGCAACGTCCGTGAACTTGAAAATGTGATTCACAGGGCAATCGTTTTGGCAGAAGGCCAGATTATTCTGGCCCGCGATCTGCCGGAACATATCAGCGGGACTCCACCGGTTTCCGAGACTCCGCTTCAGGATGTCGCCATGGTGGCTCTACGAGATGGGAAATCCCTGATGGATATTGAAAGGGAAATCATTCTCAAAGCTCTGGAAGACGCGGATGGGAACAAGACGAATGCGGCTCGGATTCTGAAAATTACCCGAAGAAAGCTCTATTCACGCCTGGAAAAACACGGCATTGACCTGACGGAGCCCCTATGACCTACCGAAACCCGACTCCAACCGTTGATGTGATTGAGTTGGGGTGCAGATGTTATTGGAATGACGAATATGCCAGAAGCAAAACTAGCCA
>CAZDAM010000152.1:0-4874 GCA_964503595.1 uncultured bacterium
AAGCCTGAACCGCAGCAGCCTGCAGAGTGATGGAACCGGTTTTGGTTACACCGGCAAAAGCAGCTGTCACGGAGGAAACTCCAGCAGTGCTTCCGGCAGTACCACTCAGGGTACGGATAACACCGGCTACGGCATCAGCCTGAGCAACGGTTGTCGTTACAGCAGTACCACCACCAACCTGAACACTCAGGGTCTGATCAGCAGTTGCGCCAGGATACTTGGCGAAAACACGGACAGGAACTACAGCACCAGTCGAAACCGTCAGTCCGGAACCACTGAGGATATCCAGGAATTTAGGATCGGTCTGGAAAGCAATCGTTTTGGAAGCAGTCTGGGTAGTCTCACCAGAAGCTGCACCCGTCAGAGTCGCTGCAACTGTACCGGCTGTTACGATAGTATCAGGCATGGTGACAGTCATTTTCAGACGCTTGCCAGTCACTTCCACATTGGAAGTGGTTACACCGGAAGCGGTGTAAGACCAGGTGTAGGAAGCATTCTTATCAACATCAAGACTGTCATTGACAAACTCAATGACTTTGGATTTACCAGCGTCCAGTTTGACCGGAGTCTCAACATCAGCCAGCTTGACTTCGAAAGGAAGGGTTTTGCTGGCAGCCACAAACAGACTCTGAGTGGAAGCTGCATCCAGTTCGAGGTTGGTACGAACTGTATTGACATAAGTCGTGACTTCGTCTTTAAGAGTTGTATCCGTGGAAGCGTTCAGGGTTGTCGCAACAACATTGGCTACCTGAGCAACCTGGCGACCCAGAGTATTCTGAACTGCCCCCAGAGCGTTGGCAATGACGTTTCCAATACCAACGTTGGAGTTCAGTCTACCCACCCTTTGAACGACATTCAAAGTGTTGGCCGAAATGGTTGCGGCTGAATTTGCCGCAGCAGTAATCACACCAGCATTGATGAGGTTTCTTGCTGCTGCAGAAGCCTGGGCTACAACTTCAGCGACGTCAGCGACACTACGAGTGGTATCGTTCTGCACCACGCCACCAATCAGGCCACCAAGGCTGACCCCACCGTTTTGAGCCAGAGCTTCATTGCCGGCGACAGCAGTTGCAACTGTGGTCAGATTGTTCTGAACCGCATCCAGGGCACCACCAAAAGTCGTGATGTTGCCGTTGGCATCGGTACTGGCCAGCACACCGGTCAGCATATTGTCCGCAGCAGCAGAGACAGTGGAATCTCCAAGCTCAGCCAGTCTTCTGGTATTGTTGACTATCTCAACGGTTACCACTTTCTGGGTGAAGGACGGAGTCGTTCGAGCTGTAAACGGAGTAATAATCATGCTCCGAATCATCGCTTCAATACGAGCCTGAGTTGCAGCAGTCTCGCGATTGATACGCTCGGCATGTACAAAAGCCGCAGTGTTCACTCTACGGATATCAGCCATGACATCAGAGAGCGCAAACGGAATGACGGATGCAGCAAAACGAACATCGGTACGACCCAAGGATGCGTTGAAGTCAGAGAAGTCCCCGGTAGTAAGACCAGTCTGAGCCTTGGCATAAGAAAATTTTGCGCTTGGGTTGTTCAGATAATCGACCATCAGCTTGTTGAAGGCTGGCTGGCGAGCATCGTTGGTCACAAAATAGGATGCAGCCAGACTGTTGATCGCTGTTGGCAGAGTTGCCATCAGGGAGCCAGCAGTGCTCATGGCTGTTTCCAGATTGGCCAGTTTGGTATCAAGATTTGTTGGAGTCGTAAAGGCAGTTGTGCCTAAAGAACCAACAAAACCGGCATCCTGCTGAATCAGGTAGGACTTGGCAATTCCCTTGGCGGAAAACTGCAGGTGATTCAGTGGATTGAGAATGGTGCTGCCTTTGGCCAGAACAGGAACGGAAATCGTGTCTGTTACTCCAGAAGTGGCAACGACCGAGTAGTAGGCATCAGCGGCCACACTAGTCGGACTGGAGACAGTCAGGCTGCCATCAGTCAGGGTACCAGTGGAAACCACAGTACCATCAGTTGAGACGATCTGAACAGATGCCTGTCCACCATTGGAAAGAAGCAGGCTTGAGACTCCCGTGCTCCCCTGATTGGAAATGGTCGGAGAAACAACGGTGTTGTCACTTCCACCACAGCCAATTGCCAGGAAGGAGACGGAAGCAATCCCTGCCATAAGGCAACGCTTCAGTCTGTTTGTGTTTGAGTTGTGTTTCATTGAACTTCCTCCTAAAAACCTTTCTTCCTTTGCCAAGTCGTTTCTAACGAATCCGGCGTTTATCTTTTATCTCAAATGCATGAGGCATACTACGATATTCTTAGGGTTCGGTATTATATCCAAGGATTTGCATACCGTCACGATCTTTTTCCCAGAATCGATCCCACTCAGTGTGCAAGTGTGGCTTCTTTCCCTGAAAAGATCAACCGACCCCCAAACTTCTGACCATCTTTTCTGACAATTTTCTGACTCAAAAGCAGATCTTGAAGTCAGGATGCCGGAAAAATTCCCTTTTCTGTCACAATCGCATCAATCAGCTCCACCGGAGTGACATCAAAACCCGGATGCAGGTACTTCTCCGGCTCCGGAGCCAGAAGATGTCCCCGAAAAATACCTGCTTCCAGAGGTGAGCGACTTTCTATGGGTATCTGATCTCCATTGAAAAGTTTTTCATCAATTGTGCTGGTTGGAGCAGCCACGACAAAAGGAATTCCATGATGACGGGCCAAAACCGCCAGTCCATAGGTCCCGATCTTGTTCGCGGTATCGCCATTCCTGGCGATCCGATCTGCCCCTACCACGACAGCATCAATCCTTCCCTGGCGCATCAGACTTGCCGCCATATTGTCACAGAGAACATTATAAGAAAGCCCCGCCTTATGAAGCTCCCAGGCTGTTAAACGGGAGCCCTGAAGATAGGGACGGGTTTCATCGGCATAGACATGTTCAAGCCGACCCTCTTCCGCCAGACGGTAGATGACCCCAAGGGCCGTTCCGTATCCTCCTGTGGCCAGAGCCCCCGCATTGCAGTGGGTCAGAACCCTGAGATTCCTCCCCTTGAGGACTGAGGCTCCCCATCTGCCGATTTCACGGTTATTCGCCTTGTCCTCGGCATGAATGCTCAATGCTTCTTTCCAAAGAGCTTCAAAGGAGTCGGCTCCGCTTTGAAAACAGGATTGCATGCGGGCAATGGCCCAGCTCAGATTGACTGCAGTTGGGCGGCTGATTCCAAGCTCGTGAATGACTTTTTCCAGGCTTTCACCTTCGTAATCACGCACGGCAAGGGCAAAACCAAAAGCTGCGGTGACTCCAATCGCCGGAGCCCCCCGAACAAGCATGTCCGCAATCGCCTTTGTGCAGTCTGTCACGGTATTCATGGGAACCCAGATTTCTTCCTGGGGCAGCTTTCTTTGCTCCAGAAGATAGAGAACCCCGTTTTCGACACGAAGCGAATCGGGCACTGCAAACATCAGTCAAGCTCCGGCAGAAGAGTCTGAATCAGGCGGGTCAGATGTGGCTCTGTCCGGTTGGCAATCGCAATGATGGCGGAAAATTCCGCGACTTCCAGATGATCGGGAAGGCACATATCCGTCACCACCGAAAAGGCCAGGACGGGCAGATTCATGTGGCGGGCAACGATGACTTCCGGCACGGTGGACATACCCACCATATCGGCCCCCATATCCTTGAGCATCCGGTATTCAGCCCTTGTCTCCAGATTCGGTCCAGCCACGGCTACATAAATCCCCTTTTTGAGATCAATGCCGCTTTTCAGGGCAACCTCATGAGCCTTCTTAGCCAGAGCCGGATCGTAGCATTCCTTCATATCCACAAACCGGGGACCCCACGATTCATCATTTTCTCCCCGCAGGGGGTTCAGTCCCAAAAGATTGATGTGATCCGTGATCTGCACCAGATCCCCGGCCTTCATCTGGGGATTCAGACCTCCACAGGCATTGGAAACCAGAAGAGCGTGGATCCCAAGCTCTTTCATCAGTCTCACTCCCAGAGTGATTTGATCTCCATCGTAACCCTCATAGCTGTGAAAGCGTCCCTGCATGGCAACCACCCGGCGACCGGACAACTCACCGAAAATCAGGCGGCCGGCATGGGTTTCCACCGTACTTAAAGGAAAATTAGGAATCTGATCATATGAGACAGCCATCGGATTCTTGATGTGATTGGCCAGATGAGACAGGCCGGAGCCCAGAATCAGGCCGAATTCCGGTCTGGGCACTCCCATTTCCTCAAGGGTTTTCACCGCTTCCATCACCCGGGTTTTTTGCATGCTCATCCTCACTCCTCTCCAACATTCCTGAAGGGAATGGAGTATAGCAGATGCACAAATCCCTCAAAACGCCGTAGAATACCGCCATGTAACCAGACATCGTTAGCGCACGTATCTCTTTAGCCCTTCTGGCCGGACTGATTCTTCGGAATATTCAGAAAAACCTCAGGTTCTTGCTTTGGCGGTGCGCCTCACCTCCCGACTGAGCCGAATGCTTGTCCTCAATACTTTTTTAAGAATCCTGATTTTCGTCAAGCTCAAAACCGCCCTGGCCCTGCTGGAATGCCTGAGTGATTTTCGTATTGCGGGCCCAGGCCTGAAATGGCCCCGGCAGGTCGAGCGGGAGCTCTTCAAACATGAAGGACCAGGGGGGGGGTATTGCCCTCGAACTGAGTCATAAAAGTGCCGTGGAACAGTTCCAGCGGATCTGTGAAAAAGCCAGCCTGTGATACAATCAGCCCATGCTGAGGGCTGAGGGCATCTCCAAAAATTTCGGCTCAATTCAGGCCCTGAAGACGGTCGGGCTTTCCCTGAAAAAGGGGGAAATCACCCTTCTTCTGGGTCCTAACGGAGCCTGTAAAACCACCTTGATGAAGGCACTGGCCGGAGTCCTGGTTCCGGATGCCGGAA
>CAZDAM010000153.1:0-4814 GCA_964503595.1 uncultured bacterium
CCGTCCTCTTTACGGCCTTTCTGGGTGGCGTTTCCCAGGCGGAACTGGCCCGGCAGCCATTGGAAGTGCAAAGGGATCTGGTTTTTGCCCAGATTCGCCGGACCATGCAGATTGATGGACACTACCAGTTCTGGAAATCCTATGCCTGGGACCATGCGATTGAGCAGTACGATCTGAATCAGCTCCGAATTCATCGGCATGTGGAAGAGCTTGAAAGCCGTTTTCAGGGACTTCATTTCTGCCATGCTCTGGTGCGGGGAGTTGCCCTGCCGGATCGCATTGATGCTGCCATTCAGACGGCGCGGAAAATTCATGGGCTGGGTTAGAGGCTTCTGTTTTCTGATTCTTTGTGAAGTCAGTGCGGCGATTCCTCTGGAAGTCCGGCAGTTTCTGCTGGAAAGAGCCATTGTGGAAACCTCACTTTCCCGCAGGGCTCTTTTAAGTCTCAGAGATGAAATCCGTCATTGCCGGTCGGGACAGAACTCCCAGGATCTGGCCCATCATCTTCTGGTTCTTGCCAAATCCCTTCAGTACAGTTCCGCAGATTCTTCCGAACGGGGAGTCATTCTGGGGCAGATGAACTGTCTTCTCTGGGATCTTGCCGATTTTTCCGGCCAGGATGCCCGGATTCGCCAGGATCTTCAGCGGGAAATGAAGCGGTGGATCAGTCAGTGGGATCTGCTCAGTATGAGCTCTGGTGTCCTTCACCTGGATTCAGGCTGGCTATTGGAACAGGGAAGGATCCGGGAGGAAGAGTCTTTCCGTCTTCTGGCTGCAAGGCAGAAGGATCCTGTCCTGAATCTGAAGGAGCCGGCCAGACGCATTCTCAGCCGTGCGGGGCTCTGGACTCATGAATTTCTCAAGAAGCTTGAAAAGCAGGATCACCGGGAAAAAAATGCCCGTCATACAGGTCTTTTGCTGCTGCTTTGGGCACCGATGAGTCTCTGGCTCTTCAAGATCTTCAGAAACTGTTCCTGATCTTCTTTCTGATCGACAAAAACTTGCCGATTATGGGTAAAAATGTCGATCGAAAGGGGATACGCCATCATGGTGAACAACCTGGGACGCCGCTTCCTGAAAATAATCTTGTCTGTTCAGCTCTTTGTCTGGGTTCATCCTGTCCTGGATGCGGATGAAATAGAGTGGGTCACTTCCGGTGACTGTAAAGCCATGCAGGGGGATGTTTCTCCGGATGGCAAACTTCTGGCCTATGTCAGGGAATGCAGCCGGGAGCGCAGTGTCTGGGTGAAGTATCTTCAGGATCAGGGAGATGGAGTTCCGGTGCGTGCCATCAAGGGTGAAATCGCCGATCCTTCCTTTACTCCTGACAGCCAGTCCCTGGTGTTTTCCCGCAAAGTGGACGGAGTGTATAAAATCTTCCGTCAGGGTCTTCGCAGCAACCAGGAACCGGAACAGCTTACGTTTGGCACCGGCAATGACCATCATGCCAAGATTTCTCCGGATGGACGCAAGCTCGCCTTTGATTCCGACCGCAGCGGCAATTTTGATATCTGGGTTCTGGATCTTGGCAGCAAATCAGCCCGTCAGATCACCCAGTGGGACAAACCGGATTTTGATCCGAGCTGGGATGCGGCATCTTCCCGGATCCTTTATACCTCCCTGCGTGCCGGAACCTTCAATCTCTTTGTCAAGAACATGCAGATTCCCCAGTCCCTGCCGGTTCAGCTGACCCAGGAAGAAGGAGCGGCTTCTCATGGTGTATTTGCCACCGATACCAGAGGTGTGGTGTTTGAAAGGACGCACGAAGGCAAATCCTCCCTGCGCTGGATTTCCCTGGATACCTACAGCCAGTTTGAAATTGCAGAAGGAGCCTGCCGTCCTTCCCGTCCCAGAGTTGCCCAGAACTGGCTGGTTTATGAGTGTGAAGCCAGTGGGGTCTTTAGCTTAAGACGCCAGAAGCTGCCGGGCAAACCATCTGAAAGTCTGAAGCCGGCGAAATCCTCGGAAGTCAGGGCTCTTGATGTTGTAGCCAAAGCTCCCCAGGTTGAGAAGACTCCTGACTTTGAAAAGGAACTGGGCCGGATTGAGGATGCCAAAGAGGGTTCCAGGAAAGAAAAGAGTGACTTCTTCAGTGATTTTGAAGGTTACGATTTTGATCTGTCTTTCCTGAGTGAAAAACCCGAAGCTTCCAAGCCGCTTTTAATGGCGGAAGGTGGCAGCCTCCCTGCTTCTGCCGAACCTGAAACCGAAGAAGAGTCACCATTTGTACAGGCTCCGGCGATCATGGCCCCACCGGCTGTAGTCAGTGAGGAAGCCCAACTGGCTCAGGCGCTTGAGAAAGCGGTTGAGGGCAGGAAGGACGAGTCCTTTGTTCCGGTTGTGGAAAGTCCAAAGCCGGCTCTGGGAAAATTTGACGAATGGATTCAGCCAGTGGCGGCCCGTGTTGAGCTTCCTGTTGCGGCGACAATTCCGGAAAATGGAGCTTCGCAGGTTCAGATTTTCACCCCGATTTCGATTATTCTGTCGGCATCCCCCGGTGGTCATGCCAGGGAACTCCTGTCTCCCAAACTTTATGAGAATGGTCGTGAGATTCCGGCTCAGAGTCAGTGGCATCGGGCCCAGAACCGTGTCGATGTCTTTCCCAGGGAAAGCCTGAAGCCAGGAAGTGAATATCTGGTTGTTGCGGGTGCCTTTGAATATGGTTTTCAGACCGAAGGCGAGGCTCCGGCATCGGCTCCGGTGATGTCGGTATCCAAACCGGCTCAGGAAAACCGTCTGGTGACTCCCTTAAGAATTGCCCGGGCCTTCCCCAATCACAGAAGCCGGAATATCAAAGTGAACAGTCCGGTGCATGTGACTTTCAATCAGAAAATTGATCCGGCCTCGCTTAACGCAGGTTCTTTGCGGCTCTATGCCGAGGGACAGCAGGTTCCAGGGGAAATGATTTTTGAGGAGGGGGACACCATGCTCAGCCTTCGCCCCTACCGGAATCTGGCCGAAGCCACGGTTTATGAGGTGAGACTGGACTCAGGTCTTCGCAGTGCTGACGGGCAAACGATTGATGGTCCATCCCGCCTGCAGTTCAAGACCCAGTATTTTTCTCCCTTCATGATTCAGGAGTTTCCACCTCAGGTTCTGGATCACTCTGCCCAGCCGATTGTTCTTCTGTTCAACCGTCCGGTTCACCCTCAAAGTGTCAAGGCGGAAGACTTTTTTCTGAAGAACGGCAATTTCTCCTATCGGGGACAGGCCGAACTGTCCCAGAATCGCCGGGCAATCCGCTTTGTCCCTTACCAGAGGCTGCCGGACGGACAGGACTTTGTGTTTTATGTCTCTGCGGCCTTAAAGGATGAGGATGGCAATGTTCTGAACAATGGTCGTCCGATTCCAATGTCAACCCGCTTTGGTGGCAATGCAGCTCCTTCCCGTCCGGTCATGGCCAATGCCCGCCCTCTTTCCACGGATTCCAATTCCCTTCAGGTGGGAGAAGAGGATCTGATGGTTCTTCAGAACTGGAAAGAGCGTGGGTTTTTGTCCGGTCGTTCCCTGGATGCTGTTTTGGGTGGAAAGGAGAGGCCGACACGCTATCGGGTGGCCCAGTTACTGGAAGAAGCCCTGATGAATTCGGAAGGACTTCTGGAAAAAGAACGCCAGGAACTGTTCTCCTTTGCCATGCGCTATGATAACGAACTGAGGAATCTGGGGCTGGACTGGAGAAACTTCACGAAACCGCGAACAAATTCCCAGACTTCTCGTAGGAGCATGCGGACAGGGGATGTCAAATCGGGTGATTTTGAGTCCAGAGCTCGCCAACTGTAGCATCAGTGTCCAAAAAAATAAAACCTTCGGGTTTTAGTTGATTCTCAACCGGTGTCAGTAGTATTCTTAACCCAAAATTAACAATTACAAATGACGGTTAGTGATGACGAAAAGAACAGCAAAAAGAACAACGGCAGTTAGCCTTGAAGATCTGGAACACAAGCTCAATCTGATTCTTACCCGCCTGGACAGGCTGGAAGCCAGAATCAGTAAAATCTCTCCGGAAGAGGGTATTACTCAGGGTATGACCCAGGTGGAAGTAGCCCGTTTTCTGGGGGTTTCAGTCAATTACTTCAAGCAGCACGTACGCCATCAGATTCCTCACAAGCAGGCCGATCGCAAGATCATTTTTTCCCGCTCTGATGTGTTGAACTGGCTGCATGGCCATAAGAACGACACAGCAGGTCGCCGTAAGGTCCTGATTGTGGATGACGAAGAGTCCAGCCGCAAAATCCTCAGGGTTCAGCTTCAGGAAGAAGGTTACCTGACAACTGAAGCAGAAGATGGCGAGCAGGGCATCAAGGTCTACCGCCGGGAAAAACCGGATCTGGTAGTTTTGGATCTTTTCATGCCTAATGTCGATGGGCTCGGCTTTGTACGCGAGCTTCTGAACGAAGACAAAGAGGCCCGTTTTGTTGCCATCAGTGGCGGCATGGAAGGGCAGATGAATGCCGATGCCATTCTGAAGTCCGCCAAAACTCTGGGTGCCATTGAAGTTTTCCACAAGCCACTGGATCTGGAACGCTTCATGACAACAGTCAAAACAACTCTTCGCTGAGTTTCATAAAAAGAACCCCCGCTGAATATCAGCGGGGGTTTCTTGTCTTTCCGGGCAATCCAGATCAGGATTCCTGGGAGAATTTCTGATCGAGTTCTTCAATCATGGATGACCAGGCTTCATGGGCCATTTCCAGAAACTCCTGATTCATCAGTTTCTTGCGGATATCCCGGCGCAGGGCTTCGGGGAAATCCTCGGTCAGGCGCATCAGAATGGAGAACATGGAATCCGTGACGTTTTCCACCAGATCTGCATG
>CAZDAM010000154.1:0-4792 GCA_964503595.1 uncultured bacterium
TGCTTCAGGCATCATGCTCTGGTGCATGAAAGGAGTTGGGAGTAATAGCCTTTCAGTTGTTTGTGAATCTGATAATAGTATTTTCATGGCCTCTTTCTTGAACGTGCGGTTCACAGGTTTTAACTGGCCGCTGGTCCACGGATGTTTGTCAGCTGGTGACACCCGTTTGGCCTGCAGAAGCATGCTGGAAAATGATGCCGGTCAATCTGTATCAGGAAGATTTAACCGTTCCTGTTCTATAATAAAAAGGGGCTCGGAATTTCACTCTGTGACAATATTGAGTATCACTAAAAACACACAAGACTAATTTTTCATTATAAAACCGCATCTTTCAAACTTGACATTCCTGATAGGTAAGATAGACTAAGTTTAGAAGTGGAGTAAATTTGACCGTAAGAGGTTGATTATGAGTAAAGCAGTTGGATTAGGCGGAATCATGGTGGGATTGGCTCTGCTGCTTTCCGGGTGTAACCAGAACACCGCGAAGAATGAAATCGTCGCGACGGTCGCAGCCATTCAGGGTACCGTGGATTATCACCCTGCATCTTCTGAAGAAAAGATTGCTTTGCAACCTAAAGACTCAGGCAGAAATCTGTACCATCTGGATAAGCTCGTTTTGGGAAAAGACTCATATTTACAGATTCAGCTTGGCAGTGAGGGCGAGCTTTTCGCCGAACCAGGCACAACTCTTCTGATTCAAAGACCCGAGGAAAACAAACCTTTTCAGGTTTTTGTGAAACTGGTTGAAGGAGTTCTGAACTGCTTCATTGAAAAGCGGGACAGCAAATTTGCGGTACAGACGCCAGTGACAGTCGCCGGTGTTCTGGGCACACGTTTTCGCCTGGATGTTCAAGGTGATGAAACTTCTGCGACTTTAATTGAATCGGACAAAGGTCTGGCACTTCAGTCTATTGGGCAGGACCTTTCTGCACCCATCGTTCTCAAAACCAGTCAGTCTCCATCTGGGTCTGTCTATGGAGCTGCGATCACTTTCAGCAAGAAGCTGGATGCAGAGACTTTACCGGAGATTTCCGAACAGATTCGCACGGTCGAGAACATCCATGAAGTGACGTATCCCGTTTTTACTGGCGGGAGAGTTGAGCGAAGATCCTATCTTGACTTTGGAGTCAGAACAACAACGGTTGAACGTTAGAGGTGAAAAGGTTTCTTGAATCAACGTTCTCTAATGGCCATGATCTACTCCTGTGACTTTTTCTGTCGGGCTTGTATCGCTCGGAGTCGTGTTCTGTAATTCTTGGGTGGGAATCCCATCGGGTTCCCGTTACAATGGTCGGCCATGCGAAAAGGATTTTCACTACTTGAACTGATGGTCGGTGCCTCCATTCTGGCTGTGGGGATCTTACCCCTTTACCAGATGTTTGTGGCCAACTCCAGGCTGCATGAACGACAGAAAAGTCTGTTGTACGCGCATTTTGTAGCCAAACGGGTTCTGGAAGGAATTGCATCCCAGTCTTCCTCCGGATTTGAAAAAATCCCTACTCACGATGATTTTCGTTCCGTGATTCAGTCTAATGAGCATCCTATTAGTCCCTGGTTTCGGGATTTTGGTGGGAAAAAAAGCCCGATTACTGCGGATCGTTATCCAGTGCTGGACAGGGAGCTGGATGAGATGCTGGTCAGGGTGGATCTTCTGGAAGTTCCTGGCCTGGAGCTGGAGCCGATACGTCATGCCCGCGTTGAAGTGCAGTGGATTCCCTATGGAGCCTCAGAACGCCAGTCCCTGGTGATGGATTTGGTGGTAAGTGAATATGAAACCCTGTAAAATACCTGGAACGATCAGGAGTTTCCGTGGTTTTTCCATGCTTGAAATTATTATTGCAGCATCCATTCTGCTGGTGCTGATTGCCAGTCTTTTTCTGGGGACACGTACCCCAAGCAAGAAAACCCCGGCCCGTATGGATGAAATTCAGGCTCTCTCCCACTTTCACCGTTTGAGTGCAACCTTGCATAAACAGATTCAGAAGAGCAAACAGGTTCTGGTTCCTCCTACTTCGGATTTATCTACCGGTCAGCTTGTGCTGAAAATGAGCAATGGCCAGATTACCCAGTATTATTTTCAAGCTGAGGGCTCTTTGATGGAGCGACCCCTTCCAGGCCGGGCCATTGATGGCAAACCTCTGATTCGATTGCCTAGTGCAGTCTTGAGTCTGGACTCTGTTCGTTTTGAGAAAAAAACAGATGGTTCGATCATGATGTACGCTACTTATAAACGTACAGAAGGAGGACAGGAGCTTGTTCTTGCTGAAGCCTTTGACTGCATCCACTCCCCTTTCTAAACAGGCTCTATCCAGATTCAGGCTTGGAATGGCCATCCCACTTGTGATCGTTGTCCTGTTCATGGGAATGGCCATGGTGAGCCTTTACCTGACGACCCTTCGGGAAAACAGAGTTCTCGATTCCATGGCCGAAGAGGATCTGAAAAGCCTTTACATTGCCGAGTCGGGTGCCCGAATTTTTATTTCCAGACTCCGAAAGCTCGGCGGATGGCCGAACCGCCCCTGGAAACAGGAGGGCAGCAGTTGGACAGAAGGCGGCGATTTTGGTTACAAATCAGCGACGACTAAAGGTACATACCAGATCTTTGCCGAGGAGATCTGGAGCCGGGGAGAATTCTCCCATGTCTTTGTGCTGGTTCGAGGTATTTTGCAGGTCGCAGATCGCCAGAATGTCACGGTTTTGAAGACCACTTTGCGCTGGACTCCCCCACCGCCGGTTCCTGACGGAACACCTCAGACTCTGGTCGCATCCCCTGGCCGCCAGATCAACGCTTCTGAGCTTCTGCGGTATATCAGTGATCCAAGATTTCATTCGGCTTTTCTTGTGAATGGTGAAATTCCCCCATCCATGCGGGCTTTGATGGATTATCTGAAGGAAGGTCGACTGGAGGATCTGGATTTTGAGGAAAACCGTGGACTTGTGGCCGCAGCCGCCAGAATGGAGTCCATTAATGAGCAGGTGGATCGTCTGCTTCACATGCTTCAGATTGCAAGAGATCCACATTACGATCTCAGAATTGAAAAAGTGAAGCGAGAGCTGGAAGAAGACGCTTCGCCCGATAGCCTTTTAACTGCCTTTGGGGACTTCCCTTCCGTTCTGAGTGAACTGGATGAAGACAAGAATGCACTGGAAGCCCTCCAGAGAATGTTCGAATCCATCACCCCGGAAAAACGCAGTCAGATGGAAAGGGTTCTTCTGATTGAGAAACTCCGAAGCCTCGGAAATCGAGGAGTCCGAGTCGATCAGTCGGCCAATCTTCCTTTTGGACTGTCATCGGAAGCAACCGCTGAAGAACTGGCCAATGAAATTGAAAAGCTGTCCCTTGCCTCTCCGGGTTCCCTGGGAGTCCTGCTCAGACGTATGGCAGCAGCTGGGATCAAACTGGATATGGGGGCGGGAAACCACTTGGGCTCAGAATCTTTTGCCTGGATGATTCAGCCGGATATCCGTGCCGATCAGGGACTGGTGGATCAGCTCAATGATGATGGTTCCCCCCGCACTCCTCCTGGAGACTCCCAGATTCCTCCCGTGCCAGATTCCAAAGATACCAGGAGTGAAAAGGATTCATCGGACAGTGGTCAGCCCACAGGCAACGAAGGTGCAAGTGAGAAGAGCAGCGCTCAGACTAAGGAGGATTCGGAGGCTTCGGATGGAGAGCCAAACTGGATAAACCTGAGTGAAGAAGAATACGATAAAGCTTTGAAACAGCTTTATGGTACCGATAACTCGATTTTTGATGGACTTGATGAAAATCCAGGATCGATGAACTCCGGTTTGCGCTCGGTCTACCGCAAACTTGTCCGGGATGAGCTTGAGATCTTTGTCCTGTCCCGCATGCAGGCGATGGGGCGCGGACCGACTCGCCAGGAACTCAGAGCCTTTCGGGCCAACAATCCGATTCCTGAAGGAGATCTGGTCCGGCAGGTCGGAAATACTCTGGACAACCTTGTAGAGAGCGGTGAGTGGACCTTTTTTCAGGATGCTCATGTGAGAAATTTGAGCTCCCGTGCGGTCAGATACACGCAGATTGAAATTCCGCGGGAGTCTTTTGCCCAAGAAATGATGCTGAAACTGGAAACCCTTCCTTCCAATCAGCGCCCCCGAACCAATGAGCAGTTTTTGCAGATGTTTGAAAATTCCACCTGGGGTGATGATCCTGCCCACTTTTCTGTAGGAGTGGTCAAGGATCAAAACGGGAAGCCGCTGGAGTCCCGCTGGTTCATGATCAACAAGGAGTCGGGACAAAAAGTTTACCTCTCAGACTATCTTAGGGAGAATACCGACAACTGATGCGCTTTAGTCCGCTGATGGCTTCTGTAAGCTGTGCCGATCTGGAAATGACTTCGACTGTGCGACCCATGGAAGCTTTGCAGGGATGATTCGTCACGAGACAGAAATTCTGCTGTGTTTTGGTGCTGGCACCTCAGCCGGAAAATCCCGGTTCGAAAGCTGTTTTTTGCATCATATTTCTGTCTGACAGGATCAACCCCTTGAAATCAAGCCGCTGAAAGCCGCTGGCTCCTGTCTTTTATGGGTGGAAGAGGAGCCCGGTTTTCTTTTGCCTTTTCTGAGGAGGGCGGAGGGACTCTGAATCAGGAACCTTCTCTGAATGGATCAGAGAAACGCTTTGAAATTCAGTTCGACCCATTTTTGTCTTGACACCCAAAAAAAAATTTGAAATACTACTCGACTTTATCTGAAACAGATATCTAGGTACAGCCTAATCAATCCTGGTAAATCGCGGAGTGGAATGAAGAATCTGATCAGCCCACTG
>CAZDAM010000155.1:0-4682 GCA_964503595.1 uncultured bacterium
CCTGCCTCCATTTTTCTGGCGGGATATGCCAAAGAATTCTGTGAACTGGTCTTTCAAACTCTCCCTGCCCTGATCGCCCGCCCCGCTTTAAGCACACAAGAAGAACTTTCAAAACTGGCCCTGGCGGTTCACGGCTATGCTCCAGCTCTGATCCCTCTGATTCTTGTTCCTTTGCTGACCAGAGCCTTCCATGCCCGGCTGGAAACAAAAACCCCGGCTCTCCTGAGTGTTCTGACCCTGATTGTCCAAACCGTTTTCTGCCTGATTCTGGTTCCCCGTTTTCAGATGCTGGGAATCACCTGGGCCACAACCCTGGCCTTCCTGTCCCAATCTCTGATGCTTCTATACCTGCTCTCCCGCCAGGAGTCCGGGTTCAGACCCGCATCCCTGCTCAAAGCTGGCGGAATTTTTCTGGCTCTTGCCGTCCTGGCTTACCAGATCAGTACTTTACTCCCATCTGATGAGCATCAGATCACAAGGCTCATCGCCTATCCATTCATTTACTTCCCTTTCTGGCTACTGCTAGAATGGCGCCAACATGTTAAGTGCCACCAGCCCGACCATAAGAACCCCTGAAGAATTCCTGGCCAACCTCTCTCCCAAAAACCGTACCAACCGGGATCTGGAGAAAATCGAAAAAGCTGCCAGCTTTGCTCTGAAAGCTCATGAGGGTCAGATGCGCCAGTCCGGAGATCCTTATATTACCCACCCTTTCGCCGTTGCCCTGATTGTCGATGAGCTGAAACTGGACACGGATTCCATCTGTGGGGCTCTTTTGCATGATGTCCTTGAAGACTGCGATGTCAGTGCAGAAAAACTCGAAGCCGAGTTCGGCCCCACCGTACATGAACTGGTTGATGGAGTCACCAAGCTCTCCAAAATCCAGTTCAACTCCAAAGCCGAGCTTCAGGCCGAGTCCTTAAGAAAAATGCTTCTGGCCATGACCAAGGATGTCAGGGTCATTCTGATCAAACTCTGCGATCGCCTGCACAATATGCGCACTCTGGGAAACTGTTCCAAGGAAAAGCAGAAGCGCATTGGCCAGGAGACCCTGGATATCTATACTCCCCTGGCCCACCGTCTGGGGATGTTCCACCTCAAATGGAATCTTGAAGACCTCTGTCTGAAACATACCCACCCCGAAGACTACTACGACATCCTCAAAAGGATTGCCCAGAAACGCCGTGAGCGGGAGGCCTTTGTCGAGCAGGTCATGGATGATCTGAGAGAATCCCTTAAGGCATCGAACCTTCCCGGGGATCTTTTCGGACGCCCTAAATCCTTTTTCTCCATCTGGCAGAAAACTCAGAAGGAGAGAAAATATCTGGATGAAATGTATGATCTGATCGGAATTCGGGTCATCACCAAGACCAAGGAACAGTGCTACGCAATTCTAGGCATCGTGCACAGCATCTGGACTCCGGTCCAGCATCGCTTCAAGGACTATATTGCAGTTCCCAAGCCCAATATGTACCAGTCTCTGCATACCACCGTCATTCATCCTGACGGTCAGATGTTCGAGGTCCAGATCCGCACAGGGGAAATGCATGAAATTGCCGAGATGGGAGTCGCGGCCCATTTCATCTACAAGGATGCGACATCTTCCGGAAAACCCGAAGAGCTTAACTGGCTCAAGCAGATTGCCCGCTGGCACCAGGATGTCAGAGACAGCCATGAATTCATCGAAAATGTGAAGATGGATCTTTTTGCTCACATGGTCTACGCCTTCACCCCAAACGGGCAGGTCATTGAGCTTCGGGAAGGCTCCACTCCGGTGGACTTTGCCTACTATGTCCATACTCAGGTCGGCAATAAATGCGTGGGGGCCAAAATCGATGATCGGGTGGTTCCCCTCACCTACCAGCTCAAAAACGGCGATATTGTCAAAATCATCACGTCCAATGCCAGCAAGGGTCCCAGCCGTGACTGGCTGGAAACAGTCAAGACCCGACGTGCCAGAGAGGCTATCCTCTCCTTTCTGAAAAAAGCCTCCAAAGAGGATTACATCACCAAGGGCCAGAAGATGGTGCAGACCATTCTAGAAGACCGCTCCAAGCGCATGCCCTCGGAGCGGAAGGTCTCCTGGAGGGAAATTCTCAACAGTCGGGAATTTCACGATGCCTGTGAAGCCTTCGGTTTCCGGGATGTTTCCTTTCTTTATGAAGCCGTAGCCAAAAACGAGTTCAAGCTCGAAAATATCGTCAACCAGCTTTCCTTCTTTCAGATGCAGGAAGAAGATGCTGAGAAACAGCTTGAAGCCATGAAACGCCGCCCCAAATCCGGAGGCGGCCGTGACATGGTTGTGGTGGAGGGCCTGCCCGATATGCTGGTACGGATGTCCCGCTGCTGCAACCCCGTTTTTGGCGATGATATCGTCGGCTATATCACTCGCGGCCGTGGTGTCACCGTGCATCGCCGGGCTTGCCCGAATGCCATTGCCCTCTCACGCTCCGAGGCCGAAAGAGAAGTCGAGGTCTGCTGGAATACCGGGCGTCTGGTCAAACAGCAGAGCTCCTTTCAGACTGAAGTGGAAATCATCACCCGCAACGAAAGCAGCGTTCTGATGAAAATCACCCAGGTCATTTCCAATTTTAAAATCAATATCGTGTCCATGAACGCCCGCCAGCGCAAGGAAGGCGGGCATCTGAACCTGATCATCGAGATTGGTAATCTGGCCCAGCTCAACAATCTGGTCCGTGCCATCTCGGATCTCGAAGAAGTCGTGTCCATCTACCGGGTAGAGCCCAACCAGAAAAAATCGGGTAAAGGCTCCCACTCACGCTGAACTCTACGGGGGAAATTTCTGATGTTCAAACGCCTGCTGTCCCTGGTCCTGATTCTGACCGCATCACCCAAGGCCACTGATCTCAAGTACGTATTCTTCATTATTGGTGATGGCATGGGACTTGCCCAGAGAACTCTGGCCGAATTCATGCTGAATGCCAAAGACTCGGACAAACCAGGCGTAAAATCCCTTCGCATGAATCAGTTTCCGGTACAGACTCTTGCTCATACCTACAGTGGAGATTCCTATATCACGGATTCCGCAGCAGCCGGAACAGCCCTTGCCAGAGGAGTCAAAACCTATCACGGCTCAGTCGGTTACAGTCTCGATAAAAAAGAAATCCAGACATCCATCATGAAGCATGCCCGCCGCCGTAACATGAAACTGGGAGTGGCCACCACAGCCCCCATGGATCATGCCACCCCCGCTGCATTCTATGCTCACGCCCAGAGCCGCTACATGCTTTACGAAATCGGTGAGGACTTTGCCGAGGCCAAGCTCAACTATGCCGGAGGAGGATGTACTTCCCACTCCATCCAGTACAAGCTCAACGGGCGGGTTCACCCTGTGGAACTGGCCAAAAAGGCTGGCTATACCCTGATTCAGTCCAACGAGGCCTTCTTTGCCTATGAAGGAGAGGACGAGCATGTCTGGGCCATGGATGAACACTGCCTCAAACCAGAATCCGACATTCCTTATGCCATCGAGGCTGTTCCCGGACAGCTCGTCCTGAAGGATTATGTACAGAAAGGCATCGATATTCTGGACAATCCAGACGGGTTTTTCTTTCTGATTGAAGGTGGCAAAATTGACTGGGCCTGCCACTCCAATGATGCCGCCACCGCTGCAAGAGAAGTCATCTCAACGGATGACGCCGTCGAAGTCGCTTACCAGTTCTATCTCAAACACCCTGAAGAAACCCTGATTCTTGTCACGGCAGACCATGAAACCGGGGGACTTGGACTGGGAGCCAGCAAAACAAAATACTCACTTCGGCCCGATCTTCTGTGGAAGCAGAATATGTCCATGAAATCCTTCACCTGGCTGATTCCTGAGTGGAAGGAAAAGAAGATCTCCTGGGATGATGCCCGTGATTTTATCGTCAGACGCTTTGGGCTTGATCCTTTAAGTGAAGAGGAAGAAAAGCTTCTGAAAATCGCCTACAGCCAGACCATGAATCCGGAGCCCTCCGCGGAAATTCCGGACTTCATGTATACCAAAGGTGAACCCCTTGCCATTACAGCCGTAAAAATCATGGATATGCGGGCTGGAATCGGCTGGACCACTGTTCAACACACAGCCGTACCCGTTCCAGTTTCCGTCATCGGACAGGGTCAGGAACAATTCCGTGGATTTCTGGACAATACGGACATATATAACAGGCTATCCGCTCTTCTTCAGACTCCCAACGAAGAGTGAGTTCCCACAAGTTTATTCTCGAGAAGCCCTTGGATTAAAAAAAGTGAGAATGCATGAAAACTCAATCACAAATGGTGCAACGCATTCCTCAAGCTCTTCCTCTCGAAATTCCGATATTGTTTTAACTACGCTAAAATTGCTCTGGAGAAATCAAAGGTACTGGATGTCCCAGACTTCAGTCACAACCTGGGCAGTCGGAAATTCATTCTTCCAGAACTTTTCTGGCTCAACTTTCTCCTGAAACAGCCGAAAACCCCGGAGATTCTGCGCCACTGACACCAGAAAAAAAGCAGGGATAGAACAAAAAGCAAAGCAGATAACCTAAAGCAATTTGCAAAATTATGTAGCCAGATGGACCCCTTTCGTTTTGCAGGTTAAAATCTGTCACGGGACAGGTTGAAGGCATTATTCTGGCCCAGGCCGTGAAACCCGCGCTGGAAGCACCTGTCACGGGACAGAAAAGAAAACCGATTCCGGC
>CAZDAM010000156.1:0-4422 GCA_964503595.1 uncultured bacterium
TGCCGGGGTATCACCCCGGTGCCTGGCGGGATTGGCAAAATGACTATTCAGGCCCTCATGGCCAATACCGTACTGGCGGCAGAGCGGTTTACAGACTCAGATTCTTGAGGTATTCGCGAAAACCGGGACCAAGTTCGGGATCTTTTAAGGCAAACTCAACTGTTGCTTCCAGATACCCGGATTTGGAACCGGTATCGTAGCGACGGCCCTCAAACTCAAATCCGTAAATCGGCCGGGTTTTCACAAGCTCCCTTAAACCATCTGTAAGCTGAATTTCTCCGCCTGCCCCACGCCCGGTGTTTTCCAGAATGGAAAAGATCTGCGGCTCCAGAATATAGCGCCCGATGATGGCCAGGTCTGAGTGTGCCTCTTCCCGTGGCGGTTTTTCCACCAGCTCATGCACCGCATGAATCTGAGGCTCAACACCTCTGCCTTTCACGACTCCATAACTTGAGATATTTTCCATCGGCACCTTCTGAAGCGCCAGCACCGAACCCTTCAGACGCTCCCATGCTGCCATCATCTGAGCCATGCAGGGAGTCGGCGCATCCACGATATCATCCCCCAGAAAGACGGCAAACGGCTCATCCCCCACCAGATCCCGGGCGCACAAAATGGCATGCCCAAGACCAAGAGGTTCTTTCTGCCTGACATAGGACACCGTAATCATGTCAGAGATTGCCCGAAGCTTCTGAAGATCCTCATGTCTGCCGCGACTGGCCAGAGTGTGCTCCAGCTCAAAGCTGATATCAAAATGATCTTCAATGGCGGTTTTCCCCCGACCCGTGACCAGAATGATATGTTCAATCCCGCTTTGAACAGCTTCTTCAATGACATACTGAATCATCGGCTTATCGACCAGAGGAAGCATTTCCTTCGGCTGGCTTTTGGTCGCAGGCAGAAAGCGTGTTCCCAGACCGGCGGCAGGAAAAACTGCTTTACGAATTCTCATGTCATTCTCCAAGTTCAATGCCAACATTCTGGCTCAGGACAAGTCCTGGATGATTCAGACGCACATCCATCAGGGTCTGGGGCCTTTCCGTAAATTCATGTTCCAGTACTCTCACCGGCCCCGGTTTTCCCAGAGCGCTCATTCCGACAACATAGGACATGGGAAAAGCCCAGCGGATTTGAGAGCGCTGAAACAGGTGACCCTCCAGGCTGATCCGGTTCAGAAGAACGGTTTCCCGCCCCGGAACCGACTGGGCCAGAGCTTCCCGGGCTTCATTCTGGGAGGAAAACCCCTTCTCATGCATCAGAAGATCCGAAGTAACTTTACGAAATCCCGCAGGAATATCCCCTCTAGGAAGAGACGCACTTGCAAAAAGCAGCCGAAAGACCGGGACTTCCCCCTGTTCTTCCGCCGTAAAGCCAAAAAGCGGCCCACCCATTTCCGGGTTCTGGACAAAAATAAAATCCGGTTCATCGGAAGCCTGCACAATCTGACGGATCTCCTGGCCTCTTTTTAAGGTTTCAAGATCACGCATCAGGGAATCCAGAAGCTCCTTTTCTTCCATGGAAGCATTTGCAACACGCATATCCAGGACAGGAATCTGATGCATCAGACTCTTGTAACGAAGATAGTGATCTGCCGTGCGCATCGTGGAAAACCCCCGGACCACCCAGATTTTCTGCCAGGGCCAGGTCTTCTGAAGACTGCGGGCCTGAAAGACCGGAGACTGCCCCGAAGCCTGGGGAAGACTTTCCAGAAGACTCAGACAGTAGCCGACATCCGCGCACTGAACCAGAGCGACATACGGACCTTTCCTGCCGGCAGGAAGCCCCCTGTAAACGGTTGCTTCAGCAGCAAACAAAGCGGGAGAAAGACCTTCCAGAGTCAGGCGGACCGACGAAGAGTCTCCTCTTTGCGAGGACACGACCGAAACCTTTGCAGTTCCCAGTTCCAGAGTATTCAGAACTAGAACTTCCTGATCTTTCTTCAGGGTCTGGACTGCTTTCAACCCCTGAGGAGTCAGAATTTCCTGATCTTTTAGGAACATGCTTCAATGATCCCTCCGGCCAGAACCACATCCCCATCATAAAGCACGGCACTCTGGCCCGGAGCCACTGCTTCCTGGGGTTCATCAAACACAACCTGAATCTGTTTCTCACTCTGGGGATGGATTTCCGCCATCACCGGCTTGTGGTGATAGCGGATTTTCACCAGAGCCCGAAAAGGCTCAAGTGTGGGGACTGAAGCCACCCAGTTGAACTGGTGGATCTCCATATTCCTCCGCAGGAGAAATTCCCGCGGCCCAACCGTTACCGTGTTCTTTTCCTTATCGATGTGGGTCACAAAGGTTTTGTCCGGAAGAGAAATGCCCAGACCTTTCCTCTGACCGATCGTGTAAAGGGCAATACCTTGGTGAGTTCCAATCTGGTTTCCATGTACATCCACAAGAGGCCCAGGTTCCAGCCTTTCTTTGGCTGTTCCCCTGAGATAATCCTTGTAGGAATCGGTCACAAAGCAGATTCCCACCGAATCCGGCTTGGCCATGACCCTGGTGAAATTCCGCTCCTTGGCAATCGCCCGGATTTTATCCTTCGTGAAACCACCAAGAGGAAGAAGGGTACGGGAAAGCTGCTCCTGAGTCAGGTTATAGAGGACATAGGACTGATCCTTGTCTTCATCCACGCCCTTCAGAATCCGGTAGCGACCATCCTCAAACTCCAGGCGACCATAATGGCCTGTTGCCACGTGAGTGCAGTCGAATTCATCCGCCTTTTGCAGAAGATAGCCAAACTTGAGCTTGTAGTTGCAGACAATACAGGGGTTGGGAGTGCGGCCTTTAAGATATTCAGAAGTGAAATTATCGATAACCGTCTCACGGAACACCTGCTCCATATCAAGAGCAATATAGGGAATGTCCACCTGGGCGGCGACTCTGGCGGCATCATCCACTGCATCGATTCCACAGCAGGATTTTTGCCCGGCCTTGTGATCCCTGGCCCAGGTTTTCATGGTCAGACCTATGACCTCATAACCCTGCTCTTTCAAAAGCCATGCCGCTACTGAAGAGTCCACCCCTCCACTCATGGCACACAACACTTTTCCGCGTGACATTCTCAATCCTTTTTCCTGACAAGCCCGGCCAGAGCCAGGGCCAGAGATTCTGCATCGTCAGGCTGATTATAGCAATGGAAACTGATACGCAGGGCCGATTTTGCCTCTTCTTCACTCATTCCCATGGCCAGAAGGACAGGAGAAGGCATGATCGAACCGGAGCTGCAAGCCGCTCCCGTACTGACTTCAAAACCCTTCAGATCCAGCTGAAAGGCCAGAGTCTGACCGTCCTGACCCGAAAACATGATATTACTGATGGAGCCGATTCTTGAAGTTTTCTGAGCCTGAACCCGGTGTTCCACCCCAAGTTCTTCGAGGCGTTTCTCCAGATGATCCCGACATTCCCGAATCAGTCCTTCCTGCATTCTTTGAGGGTTGGCCAGAAAAGATTGCAGGGAAAGAATCCCCAGAATGTTTTCTGTTCCAGGACGAAACTCCTGCTCCTGATTCCCGCCTTTGTAAAGCCCCTGAAGATTGAGTCCATCACGGAGATAAAGACTGCCGGAACCAGCAAGCCCTCCCACCTTGTGATGCGAGAAAGTCGCGGCATGCAGGGATTTCAGGGGAATCGGGACCCTCCCCAGAGCCTGCACACAATCAGAATGCAGCAAAACCTGATGCTCGCAACAAAGCTCTCCGATTTCTTCCAGCGGATAAATCGTACCGGTTTCGTTATTGACCAGCATGAAACTGGCCAGATCCGCCTGGGGCAGAAGCTCACGCAGGGAATCCAGGTCGAGCTCGGAAGACGGCTTCACTTTCACATAAAGAACCCTGTGACCTTCTGAAGCCAGCTTTTCCAAAGCTCCTCTTACGCAAGGGTGCTCAAGAGCGGAGCTCACAATTGTGGCTGGACGACCCAGATTTTCGACGAGGCAACGCAGGGCAAGCTGGTTGGATTCTGTGCCACCCGAAGAAAAAAACAGTTCACGCGGGCGGCATCTGAGGTGGGCTGCCAGCTGGTCCCGGACATTTTCAACAAGGCCTCTGATTTTACGGCCGGAAGCATGCCTGGAGGACGGGTTAACCAGGAGAGGCAGAAACTCCGCGAGGATTTCATTCAGACCCGGCAGCGGGGGGTGGCTGGCACAGGCGTCCAGATAGATTCTCTTCATGGCAGCATTCTAGCCCACTTTTTTTTTGGATGCAGAAAAAAGCTTGATTCGGAAGCGTGACACAACTATCATACTTCTCTTCAAGCAGGTTTTAAACCTCTCCTGAAAGCATGGTGCTATTCAGGGATCCGCAGAAGCAGACTCTGTCTGTGCGGATAGTCCAATGCTATTTGGAATGAAATCTGCTACTGGCAGATTTTTTTTATTTTCTGGAGGTTGATCATAAGACGCTATTCCAAGCCT
>CAZDAM010000157.1:0-4336 GCA_964503595.1 uncultured bacterium
CGGGCCGGCGACAACCCGCAGGCTTTCAATCTGTCCCGTGACAGATTCCAGACGGTAAAACGAAAGGAATCGATCTGGCTGTGTAATTGTGTAAAGTGCTCTAGCTTCTCTCAGGTAAATACGAAGAGAGCGCCGTTTCAGAGAGTTTTATTAATCGTTTGAAAAGGCCTGGTTTTTTTCGACGTATAGCCAGGTTTTTCCGTCCTCTTGATGAATCCGGAAACGATGAATTTCCTGGCCTTTGGAAATGCCTTTGATGTCCAGGCGAAGGGTTTTAAGAACCAGCTGGTTCTGTTCGATGACAGGTTCATCCACAATCAGGCTGGCCCCTTCAACGGTATAGAGACCATTCTTCAAGGCTTGAAGGGTCTTGACGGGATTTGCATCTTCCGTGAGCTCAAAACGGGCGAAGTGCTTTTTTTCAAAGGGCATGACCTCTTTGACTCCGTCCAGATTTTTGGCGGATAGACCTTCGATACAGGCACCGCAGTAAACCTCTTCCATATCAACAGCCAAGAATACCCCGGCAAAAGCCTTAGTACTGATTATGGCACCAAGAATCCATTTCAACATGTTCGACCTCCAAAAGTTTTATTTCTCTCTTTCTGCACATAACATTCCGGTAAAAAAACAGACGAAAACAAACAAGAACTTTTGTGACTTTTGCGTATCTTTGTCAGCCAGAGCCTCCTGGATATAGCAGAAAAGTGCCAAATTCGGTGCTTTTTAAATGCTATGTGCGGAATACCAGTTACTTAACAGATTTTGGAGTAAGAATACAGATCCTGCTCCAGATGTGTGGTGAGTGGGGTGTAATATCCTCTTTTCAAAAGTCTGAATACATCGAAAATCATGAAAAACTAACTTCATTGACAGCAAGAAGCATGCAATGGGTCACATAAGTCATTCTAGACAAAATAGTTTTGAAAACTGTAAAGAGGTTTTTTCAAGTTTCTTGAAAGAAGAGGGTGGAGCCATTCGACAAGGGCGATTCATATACTATAATTCAGGTAATTTCAGAGGGAGTTGGGATATGAGCCAGGAAAATCAGGAAAGCGGATACCGTAAACCCGAATCCATTGTTGGTGGACTGAAGGAAATTCTTAAGGATTTTGAACTCCGTGAAATGCGAGGTCGCAAGGAATTCCTGGGCATTGGAATGCAGGAGTATCCGGAGGTTTCCAAGGCTTTGTCCGGAATGAGAAGAGGCGGGCTTCATCTGGTGGCTGGAGCCAGCACCTCCGGGAGGTTGCAGGTTTTGATGGAGTGGACGGTTTCCATGATTCGAACTCATAAGGTTCCTGTCATGTTCCTGACTTTTTCCACTTCTCCTCGAGAGCTGCTGTATCAGGTTCTTTCCCGGGAATCTGGCCTTGATATGGAAACGGTTCTGTATCGTAAAATCGTGGGCGATACCGGGCGCAAGGAAAAACTCAAACAGGCTTTGGATCGCCTGAGTAAATATCAGTCCTATCTTCATCTGATGAGCGGCTCAATGCATGATCGTCCCGATTCGATTGAGATGATGATCTGGCAGTTTCGTGAGCAGTTGAAAAGTAGGGAAATAATTCTGGTGATTGATTCGCTTCAGGGGATTCCCACGGGAGATTCCTTTGGAGGGATCGGGGCGGCGGTGAGATCCCTGAAGGGCATTGCCCTGTCTTTGGACATTCCGGTGATTGTAGGTTGTGAAGTCAATTCCGAAGGACGTCAGATTGATGCTAGCCAAGGTCGGGATCATCTTGAACTCAAACATATCCAGGGTGATGAAAATCTGGCTACGACCTGTGATGCCGGTATGGTGATCTGCAGTAATCCGATTGATACGCAGGAACTTAGGGAACAGCTCAAGAAAATTGCCCTGCAACTTGGTAAGGATGATCAGCATCTTCCTCCCTTTGATATTTTTGATCTTTATTTTGAACGCCAGCCCCACGGTTCGATTCGTAATTCGCCGCCGGTTCAACTTATGATTTCACGAGAAAACGGCAAAGTGATTGAGCTTGGCTCCTGGATGGAGCAGGATATTCACCGCTTCAACCGAATTGAGAAATCACTTGCAAATCTGGTCGAGCTGGGAGAAATTGCCTTTCGTGAGTTTGATCCGGTTGCGGGAGCATCCCCGGCCCAGTCTGAGGCAGCCCTGCCCGGAGTTCCTTCTCAGGGAACATCCGTGATAAGTCAGCCCCGCCCTAAGGTGAAAATTGCCTTGAGGAAATAATTTATCTAATTGCGGCTCAGGCGCCCGAAGTGGCGCCAGGCCCGCCAGATTTTGTGCCCGCCCTCTTGAAAGCATGTCCGCAGGCGGCGGCGGTGGATGTAAATCGCTCTTCGGATTTCCATGGCTACTATCCGGGTATTGGAAGACAAGCCTGCCGGGGCGAAGCGTGCCAGTGGAATGCTCATCAGATCTGTTCTGGCATCGCTGCTCAGAAGCCTCAGCCAGAGTTCGACATCCATTGCCGCTTTGAAGTCTTCCCGGAATCCCCCCAGCTGCACCAGAAGCTCCCGGCGCATGAGGGTGGCGGGGTGAGGCACCCAGTTGAAGACCGGAGGCCAGAGTGAAAAGAAAGCTGGCCTCTGGGAGATTCCCATTGAAGATTCCATTTCAAAAATGGCGACATCGGCCAGGGTCGATTTGAGATAGTTCAGAAGAAAAGATGCTTTGGCTCCCTCATGGAAGGTGTCCTCCCCGTTCAGAAACCAGATCCAGTCTCCATGGGACCGGCGCATCCCTTCATTGAAGGCGGCGCTGACCCCCCCGGGGGGCTGGTGAAAAGCCCTAAGCCCCTTGCAGGAGGGAAGATCAGATTGCTTCAGAGGAGGGTTTGAACTGTCCACGATGATCTGCTCGGTCCAGCCGCTCTGGCGGAGTTCTTTTGTACTTTCCACTGTGGCCAGGACACCGCTGAGATCATCGCGGGTAATTGTGACAATGCTTAAAAGCGGGTTCATATCAGTAGCCGGACTGAATAAAAACAGCCTTGAATACAGTCTGGAAAATGATGCGCAGGTCAAAAAGAAAAGACCAGTTTTCAATATAGTAGAGATCGTAGGTTGTCCGATCCTCAATACTGGTCTGTCCCCGAAGTCCGTTGACCTGAGCCCAGCCGGTGAGTCCTCCGCGAACCCGGTGTCTTAGCATGTACCCGGGAATTCTCTGTTTGAACTCGTTGACGAAAATCGGGCGTTCGGGGCGGGGTCCAACCAGGCTCATCTCCCCTTTGATGACATTCCAGAGCTGGGGCAGCTCGTCAATGGAAGTCTTTCTCAGGATAGTCCCGACCCTGGTCCAGCGGGGGTCCCCCTGAATAGCCCACATGGGGCCGGATTTTGTCTCGGCATCCTGGCGCATGGAGCGAAATTTGTAAATCCAGAAGGTCTGACCATTCATGCCAACCCTTTCCTGTCTATAGAAAAGGGGGCCGCCATCTTCCAGTTTGACCAGGATATAGATGATGAAGAGAAGGGGGGAGAGAACAATGATGGACACAAGGGATGCCGAAAAATCAAAAATGCGTTTCATGGCATTCTGAAGACGGCGGCTTCCAGGATCCTGGCCCACAGGAACTACAGGAACACCCATGATATCACCGATGGAGAGCTGTCGGGTCAGGGGGTTGAAGAGTTCGGGCAGTACTGAAAAGCGGATCTTGCGGTTCTGACACTCGGAAATGATTTTCAGGCACTGTTTTTCAGAATGCTGAGGAAGTGCCAGAATGACTTCGTCGATATTGTGTTCTTCCGCAATGCGGGAAAAATGCTCCAGACTCCCCATGAAATTGATGTTGGCCGGAAGGTGGATGGTGGATGGGCCAATCATGGCAAGACTCAGATTCGAGCCGGATTTCTGTAGGGAGTGGTAGAGCTGAACAGCCCGGTCACCAGTCCCGATGACCAGGATGCGGCTGAACTGGAAAAGTCCTGGGAGAGCATTCTTGAGCATCTTGTAGCGAAACAGTGAATAGACACTCATGCCGGTGAAGATGTTGGCAAAGCTCAAGATGAAGAAGGTGCGGGAGAATTCGGCATCCCGGTAGAAGAAGGCCAGAGAGGAAAAGCAGAGAAATCCGATGAAGACATTCTCAAAAAGACGCCATCCATAATCGGAATTGAAGCGGAAACCTCTTTGGTAGAGACCGTTGTAGGTGAAGAGAATCCAGAGAAAAATAGAGCAGAAAACCGCGGTTCGCGCATAAAGCGGCAGCGGAGGAACTCCGGTGTCAAAATCCATGAACCCACTTTCCCAGCGCATCCACCATGTCAGGCACAAAAGCCCAAAAATCACTGGTATGTCGAGTAGGGAGAGCAGCAGCTTCAAAAGTAGGCGATTGCT
>CAZDAM010000158.1:0-4269 GCA_964503595.1 uncultured bacterium
GTCGTGACTCTGGCTGGAGATGGCTGTCTGATGGAGGGGATCAGCTCGGAGGCAGCTTCTTTTGCGGCCCACTATGGTCTGGACAATCTCACGGTTCTTTATGATTCCAATGACATCTGTCTGGATGGGCCAATTGATGAATGTTTCAGTGAAGATGTGATCCGTCGCTTCGAGTCCTATGGCTTTATTGTCCGCGAAATCGATGGCCACAGCCTGACTGAGCTTCAGGAGGCTCTGGAGTTTTCCCGTGAAAGAAGCGGGAAGCCCAAGCTGATCGTCTGTAAAACCACAATTGGCAAAGGTTCTCCCAACAAACAGGGGACATCCTCCTGCCACGGTTCTCCTCTTGGTGATGAGGAAATCAGGCTGGTCAAGGAAGGAATTGGCCTTCCTCTGAATGAAACCTTTCACATTCTGCCTGGTGTAGGGGAATATTTTGCCGCCCGTCAGAAGCTTCAGGCCCAGACAAGAGCGGACTGGCAGCAGGAATTTGAAGCCTGGTCACAAAAATACCCTGAAAAGCGCCAGCTCTGGGATGCCATGCGAAATCCTGATTTCAGTGGTCTTGAAGATTTGCTTCCTGTCTTTGAGACAGGTTCCAGGGCAGCCGGGCGTAAGGTATCCAGTCAGGTTCTTCAGGAACTGGCCCGGAAGCTTCCCGGATTTATTGGAGGATCTGCGGATCTGTCCTGTTCGGATTCGACTGAACTGAAGGGACTCGGGTTTGTGACCCGCAATGATTTCAGCGGGCGGAACATCAAGTTCGGGGTACGGGAATTTGCCATGGGTGCAATCTGTAACGGACTTTCCCTGTCCGGTTTCTTCCAGCCCTATTGCGGTACGTTTCTCTGTTTCTCGGATTATGTGCGTCCAGCTATTCGTCTGGCCGCCCTAAGCCATATTTCCGTCAGCTATCAGTTCACCCATGATTCGATTTTTCTGGGAGAGGATGGGCCGACCCATCAGCCGGTTGAGCATGCCTCAGCCTTAAGGGCGATTCCGAATCTGCTGGTTTTCCGTCCGGCGGATGGTAATGAAGCCAGGGCATCCTGGCTGGCAGGCCTGAATCATAAAGGACCCAAGGCCTATCTCTTAAGCCGCCAGAACCAGACCCAACTCAGTCAGACGAAGATGTCTGTTGCTGATGGAGTGGGCCGAGGGGCCTATATCGTGCATCAGGAAAAAGATCCGAAGAAACTGGATTATATTCTGTTCTCTTCCGGGGCCGAACTGGAGTTGGTTTTAGAGGTTGCTGGCCGGATTGAGGCTTTGGGCAATCAGGTCAGGGTGGTTTCCGTTCCCTGTTTTGAGCTTTTTGAGGCTCAGGAAAGAGAGTACCAGGATCAGATCCTGGCCCGCCATGCGAGGCACCGTTTTGCCGTGGAGGCTCAGGTCAGCCATGGCTGGCACCGCTTTTTAGGGCTGGATGGCAAGGCCATTACGGTGGATCGGTACGGAGCCTCGGCTCCCGAAAAAGAGATCCGGGAGTTTTTCGGCTTTACCGCCGATGCTCTCTACGATCGGATTATGGAGATTTGGTAATGCGTTTTAAGCGGGAAAACAGCGTTTTGTATGTTGTGGATGTTCAGGAAAAACTTACCCCTTTGGTTGAGAATTCCGCGATTCTTATCCAGCAGTGCCGCCGCCTGATTCAGGCGGCCCAGATTCTGGATATACCGGTTTTCTGGATTGAGCAGTATCCCAAAGGCCTGGGAGCAACTGTTTCTGAGCTTCGAGAGGTTCTGGAAGGACTCCATCCGATTGAAAAACGCTGTTTTTCCGCTGTGTGTGAAGATGCCGAACATGCTTTTGAAGGGCTTGGACGGGATCAGATCGTGGTTTGCGGAATCGAGGCCCATGTCTGTGTACTACAGACGGTGCTGGACCACCTTGAAAAAGAACGGGAAGTCATGGTCGTGGCGGATGCGGTTTCCTCCCGAAAAAATCTGGATCGGGAAACAGCTCTTCTTCGGATGAAAAGTGAAGGGGCACTTCTTTCTACCGTGGAGTCAATTCTCTTTGAATGGCTCAAAACTTCGGAGGCCAAGGAGTTCCGGGCAGTTCAGGCCCTGATCAAATGAAATGGGCCCTGATTACCGGGGCCTCTTCCGGTCTGGGGCGTGATTTTGCTCTCCTTCTGGCTGCTCGGGGCTATGCCCTGCTACTCACAGCTCGAAGAGAAGGCCATCTTCTTAAGGTCCGGGAAGAATGCCTTCAGGCTGGTTCTTCCGAGGTTCAGATTTTTCCTGGCGATCTTGGGGATGAGGTTTTTCGTCAGGGGCTTATCGGGAAGGCCCGGGAACTGAAGCTTGAAATCCTGATCAATAATGCGGGTTTTGGGGACTTCGGTTTTTTTCATGAATCGGAGTGGCCCCGGCAGCAGGAAATGCTGCGTCTGAATATCGAGGCCTTGACTCATCTTTGCCATGCCCTCATTCCCCATCTTCTCAATCAGTCCTGCTCCTGTCTGCTTAACATTGCCTCGGTAGCGGCGTTTCAGCCAGGGCCGGGAATGAGCGTTTATTTTGCTTCCAAGGCCTTTGTACTGCATTTCAGTGAGGCACTGGCCGAAGAACTTTCAGAAACCTCTTTAAGGGTTTGCTGCCTTTGTCCCGGGACTACCCGCACGGAGTTTTTTGATGCGGCTGGCATGGGCCATGTTTTAAGAGCTTCTCCTTCCATGGATTCCTTATCTGTTGCCAAGGCGGGGCTTGATGCCATGTTTGGTGGCAGAAGGGTTCATGTTCCCGGAATTCTGAACAGGATTCTGAGTCGGGCTTCCCGTTTTTTTCCCCGGCGTTTCACCGCTTGGCTGAGTGGAAAAATTCTTTTCAGAAGAATGTGAAAAGATGCAACCGGCAGGATCTCCCCGGCGTAGTATCTGGTGGAACGAAATTCCTGTTTTAGGACGGAGATTATGCTGAAAACCGTACTTGGCCTTGGATTCCTGCTTCTGGCCCCAGTTTCTTATGCAGACAATTCTCGTGACCTGTTTGTTGAACTATACGGGGAGAGGGGATCTGCTCTTCCTCTTGAGTATCAGGAGCTTGAAGGCCTTCGAGGCCAGGAACTTCTGGAAGCCCTGCACAAGAAGTCCGGGCGGGGGTATCGGCAGTATGAATACAAGGAAGCCAAGTCCATGCTTTACGACTCCCTGTACAATTTTCAGGGCAAGGTCAAAACCATCTACTCCGGTCTCTCCTTCGCCAAATCAGGCGGTCGCTATGCTGAGCATGGAGATCAGGATCACGACGGTTACGAAGATGATTTCGTGAACTGTGAGCATATCTGGCCCCAGTCCAAATTCAACAAGGATCTGCCGATGGTCAGTGACCTGCATCATCTCTATCCTTCCCTGAGTGTTCCAAACCGTATGCGAAGCTCCTATCCGTTCGGGGAAGTGGGTTCTTCCTATTCCTACAGCACCATTTCCGGAAGCCGTCTCGGTGGAGATGAATTTGAACCCGCCGATGAAGACAAGGGCAATGTGGCTCGGGCCATGCTTTATTTCTTTACCCGCTATTACAATCGCAATATCTGGCAGAAAACCCAGCGTCATGACTTCTGGGATTCCCGTGTGTCCATGTTCCTTGAATGGAATCGGCTGGATCCGGTTGACGGGGCTGAATCTGCCCGCAATGACAGAATTGCCAAAAAACAGGGAAACCGCAATCCTTTTGTTGATTACCCTGAGTTTGCCGATCGCATTGGTGAGAGTGTATTCACTCACTCAGGCCGCTTCAGTTCAGATATGACTGATGCTTCCCCATCGATTGTCAGCGAAGAAGATCTTGGGGACGAATAGGCGGAAGGAATATACGACTACAGGTTTTGGCGGTAGGCCAGTGAATCAATACTCGGGTGAAAACGATGAAGGCCGGGTCACAGCCATCGTACCCATAGATGGTTCAACCAGACATACGGAATTGTACGCTGTAAAGTATTGATTCTCTCAAAATCTTGGTGAATGGGTGAGAATTTCGATTTTTTCCCGAGGGTGTTCAAGATGCTGTATCTGGCAATTCAGAGATTGAGCAGAAAATGGATTATGAGTATCCGTGACTGCAAAGGTGCCTCCTTAAATCAGATGGCGATCAAATACGAAGGCAGGATAGAAGTGTAAAAAATTCTCACCCCCCGGGGGTGAAGCTCCCAGCTAGAGCACTTTACAAAAAATCAAAGAAACAAACGCTCCTTGCTATGGATTTTACTCTCGGCTCCTTTCGTGCACCAGAGTATGATGCCTGGAACAAAGCGTCATCAGATTTT
>CAZDAM010000159.1:0-4251 GCA_964503595.1 uncultured bacterium
CGGAAGGCGGTCCGATTCAGGACTACTATGCCTTCAAGGGCGATGAAGAACCCGAGGTCAACTGGATGATGACGATTCTGGGGGCCGTCATGGATATCGCCGGTTCCTGGGGAGCTGGCAATATCACCCAGTTTTCAACCAAAGCTCTGGGAACCATCATGAAAACCGTGGGTCAGCAACTGACCACCCAGTTTTTAGCTGGCTCTCTGGGAGGCTCCAGCCTGAATGCCAAGGGAGTTTTGAACCCGGCTGATATCCCCAATGCCTTTCCCTCCGGATTCCGTTCAATACCAAGGGCTGCCGTGCGCCATGTCGCCAATATGGATGAAGCTCTCTGGAAGGCTGACACCCTGCTTCTGGATGGAGTTTACTGGGTCGATGACATGAATCTGAAAAAGGATATCAAGTACATCGGCAAGGGCTATCTGAGTACCATTGGCTCTGACATGATGTCCCCGGATGTCATGGTCAAAAGCATCAAACCCAAGAATCCCAAGGATGATGCCTTGAGCATCTGGTATTCCTCCACCAACCCCATGAGCCTTCTGAAGGTCGATTCGGACGATCTGGTGGCTTCTGTATTTTCAATGACCGGGATCGATCCCCAAAAGACCCTGAGACTGAAAGGCAATTACATCACCAGTACCATTCGCAAGGATGAACTGACGGATGGCATGCATGTCATGTACGATAATGATCTTCTGGCCAAGGAAAACCCGGAGGACTACAAGGACTTCATCTGGATCTCCATCAGCCCCAAGATTGAGGCTTTCTCCAGTGTTGATGTCAGAAACCCTCTGGGAAGTGGAGATGACGGTGTCGTCAATTTCGTGGACTCACTCTAAGAAACGGGGCTTTACCCTGATTGAAATCGTTATTGTCATGGGCATTCTCGCTCTTTCGATGCTGCCTCTCTACAACGTCATCATCGGAGAAAGAATCAAGGTGACCAAGGCAAAATTTGCCTATGTCGCTGTCCAGCTGGCCCGTGAAACCATCGAAGAGACCATGTCCATTCCCTACGATCTGCTTGAGTCCAAGGAATGGGACAAGATTCAGGGGCCGGTTGTCTCCGAGGAGCTTCTGAAAATCGTTCCCCGAGGGGGGAAGGGCAAAAATTCATCCAGTCTGAGCGGAACCCTGTCCGGTGGAGCCCAGGCCGGCACCAGGGTGGGCACCAATATCGGAAAATCCGTAATTGACAGCAGTCTTCAGGTCGGAGAAGGCGAATACCCTGCCCAGTATTCCCGGTTTGAGCGCAAAATCACCATCACCAAGAAAGGCAAACGCCTCAAGAAAATAGAAGTGGAAATCCGCTGGTACGAAAAAGGTGAACAGGATCGTAAGGAAAACCGCTATCTCTACAGCCTGAGCACTCTGGTAGGCAACCATCATCTTTCGGGGTACAAATAATGCAAAGACGTTCCGGTTTTACCCTGATTGAAATTCTGGTCATCACCGGCCTGATCATGGTCGTTGTGGGAGCTGTTGTCCGAATCGGCATCAAGGGTCAGTACCTGGTTGATGAAACCACCAAGACCATCAACCTGCAGACCGGTATCCGAAGCGCCCTGGAAAATATGGTTCAGGATGTCAACGCTTCCATCACCTTTCTGAATGCCAGCAACCAGAAGATGATTCTGGCCCGCTTCAAGGGGGAAATCACCAATGATGTCTACCTTCTGAACTCGGAAAACCCTGTGTTCCCCTACTATCTCGAAGGCCAGCAGACCACCATCAAGCAGCCGGCCCTTTTTGTGGAATACGAGTATTTCGGAGAGGACATGGCTACCAGTGAGGGTGGGAATGCCGGAGAAATCAAAAGGCAGACCAAGGAAGGCATTCTGCTTTCTTCCGATTCCCCGAACAATGCCCCCTATTTCATTGACCAGTACAATCTGAGCAATCTGGTGCCCGTTGGCCAGCCCCGCCGTCTGGCGGAAAAAGTCACCTACTTCAAACTGGACTACTATGGCTATGACCCGGTTTCCGGACAGCTCAACTCGATTGGCGAACTGGGAGGCTCGGATGGCATGCAGTGGAATGTTTCCATGGTCGCTGTACACATGATGGCAGAAGACCCTTACGAACGGGAAAACCAGATCACCCCCCAGGTGGAGATTTACACAAAAATCTGGTCCTATAAAGCCATCTACGATAACAAGTACGCCGAGTACTTCGGACATCTGGACCGGGATCTGCGCTTCTGATGAGCCGTACCAGCCTCTATATCCTGCTTTTTGTGTGCGCTCTCTTCCTGGGACTCCTTTGGGTTCTTCTGGGAGGAGGAAAGTCTCCGGCCCAGACCCAGGATGTTCTGCTGACTTCCGCGGATGAGGAAGTTCTTTTGGAAGAAACGCCAACCCCCTACACTCCCCCCCGCTCCACTCTGGAAATGTTCTCCGGCTCTTCCTCAGGAGGAGATTCTTCCGGGGGAACCTTCTCTTCGGACAGCGGTAGCCTGTTTGCCAGCCGGGAAGGCGAAGATGAGGAAAACTCCTCTTTCATGGGAGAGTTTGATCCCTATTTCGGACTCGATCCGAAATTTCTGTCCGATGTCCGGGGCCTTTCCAAACCAAGCCTTGAAGAACGCCAGAAGAGAATCCGCGATAAGCTCAGAGCCCAGGGCTTTGTGAATGAAGAGTATATCCAGCTCAAGGTTCTGGCAGCCGAAGAACAGAAATTCGAAGCCGAAATGGATCAGGCCAAGGAAGCAGCTGCCAATAATGATCCGGACGCTGCTCTCAAAATTCTTCTGGATATCGAAAACAGACTGGATCCCAAAAACTGGATCTACAAGGAAAAAATCTGGGGTTATATCGGAACTCTGGCAGGCAAGTCCGGCTGGCCCGAGCTTTTCATGGAAGCCTCCAGCAAAAGTCTGGATTATCAGGCCAGGGTTCTGGAAATTTCCATGAAAACCAAGCTGGCCGAAGATCCGGACAAACGGGCCCAGATGCAGGAGCGCTACGATATGCTCACCAGCAACCGGGCCAATATGCTGGGCATGGCCCAGGCCACCATGACCATGTTCAAGGAAAATGGCGGACTTCACCCGGAACTGAAGAGAATGCGCAATGCAGCTGCCGTCAATGTTACCAACCAGCTGGATCGTGTTGTCACCACAAAAGATATGAACCAGGGCCTTCAGGATATTGACTCACAACTCGAAACCTACTGGCAGGCTCCCCGATCCGGTCGCCCATGAAAGCCAGGGTGTCCCTTTCCAGGCAGGGTATGTTTCTCCCCATTGTGCTGGGGGTTGTTACGATCCTGACTCTGTTGATCCTGGTTTTAAGCAACAGCGCCACTACAACCTATACACTCAACGCCCTGGTGAACCACCACATGCACGCCAAGATGATCGGCCAGGCTGTCATCGAAGATGCCATGGTCTATCTGAGCCAGGAACTTTCCAATCCGGTTCAGAATCTGGCTCCCTCTCCACTGCGCCAGGAACTTCTGAGAAACCTGTTCCAGGCCAAGGAATTCGAACTGGAGCTGACCAACAAAATCGACCCTCTCAAGCATCTTTACGGAGGCTCTGACAAAGACCCCTATGCCAACCCGGATCCGGGGGGGGCCCAGGCCGGAGTCCGGGTCGTGGATTTTGATCGTCTGGAACTCAGGGAAAAATACGATGCTTCGATAGACTTCATCCGGGTACGCTTCCATTCCTTCGTTCCCATGAAGTTCTCAACCCTGAATCTCTATGATAATCCGGCCGCTTATTACAAGGACCCCCTGCAACCCGGAGGAGCCCCTCCTGCCGGAGACTTCGTCGGTTTTTATACCGTAAGCACTAAAGTCCGCTACGGAAAAGCCGAACGCACCATAAGTGTAAGCCGAGATTTCAAGGTCATCAACAATGAGCCGATCGCCAAGGAATTCGTCCTGTTTGCCGGGGGCAATACCCCGGTGGCCAAACAGCAAAGCGAGCTAAACCGTCCAGGTCGTCTCGTCCTGAAAGCCAGAGGCAAGGGTCGGGTCTTCATGCAGGGCCCCTACTATCTGGATGTAGAGGGAGCTCCAGATGGAACCAACAATCCCGAAGCCCAGGGACTCTCCTATCTGGAACCCGGAGACTGGGAAGGGCTGAGCTGGGTTCCTCCTCCTCGTGCCCTCAGTACATGCAGCTTTTTCTCGGGTGGCTATGGCCGTCCAAACAAAACCAGTGGAATGGGCATCACCTTCGGGGTTGGGGGCGGGGGCTGCCTGTCCATGCGCGCGACCCAGAAAAAGAGGATCTCG
>CAZDAM010000160.1:0-4168 GCA_964503595.1 uncultured bacterium
AAATCTGGGCTCCCCAGCTCAAACCATCTGGACTTCCTAGCCCCAGAAATGCCAGGGTCGCCTCAGCCAGAATCATCTGGGCAACCAGAATGGGCAGAAGATTCCAGAATGTCGGCAATAGATTGGGCCAGGCATGCCGAAAAAAAAGATCCGAATTACGGGCCCCCAGCGCAATTGCCGCTTCAAACCATTCGGACTGGCGAATCTCCAGAGCCTGAGCCCGAAAAACCCGCGCCGCCATGGTCCATCCAGAAAAACAGAGAGCCAGCAGAACCCCTCCTCTTCCGGCTTCCAGAAAATAAGCCAGAAGAATCGCAGCCAGAAGCGGGGGAATGGCCTGAAAAAAATCCACCATCAAGCTGACCCTACGATCCCAGCGTGATCCTCCAAACAGAATCGGCGGCAGACAAAAACAGGCCAGAACCAGATTGATCAGGGCCGCCAGAATTCCAGTACCAAGCGTCGACCAAGCCCCATGAACCAGCCTTTGAAGAACATCTCTCCCCAGCCAGTCCGTCCCCAGAAGGTGCTCTTTTGTCCCCGGACTTAAAATCAGTCCCAAATTCTGGGAAGTCCCATCCTCAAGCCATAAGGACAATCCCCCAAAAGCCAGCAGAAGCAGGGCCATCAGGCGCATGCATCCCCTTTTTTCAGACGAGGATCCAGAACGCCCATCAGAAGATCGGCCAGCAGGTTCATCAAAGCCACGCCCAAAGCGCTCAAGAATACGGAAGCCAGCAGAACTTCGGGGTCTCGATTGCCGATCCCCTGCAGAATCCAGGTTCCCAGACCTTTACGGGCAAACAGGGTTTCAGCAACGACAGCCCCGGTCATGAGCTGCCCCATTTCCGAGCCGGCCAGAGCCAGGGCCGGGGCCGCCGCTGCCCTCAATGCATGCTTTGCGTGCACTTCCTCTTCGCTCAGTCCCTTCATCCGGGCCGTCAGAATAAAAGGCATACCCAGAATCTCCGTCAACTTCTGCCGCAAAACACGGTAAAGCTGGGCCGCTGGCCGAAGGCCCGCAGTCATTGCAGGAAGAAGAATCCCCAACGGACCCTGATTCAAGAAGGAAAGGTTGCCGTAAATCAGAAATACCAGAATAAAAATTGCCCCGATACCAAAGGAGGGTATAGACAGAATCAGACTGGAGGCCATATTCAGCCAGGGCTCTGTTCTGATAAACAGAACTGAAAGCAGGGCAGCAAAAACCCCAAAAACAATGAACCCCAAGCCAGCTACAAGACTGAGCTGCAGGGTCGATAACAGCCGCTTGAAAGCCTCTGGCCGAATTTCTTCCCCACTGACCCGGCTGGTTCCCAGATTAAGAACAAGGACTCTGGGCATCAATCTCAGAACCCGTTCCAGGCCACCTTCACGGGCCTGGAACTCCAGAAGCTCTTCCTGACTGATTCCACGATCATAACGTCCCAGAACAGAGCTTCCCGGGATCGAGAACAAAAGCAGAGCCGTCATCAGAAGGACACTGAAAACCAGAAGGCCGAACCGGCCCAGTGACTGCAAGACCCAGGATGGCACTAATCTGAAAGCTTCAAAACAGCCAGGAAAGCTTCCTGGGGAACTTCCACACTACCCACCATCTTCATGCGCTTCTTACCCTTTTTCTGCTTCTCAAGAAGTTTTTTCTTCCGGGTAATATCTCCACCATAACACTTGGCCAATACGTTTTTACGCAGGGCCGAAATGGTTTCACGGGCAATCGCTCTGGCACCAATCATAGCCTGAATCGGAACTTCAAACTGCTGCTTGGGAATCAGTTCCTTCAGTTTCTCTGTCAGCTCCCGGCCTCTCTGATAGGCAAATTCCTGAGGCACAATCATGGTGAAGGCATCGATGGGATCCCCATTGATGGCAATTTCCATACGAACCAGCTTGCCCGGCCGATAACCAATCAGATCATAATCAAGCGACGCATAGCCCTGGGAGTAGGATTTGAGCTTATCGTAAAAATCAATCACGATCTCGGAAAGAGGGATTTCGTATATCAGCATGACCCTGGTCTTATCCAGATATTTCATGTCCACATACTTGCCCCGTTTCTTCTCACAGAGGTCCATAATGACCCCGATATAGTCCTTGGGCATGTAAATGGTTGCCTTCACATAGGGCTCTTCCACTCTCTGGTAGAGGTTGGGAGAAGGCAGCTTGGAAGGATTATCAACTTCCATGACGCTATCATCATTCAGAACAACCCTGTAGACCACACTGGGCGCTGTCGCAACAAGGTTAAGATTAAATTCCCGCTCAAGCCTCTCCTGAACAATTTCCGAATGCAAGAGCCCTAAAAAGCCACAACGAAAGCCAAACCCCAGAGCCGAAGATGTATCCGGCTCATAGGAAATCGCCGAATCATTCAGCTTCATTTTCTCAAGAGCCACCTTCAGATCTTCGTATTCATCGGAATCCACAGGATAGAGTCCACAGAAAACCATCTGGCGAACCGGCTTGAAACCGGCCAGAGGTGCCTTGGTAGGATTCTTCTGCTCGGTGACAGTATCTCCAATCTGCACATCCTCCAGAGATTTGATGGAGGCACAGAAATAGCCCACCATCCCGGCTTCCAGAGAATCGATTTTGGTTTCGCCTGGCGTAAAGATCCCAGTCTCAGTAATTTCGTAAATGGTTTTGGTTCCCATCATCCGAACCTGGGTGCCCACCTTCATCTTCCCCTCGTAGACACGGGAATAAACGATCACACCACGGTAGGAGTCATACTTGGCATCGAAAACCAGAGCTTTCAGAGGGGCATCCGGCTCCATTTTCGGGGGTGGGAATGCCTCGTGAATTCTCTCCAGCAGCAAATCGATGTTGATCCCCGACTTGGCACTGACCGGAACCACTTCGGTGGCATCAATCCCCAGAATTTCCTCGACCTCTTCAGCCACTTCCTCGGGGCGGGCAGCCGGCAGATCAATTTTATTGACAACCGGAAGAATTTCCAGCTCGTTGTCCAAAGCCAGATACAGGTTGGCAATGGTCTGGGACTGTACTCCCTGAGCGGCATCTACAACCAGAATAGCTCCATCGCAGGCAGCCAGAGCGCGGCTGACCTCATAGGTAAAGTCCACATGCCCCGGAGTATCGATCAGGAAGTAGCAATAGGTTTCTCCGTTTTTAGCCTTGTAAAGACAGCGAATCGCCTGGGATTTGATCGTAATCCCTCTTTCTCTTTCCAGATCCATACTGTCCAGAAGCTGGGCTTTCATGACCCTGTCTTCCACCGTACCTGTCATGGAAATGATGCGATCGGCAAGCGTGCTTTTTCCGTGATCAATATGAGCAATAATTGAAAAAATTCTGATATTTTCCGGTTTGATATTCATGGCGCGTGCATCCTACGGTATGAGTATGGTCATTGGAAACAGAATTCGCTTTCAATCCGGCTTCTGTCTCCCGGTACGAGGCTTGACCCCCCAAAACATCCTGAAAGCAAAAAGCGGATTTCCCACGACATAACGGACAAACATACGTCTGGGCTCATAAAACAGCCGAAACAGCCATTCCAGCCCGGAATCACACATAAAACGCGGGGCTCTGGGGATAGCATCCGCAAGATAATCAAAGACAGCCCCTCCAGCCAGGTACACCATGGGCGGCAAATCCCGAAAATGTTTCTGAATCCAGATTTCCTGACGGGGCATTCCTCTTCCCACAATCAGGACATCCGGCTTGAGCTCATCGAGGATTGCTGTGAGGTCCTCGGTAAATCCATGATGGGTTCCAACAATCTGAAGCCCGGGGTGCTGGTTCATAGAATTCCGGGCCGCCTTCTCCACAACCTCCTGAGTCGAGCCATAATAAAAAAGCCTCAGGCCTTTTTGAGCGGAAAAGGAAAGAAAATCCGGCATCCAGTCCGCATAGGTGATTCTTGGAGCAAAACGCGACTCCTGTCGCCTTAAAAACTGGCGAACCCCTTCTCCATCACAAAATACCAGTTCTGCCTGAAGCAGGGCCTCATAGAATTCTGGATTCTGAAAACAAAGATTGATCGCATGGACATTCACATTCAGAAATTTATGAGGAGTTTTTTTCTGAACGGCATCCCAGATCGCCTGATTCAGATCTTCATAGGCCAAGGAAGGAACAGGGATACCAATGATTTGAGCCATAGAATGCGAAAAGGCAGACACCAGTGCCGGACGTGGGGGTG
>CAZDAM010000161.1:0-314 GCA_964503595.1 uncultured bacterium
AGGAGGCCTGGCCGAGCCCGTATTCATCCTGAAAACTCTTAGCCGCTTTGAAGTCGATGCTGTTTTCGGCCTTCCCACCCTCCTTCTGAACCTGGCAGAGCTGGCTGAAGCTCAAAGGCTGGATATCAGGATTCCAGCTGTTTTCTATGCCGGTGAAATGCTGCGTTCCTCGGCTCGGGAAAAGCTGTCCCGGGTCTTTGGAACACAGGTCTTTGCTTCCGCCGGATATGCCAGTGTCGACGCCGGGCCGATTGGGTGGCAGTGCCCCCGGTCCTCTCCCGGCATTCACCATCTGTTTGCCGCTCAGGTTCATC
>CAZDAM010000161.1:324-4119 GCA_964503595.1 uncultured bacterium
CCGGTGGTCGTATCCGCATGATTGAAGAGCCCTGCCCATGTGGTTCCCAAGACCCCCTCTTTGAACTTCTTGGCCGTGTGGATGATGTTCTTCTGTTTGCTTCCTGCCGTATTCTTCACAGCGAACTGGCCGAACTCATGCAGGAAGTGGCTCCCGACAGTCTCTGGCAGGCCGAGGTTCGCTCCGGAATGGATGGAAAGGATCTGATCCGAATTACCTGCCGCACAGATTTGATTCTGAGACCTGAAGAGCTGGCCCAGCACCTTCTCAAGCACTGTCGTGACCTGCGGGCAACGCTGTATCTTGATGATCTGGCCCCTATTGTCGAATGGTCTGCCGATCACAATTTCCAGCCCAAAACCAATCCAAGGACTGGCAAGAGCCTGATGGTCGTGGACCTGCGTTTGCGCTGATCCATCTTACCTGATAAAACCCGGAGCCCCTTTCAAAGAAGGAGCCAAGAGAGGATGGCAAACCAGATGAAGTCCGGTAAATTCACGGGTTGGACGGGTCCTTGTCATAATTCCCAGTGCAGCAGAATCAGTTTACCGGCAAGCGCAAAGCCAGCCGATAAGCACACAAACAACAGGAGCATATACAAAATCACCTTCATGGCGCCGAACTTTATGATGGCGAAGAAGGGAAGGAAATTCCATGTATCTGCAAGTGAATCTCGGTTGTGGCCTTGATATTCGGGAAGGTTTTGTCAATCTGGACTGCCAGAAACTGCCCGGAGTGGACGTTGTTGCCGACCTGGGAAACTGCCGCACCACACCTTTGCCCTTTGAAGAAAATTCTGTGGATCACTTTTTAGGGCTGCACCTGATTGAACACATTGAAGACACCATGGCACTGATGCAGGAACTCTACCGCTGTGCCAAACCGGAAGCAACGGCCCATTTTCACCTGCCTTATGGTTCTTCTGATGATGCATGGGAGGATCCAACCCATGTCCGCCCTTATTTTCTGAACTCCTTTGCCTACTTTTCCCAGCCTGCTCACTGGCGATCAGACTATGGCTACCGGGGAGACTGGCAGGTTACAAAGACGGTTCTGGTCATGGATGAGGGGCGCTTCAAAAATCGCCCTTTTCCCGAAATCATGGCCGAAGTGAAAGCCTTGAGAAACACGGTCTACGAACTTAGAGTCGAGCTAAAAGCCATCAAACCCATGCGTGAGGCAAAGCGGGAACTTCAGACTCAGGCACCTGTGGAAATTCTTCTGGTCAGGGCCGGATAAAAAAGTTTCTTAAAAAAACAGAACGCCACCTCAGAGGGCAGCGTTCTATTTTTTTGACTTTTATCAGACTTATTTCTTGTCTGATTTGAAAAAAGGCACGTTGAAATCCAGTTCAAATTCATCATAAATCAGTTTGTCACCCAGATTTTCAAAGAAAGAACCAGAGTTATAGCGAACATTGTAGTCCGTACGATCCACATCAAGCTCGGCCTTCAAATGCATGCCATGATCCATGGTCATCATCCTGCCCTTGAAAATGACTCTTTTCGTAGTGCCTTTGATGGTGAGATCGGAGACAAACACATATTCAGTGCCTTCAACCGGGGTGATTTCATGCACATGCAGCTTGGCTACCGGATGGGCAGAGACTCCAAAAAAGTCATCGGACTTCAAATGATCCACCAGTTTCTGATTCCATTCCGGACTCTTTACATCATCGTTGGTCATGGAGTTCATATCTGCTTCCAGATAGATTTCCGCAACCTTGCCGCCTCTGTTTTTAAGCCAGCCATCCTTCAGAGAAACACCTCCAGTGTGCTCTCCGGTGATTTTTGCGCCTGTCCACTGAATTCGGGCATCCTTAGCCACTTGAGTCTCAACACCCGCGTCATTCCCAGATTGTATATCTGTGGTTTTATCACTGGCTGAAGCAAATCCGGCCATCATTGTAAACATCAGAGCCTTCAAGAATTTCATATTTCCTCCTAAATAGAGTGAATTTAGCAGGATTCAATCCGGATCGCCAAGTCGTTCCAATTCAAGAACAACTCCGGATTTACCCGAATCCACCAAGCATTGATGACAAAAAACACCGAAAACGATACTATGCTGTCCGGAGAAACCTATGGAAGCTGAACACAAAACAAACCACAAAGAAATCGCCAACCCCAAACTGTACCGCATGCGTCACAGTCTGGCCCACATTCTTGCCCAGGCCGTCCTGCAGATCCGCCCGGATGCCGAGCTAGGCTTCGGCCCCCCGGTCGACAACGGCTTTTACTACGACTTCCGTCTCAAAGAGCCCATTACGCCCGAGGATTTCAAGGACATTGAAAAGCGCATGAAAAAAATCATCCGCCAGGGTCAGGAATTTTCCTGTCAGATCATGGATCGGGAAAAAGCCTTGGGCATGCTCGAAGAGATGGGACAGGTTCTGAAGTCAGAATACTGCACCGAGCTTTCCGAGCGAGGAGAAGAACTCTCTTTCTACACCAACGGCAATTTCATCGATCTCTGCGAAGGCCCTCACGTCGAATCCACCTCTGAAATCCCTCACGACTGCTTCAAGCTCGATTCCATCGCCGGAAGCTACTGGCGGGGGGACTCCGATCGTCCCATGCTGACCAGGATCTACGCCCTGGCCTTTGAAAGCCGCGAAAATCTGGACAAGTTTCTGGAAGAGCGCCGCCTGGCCCAGGAGCGCGATCACCGCAAGCTGGGAAAAGAGCTTGACCTGTACACGGTTGATGATGAGATCGGTCAGGGACTGGTTCTCTGGCTTCCCAACGGGACCGTGCTTCGGGAAGAACTGGAAGCCTATGCCAAGGAAGTCGAATTCCAGGCTGGATATCAGCGGGTTTCTACCCCTCATATCACCAAGGAAAACCTTTATTACACCAGTGGTCACCTTCCCTATTACAAGGACACCATGTATTCCCCGATCGAAATTGATGGGGAGAATTACTATCTCAAGCCCATGAACTGTCCTCACCATCACAAGATTTTCAGCTCCCGTCCCCGCTCCTACCGCGAGCTTCCTCTCAGACTGGCCGAGTACGGAACCTGCTATCGTTATGAGCACTCCGGAGCTCTCTCCGGCCTTCTGAGGGTCAGGGCCCTTTCCATGAACGATGCTCACATCTACTGCCGTGAGGATCAGGTTCGCGAGGAATTCAAGGAAGTCCTGAAAATGCACCGGGACTACTACGAGAAATTCCGCATCTCCCGCTACTGGGTCCGCCTGTCCCTGCATGCCAGTGATACCGGTAAGTTCATCTCGGATGAAGAACGCTGGGGCTTTGCAGAAAAAATCGTGCGTGACTGCCTGGAAGAAATGAATATCGAGTACAAGGCCGAGCATGGCGAAGCCGCCTTCTACGGCCCCAAAGTGGACTTTCAGATCCGCAACGTCATCGGTCGTGAAGAAACCGCCTCCACCAACCAGCTTGATTTTGCTGTCGCCGGCCGTTTCAATCTTCAGTACACCGGAGAAGACGGGCAGCTGCACGAGCCTTATATTATTCACCGGGCCCCGCTAGGTACTCACGAGCGCTTCCTGGCTTTTCTGATTGAGCATTTCGGCGGTGCCTTCCCTACCTGGATGGCACCTGTTCAGGCAAAAGTCGTCCCGGTTGGAGAAGCCTTTGAAGATTATGCCCATGAAATTGCCGCCATTCTGAAGAATCAGGGATTCAGGGTCAGCGTGGATGATTCCGGGGACTCCTTCGGCAAAAAAGTCCGCAAGGCCATTACCCAGAAAAATCCCAATATCCTGATTGTCGGTGATAAGGAAAAATCTTCCCGAGGCATCACCTGGAGACGCTACTGCACCAAGGA
>CAZDAM010000162.1:0-4116 GCA_964503595.1 uncultured bacterium
ACGATTGGAGTCAAAAATTGCCTGAACATGCTGGCCATCCTGAAGCTCAGCCACGAGAATTTCGCCCCAGTCCTGCATCCACTGATCCGATGTGTAGAATTCTTCGTTGACCTCGACCAGACTTCCCAGAAGGTCTTGGCTTTGCAATTGCTGCTTGAAGGAGGAAGCAGACCAGCTGGAATCGACGATTACGTGAAGCCTAATACCGGCATTGTCTTCCTGATTGATTTTCTTGAGGGTCTGAATGAGATTATCCACGAATCCGGCAGTGCTGCGATTGCGAACCACAATCACAGTCTTCGGAGCATGATTGTTGCTCATCATCTGAAGATTCTTTACTTCGGAGGCTTTTAATTCCAGAAGATCGGTTTCAGCATGTAATGGACTCAAGAGCGCCGAAGCACATGCCAGACTTAAAAACAGTTTTTTCATGGATCAACTCCCAGCTTGTGAATGGAATGCAATTGAAGCATAATGAGATTTGGAAGTATGTCAAGCGAGGATTTTAAATCAATTGAGAAAATCCGGTTTTTGTCTTCCCTGCGTATTCTGGCTGATGGTGAACACCTATTCTGATGGATCGTGAACACTTTTAAAGAATTTTCAGAATCGGTATTCATGTTCACGATCAATCAGAATCTTCCCAGAGCATTGAACTCCTAACCTCGTATGCTTCCTCCCCCTGAAAGGAGGAAGTATGCCCACCAGGAGGATTTCAATGCGGAAAATCCGTGACATTCTTCGGCTGCGTCTGGCAGCCAATCTCTCAATCCGAGAAATTTCAGCAGGCACAAAAGTCAGTGTTGGTGCGATCCAAAACTTTTGGTCCAGGCAAAAAAACTCGGTTTGTCATGGCCATTGCCCAAAGAACTGGATGAAGAGTCTCTGGCAAAACTGTTTTATCCCAATTCGGACTCAAGTCTGTCCTCGCGCCTGCATACCCCGGACTGGGGAAAGGTAAGTCTGGCTGGGTTTACACCGCAGCAGGTGTTCAGCGGTGAATACCGTGAAGTAGACCAAGTCAGGCAGGCGGCGCTGGATAATATGTATGAGCTCTATCCGCAGCGTTTCAGAAAAGGCCGTCCGGTAGTGCAAATGCCACCTGCAAAGGTCTGCATCAATCTGGTGCCAGAGGATGCTGATCGGGACACCATCGGCAAGGGGGTCAATTTCCCGACCCTGCAAAGGGTCATCAAGAAAGCAATTTAATTTTTAAAGGGCTGGCTCAAATTAGGTTGACACGTTCCGCTTTCAACCTGTCCTGTGACAGGTGTATCCAGCAAGGATCTCACGGCGTGGACCAGAATTATGTCTTCCCCTTGTCCGGTGACAGATTCCAACCGGCAAAAGGAAAGGAATTGATGTAGCTATGTAGTTGTGTAAATTGCTCTAAAAAAATCTTCATAATTTCTGGGCTTCATGAAAGACCTTTTTTCCGGGAAGGCTCGACCTCACAAAGCGTCCATTTCAAAAACATCAGAAAGAGGTAGTCCTGCTATTGGATTCTGGGAAAATCATTTTGGATGGCATGACGATCACTGCTGGCAATTTCACCCATATCCTGACTTTCATTCAGTTCAAACGAGAGGAAAAATTTCGAACTCTCTGCCTGAGGAGGCTTCACGAATTTCAATTTGCTCTGCGTGTACATACTTTATTTTTTTCTCTTAAGAATCAGTTCCGATCCAGTCAGGCGAGAATCTCCAGCACGGGTTAAGGTCAAACGAATCCTGCCCGATCCTTTTTTCACACTCCAGTTAACCTGAAAGCCAGGTCGAAAAATGTTCCATCGAAAAGCCCACTGACACAAAAATCGAAAAACCAGAAGAAAAATACAGATATTCCGCGTAAATCAGATATTAGGAAGACTGTTCAGAAAAGTGGATATTTTCTTCTCGGCCTTCTGGCACTGCTCAAAGAAGTAATCCTCGTTGTGATGCAGGTCAAAAGCCGTGCGCCCCAGAGCAATATAGGCATGTTTCAGACCTTTGCTGGCAGCTCTCATCAAATGGGAACGGGATGGATCCCGGCTGGTATCTGATGCAAGAAGAACCCGCATCTCATCCTTGTGCCGTACAATCAGGAAGTGATGGGCCCTAAGTCTTGGATCATAGATTTCCATGCCGGAAAGCTCATTAAAAATCTCTACCCCGATTCTGTGATACTGCTGAGAACGTAACTCTTCTTCGATCTCGGCCTTGCGATCCGGCGGAAGTCCGGACTGCTTCCAAACCGCATAAATTTTCTGCTTTAAAGCTTTTGAGGATGTCTCAAAGAAAAGCTCCTGCATGGTTTCCAGGACATCCTTTTCACGATAGCGAGGAACCAGCTCCACGGCCCGAGAGGCAATCGGCACATAGCTTTCCAGAAGAGCCGTCTTCACCCAGGGAAGAAAAACCTTCCGCCCGGGTAGATTCTGCAGGCACCAGATTCCGCTTTCCCGCATAGCCAAAGAATTATCAGCCAGCATTGCTAAAAGAGGCTCTTCCACAATTTCAATCTGGCGTTTTCCCAGAGCCACAAGAGCATTGGCTCTTACCCGGTTGCTGGCACCCTCGATCAGAGGGCTCAGAAACCTCTCAAGCGGACCTTCCCAGTGGCGATCGAAAAATTCGACCGCATTGGCCCTGACCCTTTCATCTTCATGCTGAAGCAGATGAGCGACAATCTTCCAGTGCCGGACATTTGCAGGTCTGGATAGATGCTGAAGAACCCTGGCCAGAACTACCGGATCCCCTTCGTTCTCAAGTCGGGACAGACTCTGTTCCTCACTCAGTCCATAGTAGGGATTGCTTGGGCCGTCTCCCATCTGAAAGAACTTCTGAAGGCGGCCAATGACTTTTGCTGAGAGAAAACGAACATCCCGATCCGTGGCATCTTTCAGATTCAGAAGATCAGCCAGAAGCTCTTCAAATCCTGGCGCCCCTTCCAACTCTTCCATGGAAGTGGACTGAAGCTGCATCAGGGCTAAAACCTTAACCCCTGTGTCCCCGGAACGAAGACTTTCCAGATGCCGCTTAAGTTTTTCTCCTGCCATTCCCTTATCGTAACCAATGAGTATCCTCCCCACAACCAGACCCCCAGAAAGCCCGAACAATTCTTTAGAATCTGAAGCGGAGGTGTCTGGCTCTTCGGAATTGAAAGTAAAGAAGTACAGATCTCAGACGGACCGTTTTTTCTGACTTTTCTGAGCCGGATGGGATAATTTCTTCGCTCTGAATCAGTTCAAGGCCAGCTCTGTGAGCATCTCGAAAGAAATCGGCGATCAGATGAATGTGGCCTGGAAGCCGGTATTCCACCCTGCCTTGTCTCATGGAATAAGCCGCTTTCCCTGAAACCTGATAAGTATCGAACACACCAATAACATCAAGTTTTTCAAAAGTCTGCCTCTGCGATTTGAGAACGAGGACTTCAGAGCAATCCACGCCTGCTGGTATGGACCAGCCCAAAATACTCTAGGGCCGTGGCTCGAGCAGAATTTCCGGATTCAGAACGAGATGGTTCTTTCTTCATTTCACTCGTCGGCATCACGATACCTTTGTTTCAATATTCTCTGCCTTTTCAGCTGACGTCCTGAGAGCCGCGTACATGTTCATCAGAGGTGGTCTTGCCACTCTGCCTTGGAGCGTGATGTGTGAAGCATTTTCTGGCACGGATCAGTTCCAGGAAAGGAGCAAGACCAAAGAGACGTTCAAATAGTAATGAATATCCGTTTGGCAGGCTCCAGCTGTATTGAAGAATTTTTTCATTGCTTTTTGAGTATAGCATGAGGTCAAAAAACTACCCTTCCAGGCCTTCCGTAGGGGCATAGCCTGACTGACAGATTCTGTCGGGTTCATCCCCAAAATTCGGTGCCACAGGATCTCGATTTTCTTACCTTCAAAGCCCACACCGATTTACAGAGATTGGGAATTTTCAGGTCCACAGCCGGCCGAGGGTTTTGGGGGGATAAGTGGAGGGCTACAGCCTTGAGATAGCCCGTCTGGTAGAAAAATTCCAGAAGTTTTCCTGGTGGCGTTCCAGGTTCTCAAAAACGGCCTGTTCCTGAAGGTTCACGGTAATGCTCTCGCCTGCCATCAGAACCTGGAGTTCCTGCTTGATGTCCTGATTGCTCTT
>CAZDAM010000163.1:0-4002 GCA_964503595.1 uncultured bacterium
TCCTGTGACAGATTCCAGACGGCAAAACGAAAGGAATCGATCTGGCTGTGTAATTGTGTAAGGTCCTCTAGGCTCACAAAAATCCACAAGATGGAGCCCTGGCAGATTGACTTCCTGAACCTGCTCGGGCCGGAATTCAGGCGCATCTACCCGACCTGAAAATTATGTACGGGATGTGAGTTACAGGGGATGTCCTTGTCCCGGAAAGCATCAAAGGAATAACTCAAAATGCATCTGGCCACTCCAGCCTAGTATCTGATAGGACAAGCCTGGATATAAAAAACCGTAATCATCAGCTTGCCATATTTCACCCGGGAAAAGTCGATAAGAGACGGGCCCCATTTGCCTCGTTCCACCCCTTCTGAATCCGTATAAACTCCGTTACGAAAATTTTCTACGACCAGACAGTCTTCGTTTTCTTCAAGAAGAACCGGATAGCGCATCTGGGGCAAGGCATTGACATATTCCTCACTGTAGGCATCATACTTCTCGAGAAACATCTGAGGGAATCCAGCACGTAAATCCGTACAATCCGCTCCAGGAAAACATTTCACAAGCTTAAAGAGCAGTATCAAAAATCATGCTGCCGATACCATCCGGATTTGCCAAGAAAGTGCGGCTGACCTATACTCCAGATCTACACGAAAGCAAGACGATATTATGCCAAAAAAAGTTGCAAGAACATTGCAAAACCTGCCTCTTGAAAAAGCCGTTTTAGCCCTCTTGTCCCAGCATCGGGACAAGGGGCTTTTGTTTAAGGATATTCTCCATCTCCTACCCAGAAAGGATCTGAACCGGAAGTCCCTGAGAATCGTACTCGAAGAACTGATGAAGGCCCGGCGCATCCGCATGGTTTCCAAACACTATATTCTTCATCACAGAATCGGGAAAACCAGAGCCACCCAACCCGGCCATGAAGTCATCGGAAATATCGTTCTGGGCAAGGGTCAAAATCTCCTGCTTCTAAGCGAGGAGCTGGAACATTCCGCCATCATCTATCCTGAAAACCAGCATCAGGCCATTCCCGGGGACACGGTCAAGGCCATGGTCTTTCGCCGCCCCGGCCAGGAGCGCTTTCAGGCCAGAGTCATCCGGATTCACAAGCGTCCGGGCCGTACCTGCCTTCTCAGGGTCCGCAATGGCCGGATTCAGGTTCGTCTTCCCCTTCCACTGCCAGTGGAACTCGTGGGAGAAATGCCCCCTGATGATGCCTGGAGAAGAGCTGAAATCCTCCCGGAAATCCATCCCCATAAAATTGTTGCCCGCATGCTGGATACCGGTAAGGAACTAAGGGATCTGGATCTGGTCGATGTCATTGATCAGTATGATCTTCCCGACCTTTTTCCGCCCGGAGTCCTGCAGGAAGCTCAGGGGCCATTTGAAGAGCAGGGCCCTCGCACAGATTTAACGGATCTGATCACCTTCACCATCGACGGGGCTGATGCCAAGGATTTTGATGATGCGATCAGCCTTGAGACTCATGAGGCCGGCTACACTCTCTGGGTTCATATTGCTGATGTGGCCCATTATGTACGCTTTGGAACCGCTCTTGATAAGGAAGCCATCAAGAGAGCCACTTCGGTTTATTTTCCCCGTCATGTACTGCCCATGCTCCCGGAAAACCTCTCTAACAATCTCTGCAGCCTGGTCCCCAACCAGAAACGCCACGCCTTAAGCCTGAAAATGGAGCTTTCTCCAAGAGGAATTGTCAAAAAAGCCTGGCTGACTCCTTCTTACATCCTCTCCCGACGCCGCTTCACCTATGATGAGGTTCAGGATATTGTGGACAAGAAACTTGAGGACCCAATCCAGAATGTCATTTTTGATGCCCACAAACTCTTTCTGGTCCTGAACAAAAAGCGCCAGCGGGATGGAGCGATTGATTTTGATCTGCCCGAGGCCATCCTTCATCTCAACGAAGAGGCCCAGCCTGAGTCCATTACCCGGACCGAGCGCAAGGATTCCCATCGCATGATCGAGGAATTCATGCTCCTTGCCAATGAAACCATTGCCCGGTTTTTCATTCAGTCCAAGGTCACCGGAGTCTTCCGCCACCATCCGATTCCCAAAAAGGACGATGTGCGCGGGCTCATGGAACTTTTCAAGAGTACCGGGGTCAGCTTTTCCCTCAAGGATGCTCACATCCCCAAAACCTGGCAGAAACTCATCGAAAGCCTGAATCCAAAATCCAAGGCCTTCCTGCAGCCCCTGATCCTAAGAACCATGCAGCAGGCTCATTACCGTACGGATGATTCCTCCCATTTCGGTCTGGCCAAGGAATTCTATGCCCACTTCACTTCTCCGATCCGTCGCTATCCCGACCTTCTGGTTCATCGCCAGCTCCACCGTGTCTGCGAGCTTGAGAAGATTGAAGTTCCCGTTCAGATCTTTCCTCTGAACAAACAGCTGGAAAAGAAACTCAAAGTTCATGCCCCGGAAGATCTCCCTCATCTGAGCATGGTTTCTTCCCGCCGGGAAAGAAGAGCCATTGATGCGGAGCGGGATTACACCCAGCGCAAGAAGACTCTTTTTGCCATGAAGTACATCGGCAAGGAATTTGAAGCGACCGTCAGTGGACTCACTTCAAGCGGCATCTTCCTGGAGCTGGCTCCCTTTCCTATAGAAGGAATGCTTCCCTTCAATTCCATGCCCGGGCACTGGATTCAGCAAAAAGAGCTTTATCAGGCCTACCGGAGGCGTCCAGAACGAGCCCTTCGGATTGGAGACACCATCCGGGTCAGAATCGCCGCAGCTGATCCCAAGCGGGGTCGCGTCGATTTTGAACCAGCAGAAACTCTCTAAACGGGTATCAAGCAAACCCCGCCAGAGTTTTCTCTGGGGGGATTGGTGCGTATTCTGAATGATGATAAACACCCATTCTGATTCATTTTCATAGAAATAAGCATCTTCCATCTTCTTCCTCTTCTTAAGCCAGGGTAGTCGCTTCAGGGTAAAGCCTGCCCTGGCTGAGAAAAAAGGCCATTTCTTTTTTTGGAGTGTCAAGAGATTGGAGAATTATTTCTTTTTCTTCTATCCTTGTTGCCGTGTAAAAGCACTTTTCAGAGGAGTTCTCATGGCACTGAACAAGGAAATGATTCGCGCTATCATCCGGCAATCCGCCGGTATCAAGGAAGGCCCTGCCTGTCCTGTCTGCATTACTCACCATCTTTCCCATATCACCGTTGAAGGCGTTGAGCAGGAATTCTGCACCCAGTGTCACGGAATCTGGCTCGACTGTGGGGAGGCCGCCGAACTGGCGGAAGGGGCCCGGGATTTCCCGAATTTCAAATGGTCCTGGGAAAGGCGGAAGGCCAGTAAGAAGCACTCTCCCCGCCATCCCGATGATCTGATGTGGGAAATGCCCTATTGTGAAGGACAGGAGCTCAAAATTGATTTCTGTGCCCGCAGCAAGGGCACCTGGCTTGATGGTGGAGAACTCCCCCAACTGGAAAAAATCATGGCCGATACCACCAGTGAAGCCGACCGGGTACGTGCCCTTGGAGCCCGCCTGAAAAAAGCCGGAATGATCGTTCTTTAAGAGAAAGCAGCCAACCCAGAAAAGCCGAAGCCATGCTTGCAGGGCTGTTCAGTTCAAAGCAGAAAGGACCTGAAACAATGTCGGAGCATGTCACTGAACTGTCACAAATGAGTCGGAGAACCCCTGCTTGCTGTCGACTGTGGCTGTGATGTGCTCTTCGGAAGAAAAGAGCACATCGAAGCTTTTACTCCCTCGGAATCAGTCGAACGGGATTCCTGTAAATCCTGTGACAGTGGGCTTTTTTAGTGACTCAAATCCAATAACCAGTACATCATTCCGGCCAGACTTTTGAGGATCAGGAGACCCTCGTTTTAGATCTGTCATTCCGCATATAGCCTCCCGGTACGCCAGGAGACAAAAGCAAACAAATCCAAACAGGTTTCAGTGGGGTCATCACCCATTTGAGGATTGCCGTCGATCCAGTTCAAGAAGCAATCCGGCACTGAGATTTCTTCAGAACACCA
>CAZDAM010000164.1:0-3887 GCA_964503595.1 uncultured bacterium
CGGAAACCCTGGATCAAAAACGCCTGTCACAGGACAGGCGGAAGACACAATTCTGGCCCAGGCCGTAAAACCCGCGCTGGAAGTACCTGTCACGAGACAGAAAAGAAAACCGATCCCGGCAGAGGTGAAACATGCTGTCAATCTGCGCGATCAGGGCCAGTGCACCTTCCATTTCAAGGGAAAACGCTGCGAAGGAAAGCGGTTTTTGCACATCCATCACAGAATTCCGGTCTCAAAAGGCGGAAAGAACACGGTGGAAAATCTGATCACGCTCTGTTTCAGACATCATACTCTGGTGCATGAAGCAAGTTAGCAATAGGAAAGCAGGGATTGCTTTCTTTGTCTGTAAGGTGCTTTAAACCGGAATTCCGCTGTGAAAACGCAGTTCGGAATCGGCGGTTTGAATCAGGATGGCTTCTTCCTCGCCGATTTTCATGATTCTCTCTTCAATCGGCTCCGGGGAAATTCTGGCAGCCAGTTTCAGATAGTCCTGAAAGTGCCGGGCCTCGGATTTCAGCAAAGAAGCATAGAATTCGGAAAGCTCTTCATCCACATAAGGGAGCAGGGCATGAAAACGCTCGCAGGAGCGGGCTTCAATATAGGCACCAATGATGAGTTTATCCACCAGAGCCTGAGGCTCATAAGTCCGAACCTGTTTGACCAGCCGAGCCGCATACCGGGACGGGGAAACATTTTCATAGGCAATGCCACGCCTTTTCATGATTTTGACTACCTGCTCGAAATGCAGTAGTTCCTCACGAATCAGACGGGCCATCTTCATCAGAAGATCATGGTGATTCAGATATTTGTGAATCAGACTCATCGCCGTTCCAGCTGCCTTTTTTTCGCAATTGGCGTGATCTATCAGCAAAGTCGGGATATCCTGAATCGCGGTGTCAATCCAGGCCTGGGGGGTTTCACAGTGCAGAAATTCGTGAATCGGCTTGAGCAGTTCATTCATTGAGCGGATAATATCACATCATGCAAAAAGACCATCTGATTCAACTCCACAGAATCCGGGATTCCCTTACCAACTCGCATCTGTATTAGCGCCGGGATCTGCCCCATACCGAATCCATGGGTGAGGAATTCTTTCAGGAGTCTGCCAGAGACACTCCCGAAGAAGTCTCTCAAGGAATCGTCGACATGATTCAGGAGGATGTTTCATGGATCGAACAAAGTCCATTCATAAGCTATATGAACTCTGGGACAGACCAGGGATATCCGAGAGAATCGATCGCTGGCGGTCCGGGTTCACCACCGCCATGACGGAAGAGTTTTTTGAGCAGATCACCGAAACTCTTCTTGCTCTGGGTGAAACCGAAAGAGCTGGGCAATGGGCCTATTTCGGGATCCGGAAATTTCCCGATTCTCCCTGGCTGAGTCTCCTTGAAAGGCATATTCCCCCCCATATGGATCAGATGGGAGGAAATCTTCAGATTGAACCGGACCTGCTTCCGGTGGATCCTGACTGGACTTCATATCACGATGAAGTCATGACGGCCATTGAATATGGCCAGAGCTATACCGTCGGCCCCAAATTCAGGATGGAAGCGCGCAACCAGGAAGGAATGAGTCTTCTCCTTCAGGCCGCACAGTACCAACCCTATCATTTTGAAGTGCTGCTGCAGGCCGGGATGAATCCTCTTCGAAAAAACAGCTTTGGCTGGGATGCGTTTCATCTGAAATGTGCCAACTGCAGACCTCGGTATTCAGAAACCCGTCGGGAAGATTATCTCGCACCTTATAAGAATCTGCTGAACCTCGGGGCGAGTGTCCATACCCGCAACCATTTCGGGGATACTCCCCTGATGAATGCCTGTATGAACCGGGCACTGGACCTTTGCCATTTTCTTTTGCAGGAGGGAGCCAGCCCCAATGCCGTTGGGCTGGCAGACATGTCAGCCCTCTCCTATGCCTTTTCCAGCGGGCAGAAAGACATGGCTCTTTTGATGCTTCAGTTTGGTGGCAATCCCCGAACCATTCATCCCCGGACCAGCTACAGTCCCCTGATGCACGCTCTGGAACATGACTGGGAAGATGTGTTTGAACTGCTTCTGAAAGCCGGAGTCGATCTGAACCATTTCACCCGTGAGCAGCAAAACACTGCCTTGCATCTGGCTTCTTCCACCCGCAAAACCCTCTATTTGAGCCAGCTTTTGGAGGCAGGTGCCAATCCTGACTTTCAGAACCAGGAAGGCCAGAGCCCTCTCATGCTCGCTGTCATCAATTTCAAGGATGAATGCGTCAGAATCCTGCTTGAGGGGGGTGCCAATCCCAACCTGCAAAACAGCTCAGGCGATACGGCACTGATGCTCGCCTGTGTGTTTGAAGACCCCCAAATTGTTGCAATGCTCTTGAAAGCAGGGGCAAATCAGGATATAAGGAACGCACGGGGGCAGTCTGCACTGGAGATCGCCCGGATTCGTGGGGCCACCGATCTGGAATCCCTGCTCTTGAGTGCAGGCCAATAGCTGGTACAATGCCCTTTTAGGGAGAATCAATATGGAATCAGCAATTGAATTCAGCAGCAGAGAACGGATTGAAGCCAGAGATCTGCTACCCGGCTTTGAGCGCCAGCGACGGTTTCGCTGTGAGGAATGCTATGCTCCAGTGCAGATTCGCTATGTCGGTAAATCCGCCCGCCCGGTCTTCGCCCACAAGGAACCCAACCCCGAATGCAAGGACTGGTTTGAAGAAGACGAGGGAACCGACTTTCTGACCTTCACTCCCCGTTTTCGCATGGGCTCAAGTCCCCGCAGACCAGGACTGGTTCTTGGAGTCTTTGACGGACAGATTCTACCCGCCATTGCCATCAATCCCTCCTATTCACGCACAGACGAGTTCTGGAGCATCAAGACTCCCTCCGGAGAGTCAACCCTGGCTTCAGGAATCGTCCCGGTCAACCCGTTTGAAGCCTATGATGTCAACCGGGCTTCCGGAAGCTATCCCGAGCCCGTGAGCAGCCATCTTGAATATGAAGGTCTGGAAGCTATTTCCTTTCGTTGGCACGAGTTCGGTTTTCGGGCCCTTCTGCCGGATAGCCGGGTTGAGACCAGTGAAGTCCTGTATATTCTTTGTAGCCAGCCCGAATTTTGCGGTCTTCCCCTGATTGAGACCCTGGAATCCGGCCACTCGCTTTTTCTCTGGAGAACTCCTACCTTATGGGATCCAGAATCCAGAAAAATCGCCGAAAAGCTCAGACTGGTTCCGGATGAGCTTTCGGTACGCCTTTTCCTCAAGGCTCTGCCCGATACCTTCCGCCCTCCCATGCGTCTTGACTTTTCCTCCCCGGTTCAGTTGTACGTCCTGAAACCACGTACCCTGAACAATGTCCGGTTCCGGGTCATTCGTTTCCAGAATGAAAAAGACACCCACAACGAAACCCTTGAATGTCCTCAGATTTCTGATTTTGTCCTGTTCCTGAAAGGCCTTTGGGGTGATGGCAACATCCTTGAGGCGGATAACTGTGCCCGTCAGTTTGAGGTTCGTGATACCAAGGCCAAGGAAGGCAAGCGCTACCCAAAACTGGATCGGGTAGCCCCCTTCAAGGCAAAAGCCATCGATGCTGCTGGAATCGGGAAATGGATCGGCAAAATGAAAGCCGCCTTATCCCGCTTAAGCCAGCGAGACCGCCCTTACTGGCGATGGGTTTTAGCCGGGATGCTGACCGAGGTCGAGGGCCGGATTCCCACCATAACTCCTGAAACTCTTCAGGAATGGCAGAAAGCCTGTGAGCGCTTTTTGGAGGATGAGTACTCCGAGAACAAACCGGAAACTGAGAAAAAGGTAATTGCAAAACCAGCTGTGCCGCCTGTTCCCAAAGCAAAAGCCATCAAAGTCAGCGCTTTGGATCTGGACGAAATAGAAACCTATTTCTGGCTTTT
>CAZDAM010000165.1:0-3759 GCA_964503595.1 uncultured bacterium
AGAAAATACTTCCAATTGCTGTTGTTCTTGTTCTTGCAGCCCTTTTTCTGACTCAGGATAAAGGGGTGAAACGGAGTCGGGACGGACTGGTTTTTGCCAGTCTGAGTCCGGAAGCTGTGGATACCATTCTTCTGCAAAGGGGAGAGCAGGAAATTCTCCTGAAGAAAATGGATCAGGGGGCCTGGGTCGTTGACAGCCTTCAGGGCTTTGAAGCCCAGCAGGATAAGGTCGCGGATCTGATGCTGAAGCTTACGACTCTGAAGTTTGGAGATCAGATTGCTTCAGGTACCCAGCACTTCAAGCATTATGAACTGGCCGATCAGGAGGCGCTGATTGTACGCCTGAAGAAAGGAGCTTCCGTACTGGGAGGCATTCTTCTTGGAAAAGAGAGGACCAGTCAGGGCGAGGGAATGTTCGGGGGTATGCCTGATGGGCAGTACATGCGCATGAATGAGGGAGAAGGCATTTTTCTTCTCAAGGACAGCCTGGGTGTGGATGAGAAAGCCATGGACTGGATTTCGAAGAATCTTCCGAAGGTGGAGCCGGAGGAGATCCAGTCGATTCGCATTCAGAAGCCTGAAGAAGGATCGCTTAAGGTTCTTCGCATGAATCGTGAGGATGAACTGGGACTTGAGGTTCTTGCCGAAGGCGAAGAGATCAACAAGGCCCAGCTGGATTCCCTGGCCAAGGTTCTTCAGAACGCAAGTTTCGGAGGACTGATTCCGGCGACTTCCGAAAAGGCCATGGAGCTGATGACGCGTACGGCAAGTTTTGAAATCCAGACTTTTGAGGGGCTGCGCCTGACTTTTTCCATCAGTGTTGATGCCGATGAATCCTCCAATCACGGAGCGGTTCTGAAGGCTGAAGCCGTTGATGCCAGTGGCGCTACGACTCTGGTTGAATCGATCAACCGGCGCTTTGAAAACTGGGTGATGGAGCTTCCTTCCTGGACGGCGAATTCCTTCCTCAAGGCTCGCAAGGATCTGGTCAAAAAGGCAGATATCGGGGCTTCCCATATTCTGATTTCTTTTGAGGGATCCGGCGCGGGTGGGGCAACCCGCAGCGAGGAAGAAGCAAAAGCACTTGCTGAGGAGCTGATTGTCCGACTCAATGCCGGGGAAGACTTTGCAGCTCTGGCTGCGGAATACTCTGATGATGCCTCCAATAAAGATCGAGGCGGAGATCTGGGAGTATTTGGCCCCGGACGTATGGTGAAGCCCTTTGAAGAGGCGGCCTATGCTCTGAAGGTAGGAGAAACTGTAAAGAGCCCGGTGGAAACCGAGTTTGGTTTTCACATCATTCACCGGACGAAATAAGGGGAAAGTATGCACCTGAATGAGTTTCAGCAATCGCTGCACAACTGGATCAGCCAGTTTGAAGAAGGGTATTTTCCTCCTCTGGTCAATCTTGCCCGCCTTTTTGAAGAGTGCGGTGAGCTTGCCAGAGAAGTCAATCATCGGGAAGGGCCCAAGAAGAAGCGCAATCCTGAGGCTCACGATGGCCTTGCCGATGAGATGGGAGATGTCCTGTTTACGCTGGCAGCCCTGGCGAACCAGTATGGCATTTCACTCAGTGAATGTGCCAAAGGGGTGATGCAGAAGGTTCAGGTGCGGGATGAAAACCGTTTCACCCGAAAAGACTCTTCCGATTCCGAGGCTGAAGGAGAGCTATAATTTTCAGACAGGGCAGGCCCGATTCTTTTCGGGTCCTGTCTGAAACAAGAAAAGGCCGGGATTCAAATCCCGGCCTTTTCCTATTCTGAGAATTCTCAGGAGGCGAGAGCTTCGCCGGAACGTTTGGCTTTCTTGCGCCCTTCCTCTGTCAGGAAGGTTTTGCGGATTCTGAGGCTTTGAGGAGTACACTCAAGCATTTCATCCTCTGCCAGAAATTCCAGAGCCTCTTCAAGAGAGAAGCTGCGGGCCGGAGTGATCCTGGCAGATTTCTCGGCATTGGCATTACGCATATTGGTCAGTTTTTTCTCGCGAACCGGATTGACGACCAGGTCATTGTCCTTGGCGTTTTCTCCAACGACCATGCCTTCGTATACCGGGTCTCCCGGTTTGACAAACATGGCTCCCCGCTCCTGGGCTGTTTCCAGGGCGTAGGCTGTAGCATCACCGGTCGCCATGGAAATCAGGGATCCGGTCTGACGGGCCACAATCTTCGCCGTCATGGGTTTCCAGGAATCAAAGATGGAGTTGATGACACACTCACCCTTGGAGAGGGTCAGAAGCTTGGGACGCATCCCAATCATGCCGCGGGCGGGAATTCTGAATTCCAGAGCCGTGAACTCTCTTTTGGTTGCCATGGAGACCAGCTCACCCGAACCGGAAGCCATGCATTCAATCATCTTGCCACCGAATTCTTCGGGAACTTCGATGTATACCATCAGGTACGGCTCGTGAGTTACCCCGTCAAGCTTGCGGGTAATGACTCTTGGGCGGGAAACGGAAAGCTCATACCCTTCCCGGCGCATATTCTCAATCAGTACCGAAAGATGGAGCATGCCCCGTCCCGATACCAGCATGGTGTCGGAGTCTTCGGTAGGCTCAACCCTCAGGGCAACGTTTCTTTCCAGCTCTTTTTGCAGGCGGGTCTTGATTTTGCTTGAGGTCAGGTGCTCGCCCTCTTTGCCGGCAAAAGGGGAATCATTGACCCTGAACTCCATGGAAAGAGTCGGTTCGTCAATTGGAACCGGAGCCAGAGCCTGGGCGGGATCCTCAAGAGTGATGGTATCCCCGATTTCCACGTTGTTGATGCCGGCCAGAGCCACAATGTCTCCGGCGCGGGCGAGAGTGGTTTCAGCTTTCTGAATTCCCTCGAAGGTATACATGGAACGGATTTTTTCCTTGCGACTGCTACCGTCGGACTGGCGAATGGCAGTGACGGCATCATTGGCTTTCAGAACACCCTGCTCAACCCGGCCGATTCCGAGTTTTCCGATGTATTCATTGTATTCAATGGCCGTGACGCGCATAGCACCCGGGCGGCTTTCATCAAAACCTGGAGCCGGAACATGCAGCAGAAGGAAATCCATCAGGTGGCTCATTTCCAGATTACCACTGTCAGGTTCGGTACGGACAAACCCATCCCGACCGGATCCGTAAATGACCGGAAATTCCAGGTGCTCATCGGAAGCGTCCAGTTCGATGAAAAGATTCAGGACTTCATCGACGACTTCCAGGGCCCGGGCAGCGGGACGATCAATCTTATTGATGAAAACGAGGGGCTTCAACTTGGCTTCGAAGGCTTTCTTCAGAACGAAGCGGGTCTGGGGCATAGGGCCTTCAACGGAATCGACCAGAAGCACAATGGCATCGGCCAGACACAGAACCCGCTCGACCTCGCCACCGAAATCGGCGTGCCCAGGGGTGTCAATCACGTTGATCCGGACTCCTTTGTAGCGGACAGCCAGATTCTTGGAACGGATGGTAATGCCGCGTTCTTTTTCAAGATCGTCGGAGTCCATGAAGCGCTCGGCGACTTCACTGCGATCTCCCAGAGTACGGCAGTATTTCAGGATTTGATCAATGAGAGTTGTCTTGCCATGATCTACGTGAGCTACGATGGCGACATTACGAATTTCTTCTGACATGATAATCGGCTTTCCTGGGCCAGCGGCTGTTGAGATGCGCGTTGTGCCATTCTCGAATCAACAGACAGCCGCAGGTGGCGCGCGAACTTATCATGGCTGGGAGTGAAAGGCTAGAGCAATTTGCATAAAAATAAAGAAACCCGGGTTTTTATTCCCGGCCCCTT
>CAZDAM010000166.1:0-3728 GCA_964503595.1 uncultured bacterium
TGAAATCCAGCCAGCGGTGCAAGTTCATTGACATCTCCGCCGATAAACTGCCGATCCCGAAGAGCCGTGCGCAGAATATCGAGGGCAGGATACCACAAGAGACCCCCCGGTTCGGGGGTTCCGGTGGCAGGCATAATGGAAGGATCCAGCCCGTCCACATCAAAGCTGACATAGACTTCGGGCCCCAGATGCTGGGCCACCTGACGGGGTTCCAGACTGCGGCTCAGATGGGCAAAGAAGGTCTGGATCCTGGCCGGGTTTTCCCGGATCAGTTCGAGTTCTTCCTGGCAGATGGCCCGAATGCCTACCTGGACAAAGCGGATCTGGGGAAAATCCTCAAAAATCTTGTACATGACACTGGCATGGGAGTGAGGGTTTCCCTGATAGGCATTGCGAAAATCGGCATGGGCATCAAAATGGAGAATATCGAAGCCTCTGCCGTCCCGAGCCTTTAGAAGCCCGTCAATCACTCCCCAGGTAATGGAATGTTCTCCACCCAGAACCAGAGGGACTTTACCGGCCCGGACAACAGCTTCGGTCTGTTCGCTGAGCATTTTAAGGGCATCGATCTGGGTGCTGCCACTGGCAGGATGGGCTGCCGTGGCAATGCCACGGGCCAGAAGATCCCGCTCGGTTTCCAGATCCATGAATTCAACCTGCTGCGAAGCCTTGAGAATGGCCTCAGGACCCTGGGCCGTCCCGCCCCCATAGGAAACCGAAGTCTCCATGGGAGCGGACAGAATCACATAACGGCTAGCCTCAAAAGAGGCCTGTTCGTCGGATTCAGGCCCTAGGAAGGCATCATCCGCGGGCAGGACGGAAAGTGTTTTCATCTTCATCCTTCAGGCCGGACTGATCGTTGAAATGACGACTCAGGCTGGCCCGGCTGAGATTGGTGTAATAAAGGAGTTCATGCTTGTCGGCAACCTTCAGAACATCAAGCTCGGGAGCAAACATTTCAGAGTAGCGATCACGGCGGCGAATCAGATTCACTTCGCCATTTTCCCGAACCATGACCATTGGTGCCCGCTTCATGTTGTTGAAGTTACTGGCCAATACGTGAGAATAGGCTCCCACGTCCATGATCATGAGCAGATCGTCTTCCTCAAGCTTTGGAAGCTTGCGTTTGCTCGCGATAATGTCCCAGTGATCACAGGTGTTTCCGGCAACCATGTACTCGCGAATCCGCGGGCTGTCCATACGTTCTGCAGGCAGAATATCCAGTTGGCATTTCTTATCAAACAGAACATCCGGTACAAAGCCATAGGTGCTGCCATCCGTCACAATCATGTGCTGTTCTTTGGGCAGGACTTTACGGGAAATCACTTTCATCAGGCCCATTCCGGCAGCCGAGAGAATGAATTTTCCGGGCTCAAACACCAGCTCGGGCAGTTCATCGTCCGAAAATCCGTGTTCTTCCAGAAGCTCGCGGAAATAACGGATGAATTTGGTTCCCATTTCTTCCGGCTGGAAGACCTTCTTGGCCATGGTTTCGCGGGGGAATCCGCCACCCAGATCGATGATGTCGATTTCGGCGCCCTTTTCCCGGGCGTACTGAGCCAGCTCCACCAGAACAGCGGCAGCTTCCATGTAAGGCCTTGGGGAGGAGATGTAACCACCATGGAAGTGAAATCCCTTGATGCGCACATGACTCTTTTTCATGGCAATATCAATGGCTTCCTTGGCTTCATCCAGAGGAATCCCGTATTTATGACCGCAGGTGGAGTAGCCCCGCCATTCCAGAAGGGGATTGATTCTCAGAAGAATATCAATCTTGCGTCCGAGACGACGACCAACCTCATGCACCTTCACAATCTCTTCATAGTAATCACAGGTGATGTGCCGAACGCCCATGCGGGCGGCAAACAGAATATCCTGATCGGTTTTATGAAGATTGGTGAAGGTGATTTCAGATGCCTGGAAATCAGCCAGCAGGGCCAGGATGATTTCTCCCACAGAACTGGCATCCAGATCACAGCCTTCTTCTCTGGCAAGTCTTAAGACTTCCAGATTGGAATTGATTTTACAGGGATACTGAAGCTTCAGCCGTGGATAGTCGGCAAAGGCTTTATGCATGCGCTGAAATCGGGTGCGGATCTCCTCTTCGGAAAGAATGTAGAGAGGAGTGCCGTACCGGCGTTCCAGATCCTTGACCGAAACTCCGTGAACATGCACCACTCCGTCCTTGTCCTGCTTGAGAAAGGATTTCCAGCGGGAGCGGAAGAAGCGCTTGTTGACAGCGGCCAGATCCAGTTTCTTGTTGCGGTTCCTGGAGGTTCCAAACTGCAACGTACTCACGTCAGTCCCCTAAGACGTAGGCAAAGATGAGAGGAGCGACAATAGCGGCATCAGAATTGATCATGAAGCTGGGAGTGTCCACATCCAGCTTGCCCCAGGTGATTTTTTCACTGGGGATAGCTCCGGAGTAGGAGCCATAGGAAGTTGTGGAATCACTGATCTGGGCAAAGTATCCCCAGAACTTCACGTCTTTCTTCATGTCCTGGATCAGACAGGGAACGCTACAGATGGCAAAATCACCGGCAATGCCTCCGCCAATCTGGAAGAATCCGATGGAGTGGTTTTCCTGCTCTTTCTCATACCAGCGGCAGAGTTTCTCAAACTGCTCTGTTCCGCAGCAGATGGCGCGGTGGTCCTTCACCTTTCCTTCCATGACCCGGGCGGTGTAGATATTGCCCAGGGTGGAATCTTCAAGACCGGGGGTGAAAATCGGGATTCCCATTTCGCAGGCTGCGACAACCCAGGAATCTTCCATGGGAACCTGGGCAACTGCCTTGAGAACACCTTCGCGATGGAGACGGAAGAAGAATTCGCAGGGCATAAGGGGAGTGCCTGCATTGGAAGCTTCCTGCCAGTATTCAAGCAGTTTGGCTTCGATATCTCGAAATACGGTTTCCGGAATGCATGTGTCTGTGACCCGATTGAAGCCCCGTTCATACAGATCGGCTTCCTGCTGTGGGGTCAGATTGCGCCAGGACTCAATGATTTCATAGTCATTATGGGCAACCAGGTTGAAAATATCTTCTTCCAGATTGGCGGCGGTACAGCTGATGGCGTGAACTTTGCCTTCGCGAATCATGCGGGCCAGAATAACCCCGATTTCAGCAGTGGACATGGCGCCGGCCAGTGTCAGAAACATTTTACCGCCCGAATCCAGATGGTTGTTCCATTGGCGGGCGGCTTCCAGAGTTTCCCGGGCGTTGAAGTGCCGGAAATGCTTTTCCATGAATTTCGAAATATCTTTCATTTCTTCCTGTTCTCCTCTAGACGAATCCAATTCTCATAAAATCCCTTGCGGGTCCACGTGTGTTTGATGCCGCGTATCGTAGGACCAGAGGATTAGCGATGCAACAATTTTTTTCGCGCGCGGGAGGGTTTGTTCATCCCTCTCTGCCGCGATGGGATGCGGGCCTGCTAACATAAGCCCTATGCGCATCTCCCTCTTCCTTGTTTTCTGCCTTCCAATTCAGTCCTTGTGGGCTCAGATCGATCCCTGCCAGGGAATTTCCGATCCCATCCAGCTGATGCAGTGCCGCCAGGATCCCGACGGCTACATCGCCCGGCACTCTCCCTCGCAAGTGACGGGTGTCTGGAGGGTGGAAAGGCAGTTTGACGCCCTCACCTCGAAAACCATTACGGCGGCCATTCAGATCACCAATGGACTTTTGGGCGAGCGTTATGCCCTGATAGCCCGCTGCCATGGTGACAGA
>CAZDAM010000167.1:0-3701 GCA_964503595.1 uncultured bacterium
CTCATGCACGGAATCGATGGGGGGCGGCTGGATAAGCTGAAACGGTGAAGCCTGCTGCCTACCCTGCTTGCATGACATCCTGAAAATTTTCTGAAGCCATCTCAGAGATGGGGATCATGTCTCCCAGTTTTCCGGCACAGTGAATCAGGATGTTCAGCTCTTTGGCCTGATTCCTGATAAAGTCGGCCAGACTTTTGCAGAAGGCTTCGGATGAAATGTCTCCGCTCAAAACGGAAACTTCGCCACCAAGAGCCTTGATTTCATACTTCAATTTTTCAAGCTCGCCTTCTCTTCTTGCGGTGAGAATCAGGGAAGCACCGTTTTGAGCGAGTTCAAGAGCCGTCGCCCGTCCAATGCCGGAACTGGCTCCGGTTATGAGGGCTGTTCTGTTCTGAAGTTGCATGATTTTCTCCTTTTCATGAAGAAGAAAGCAGCGGAAATATCGAGGGGATACACTCCGAATCCTGTGATGGTATAATCGCGTCCCTCATGTCCGGCTGTGCATTTTTTCAGGACCAATTCGGGCCCTGCCCGCACCCTGTTCAGGAAGGAAGTTTCTGTTTCTGGCACACGGATGGATACAAGGATGATGTTCATGTAGCAGACATTCAAAAAGCGGCACAGATTTACCCGGCGGGATTTCGTCTCAAAGGTCTTGATTTCAGCTATGAAAAAGTCCTTGGGCTGAAGCTTCCTCTGGCGCGGTTTAAACAGGTCAACTGGCATGCCTGTGAATTTACGGAGTGTGATTTTACCGGAAGCCATTTCATTGACTGTTCCATGACGAGTGCTGTTGTAAAGAATTCCACTTTCAGACAGTCGCATTTCTTGAGGTGTTCCCTGCTTCGCAGCCGCTTTATGGAATGTGATTTTTACCAGGTTCTGACCGAGTCGGGGCAATGGGAAACCTGTCGTTTTGAAAAGAGTATTCTGGCGGCTGCCCAGATGCAGGGAATGCATCTTTTGCAGATTGACTTTTCCTCATCGGCCTTTCTGACGGAAGAAAGCGTGGAAAAACGCCAGTATCCAAAATGGCGGCAGACCCATATTCTGCAATGTGTTCTGGCAGGCCTGGAATTGAATTTTATGACCCTTCACAGCTGCAATGTGCAGAAAAGCAGTTTTCTGGATTGCTGTTTTCGCCGGGCCTGGTTCCATCGGACCAGTTTTGTGGACTGTGAGTTTGATGGCTCCGCTGATTTGAGCCAGGAAAATTTTGATGGTTGTGAACTCAATGCCCGTACCTTTGAGAATCTCAGGGTGCTGGTTCCGGAATTGACTTCCTGCCAGAAGGTTGAATGATATGAGCTTGATATTGAGTAATTTGGGAATGTCCTTTGGGGACCGGGTTCTGTTTTCCGGTGCCAGTATGAATCTGAATCCCGGGGAACGCTATGGAGTGGTCGGGGCCAACGGAGCCGGTAAGTCGACGTTTTTAAGCATTCTGGCCGGGCAGATGGAGCCTTCCGAAGGCACGGTATCGACCGCGGGAACCATCAAGGTGGGCTGGCTCAGGCAGGATCAGGCCTCCTATGATGAAGTCCCCATTATCAAAGTGGTCATGGATGGACGGGAGAGGCTGAAAGAACTGGAAGAAGAGAAATCCATCCTGCTGACAAAAACGGATGATGCCTCCGGCCTGGCTCTGGCAGAGGTTGAATACGAGCTTGGCATGATTGGGGCCTACAGTGCCGAATCCGATGCCAAGGCCCTGCTGGCTGGTCTTGGGATTCCCTCGGATCGGGTGGAATTACCGCTTAGAACCCTTAGCGGTGGCTATCGTTTGAGGGTTCTTCTGGCCCGCCTCCTGTTTTCCCAGCCTGATGTCATCCTTCTGGATGAGCCAACGAATCACCTGGACATCCATTCGATTGCCTGGCTGGAAAACTGGCTGGTTTCCAATTCATCCACCGTAGTGACAGTTTCTCACGATCGCGATTTTCTGGAAAAAACCTCCACTTATATTCTTGAGGTGGATCGGGAAAAGGTGATCAGCTGGAAGGGGAATTATTCAGATTGGCTCAGGCAGCGGGAAATGGCTATGGAGCTTCACGACAAGACCGTGGCAGCCCAGGAGGCCAAGCGGGAAAAACTGGAGGGCTTTATCAAGCGCTTCGGAGCCAAAGCCTCCAAGGCAACCCAGGCCCAGAGCCGGGTCAAGCAGCTGGAAAAGCTGGAGGAAATCGAGCTGACTGGTTCCATGCGAAAGAGCCCTGCCCTGGATTTTCCGATTGTCAGACCATCGGGCAAAATTGCCATGAAGGTTCACAATCTTTCCCATTCCTATGGGGAAGTGGATGTCCTCAAAAATCTGAGCTTTGAGCTGGACCGGGGAGAAAAGGTGGCGCTGGTCGGGGCCAATGGAACCGGGAAGAGTACCCTTGTTAGGATTCTGGCTTCAAAACTTCAGCCGACTTCCGGTGAGGTTGAACCGGGACATGCCATGTATCTGGCCTGGTGCCCCCAGGAGCATCATGAAATGCTCGAAGATCGGGATCGGGTTCTGCCCTGGCTTGAGGAAAACCATCCAACCAGGGGGAACACGGCGCTTCGTTCCATGCTGGGAAGGGTTCTGTTTCGCCCGGATGACATGGATCGCAGGGTTGCTTCTTTAAGCGGGGGAGAAGCCACTCGCCTGATTCTGGCCCATCTCATGCTGAGTGAGCACAATGTCATGCTTTTTGACGAACCGACGAACCATTTGGATATGGAATCCGTAGAAGCTTTGGCAGAAGCGCTGAAAGCTTATGAAGGAACCGTGGTTCTGGTCAGTCACAACCGCTGGCTTGTGCGTGAAGTGGCGACCAGAATCGTGGAACTGAAGTCTGATGGCCTGCATGAATTCCTGGGTGGATATGATGAATTCATCAACCAGGGACATGATGATGTTCTCAAGCGCTCGGTTCTAAGTACCCAGAAGAAGGCTCAGGAAGAGACAGCTTCGAAGGGGAATGACTGGGCCCAGCGTAAAGAGCAGAGAAACAGGCTCAGAAAATTGCAGCGCCAGGTGGAGGAGCTTGAGAAGAAGCAGGAAAGCATGGAGACCCAGCTTAAGGAAAAAGAGGATCTGGCCGCGGATTTCAGCCGCTTCAGTACCCTGAACAATCAGGAGCAGATGGAACTGATTCAGGGAACTAGGAAACTGAAGGAAGAGCTGGAGCAGGTTTCAGAGCAGTGGGCGGTTGCCTCGGAAGAACTGGAAGCTCTTGAGGAGTCCGGTGCATGACCCTTGATGAAGCCGTTTCGGTTGTTGTCGAACTCATGAAGGACTATGGGGTTCTGGAGCATCGCCATACTCTGCGTCGAGCTTCGAAGACAGAAATGGAAATCCAGTTTGATGACTATTTTGCCATTCTGGTCCGGATGCCGGAACAGGGTAGGGATGAGGACAGTCAGCTGATTTTTTCCTGCTATGCCGCAAGCATTCGGAAATATGGTCTGGATCTGATGGAAAGAGTCGGTTCGATCAGCCTTCCCAGAGATGTCCTCAGGCTTACGGAGACAGAAACCGGTTCTGTTTACATGGCATGGCTGAAACTTCAGAAGGAATGGGCTCTGGAAAGAGTCAGAGGCAATATGGAAGTCGGATGAAGCTTTTCAATCAGAGCGTGAAGGGAAAGGTTTTTCGATTCAGAACGGCATTGGAATAGAGGTGGTCCTGCTATTTAGACCAGTTAGCAGCCAATTTAAGGTGGATCTCA
>CAZDAM010000168.1:0-3516 GCA_964503595.1 uncultured bacterium
CCTCATCCTGCTTCTGGAAATCCAGGGCAGCCAGCAGCAAATACTGGCCTTGAGATCGCAGAATCCCCTTGTTCATAGCATCGCTGATTCCCTGATCCCGCTCACTGAGGATGACATCAAAAAGCTCCCGGTATTCATCCACAATTTTAAAAGTCCGATCTGTACTCCCTCCATCAATCAGAACATACTGAAGGTTGGGATATTCCTGGTCTCGCACCGATTCAATCGTCTGCCTCAGCCACCGTTCACTGTTGAAGGTGACGGTGACAACGGAGATCAAAGGGAGAGTCTCCATTTTATTCCTTCCGTCCATGGAAAAAGTCACAAAAATTCCATACGCAGCCTGCGACAAAATGCTGGACCATAGATTTGTCACTCTTTTCAATCGTTTCTATCTGACTCGTGGCATTGCCCTGATCGAAAGCCTCCTGAATCAGGATCCACAATTCAGATTCAGTATTCTAGCCATGGATGAAGAGACAGAAAGAACCGTAAAAAAACGCTTTTCAGGAAACCTGATTCATGTTTTCAACTTAAACCAGATCATGACCAAAGAGCTGGAAGCCGCTCGCAAGAACCGAAGCTTCCGGGAATTCTGCTGGACTCTGGCCTCCAGTTTCACCTGGCATATCTATGAAAGAAGCACCGAAGAAAAGCTGACTTACGTGGATGCTGACTGCTATTTCTTTCACCACCCAAAAATGGCCCTACCCAAGGAAAACTTCAATGCAACCCGCTCTCCGCACTGGTTTTCCCGACGCCTTCTCACCAAAACAAAGATTACCCGCAATGGCCTTTACTGTGTCCAGTTTCTGACCTTCAGTAAGAATCCGCAGGGCCGTCAAATCCTGGACGAGTGGAGAAAAAGCTGCCTGGACTGGTGCTATGATCTTCTGGAGGAAGGGAAATTCGGGGATCAGAAATATCTGGACGAATGGGACACAAGATACGAAGGGGTCGTCGATCTGAGGCATCGAGGGGCCGGTACAGCCCCTTGGAATCTGGAAGACTTTCAGCTGGGCCCCGGCCCCACCCTAGTTCTTAAAAACGAATCTGTTCCCGTTATCTTCCACCACTTCCACAAGCTGCGTATGGACCCTGATTTCAGAATGGATCCCGGAGAGGGATTTTTTTATCCCCCTTCCGCGATCCAGTACATCTACAAACCCTATCTTCTGCACTTGAAAACGATTTCCGATCAGCTTATCCAGATGGATCCCACCCTTAAATTTGAGGAAATCAATCTTCTGGAACCCAGTCTCGCATTCAGAACCCATCTCTGGAAAAACTGCAAGCGATGGCTGAAAAAACAGTGGCATCTTTATCAACTCAGTCCAAGCTGGGAAATTACCTGGTGAAGTATGTCGGTCATGCAAAGAATCAAATCTCGCTTTCAGAATGAGCAATTCAGGCCCGGCTGGCTGGGAATTTTCATCAACCCCTTTTGGCTGGCCAGAAGGGAGCTGTACCAGACCCTGCAAGAACTGGCCCCCCGCCTGCATGGAAACATCCTGGATATCGGATGTGGCACCCTGCCTTACCGGGAACTCTTTACCAACGCCTCAGACTACACCGGTATGGAGTATGATAGTCCGATCGGTCGCGCCAAATCCGGGGCCACAATTTTTTACGATGGAAAACATTTTCCAGTCTCCGATCAAAGCTATCAGTCTATTTTGCTGTCTCAGGTGCTGGAACATATCTTCTGGCCAGATGATTTTCTAGAAGAATGTCACCGGATTCTCAAGCAGGACGGCACTCTGCTTCTCAGCGTTCCCTTTGTCTGGGATGAACACGAAATCCCCTATGACTACGCCCGATATTCATCCTACGGGCTCAGGCATCTTCTGGAAAAAAACGGATTCCGGATTCTGGAACAACGCAAAACCCTGGCTGACTTCCGAGTCATTGTCCAGCTCTTTCAGGCCTGGCTTTACAAATTCATGCAGCCAAGAGCTGGTCATAAAATCACCAGCCTGCTGCTATCCTGGCTGAGTATCCTGGCATTGCTCCTCTATCGCCTTCTTCCGAAAAACCCGGACCTTTATCTGGACAACATCATTCTTGCTACCCGTATGGATACCAAAACCCCATGAATCTGAACACATCCCCCAAAGACTGGATTCCCCCTGTTTTCCTGAAGCTTCGCAATCATCTCCTGAATCGAAATATTCAATGGACAGGAGATTATTCCAGCTGGTCCCAGGCCCAGAACCACAGTCTGGGTTATGCTGAAAATGTCATTCTCCAAACCCTGATGGAAGCCAACCAAAGGCTTCGCCAGGGAGAAATTGCCGGAGAAAGGGACGGCTTTCCCCTTCCCAGTCCCTGGGTTCCATGGGAGATTCTGGCCAGCGTCCTGCATGTCAAATCCACCCCCGCCCCAATGAATCTTCTCGACTTTGGTGGAGCTCTGGGCAGCATGTGGTATCAGCTCAATCCCTGGCTCCCCAAAGGGCTTACCATCAGTATCGTTGAACAACAGCATTTTGTTGAAGCCGGTCGCCGGGAATTTGAAACCGACTCCCTGAGGTTTTTTCTCAACTGTAAAGAAGCTTCCCACTGGCAAAAGCCGGATATACTGGTACTCAGCAGTGTCCTGCAATATCTGGAAAATCCCTGGCAACTGATCCCGGATGCACTTTTACAGAACGTTGGCGCAGTCCTCGTGGATCGGACTCCTATACACGAAGCCCCGGATCGTATCTGTGTGCAGAAAGTTCCGGCCTGGATCTATAAATCTTCCTATCCATGCCGTATTTTTAGCCGTAGTAGTCTGCTAAAACATCTGGAAAGTGCGGGTCTTGTCGCATTTCATAACTGGAAAAACCCGGATGGTGGTAGTCAGTTGCCCTTCCGGTTTGAAGGTTATCTGTTCAAGCGCCCTCACCCAAAGGCTGAATGATCATGGCTCATATCCTGCAACTACCCGAACATACGGATCCGAGAGGCTCTCTTTGTGTTCTGGACAAAGAACTTCCTTTTTCAGTAAAACGCTCCTACTGGGTTTTTGGAAATCGCAATGACATCCCCCGAGGGGGACACCGGCACCACAAGACCATCCAGGTTCTGGTTGCCGTTGCCGGTTCTGTCACCATTTTTTCAGATGATGGTACTCGGCAGGAAAACTTCCTTCTGAACCATCCAAGCAAAGCTCTGCTGGTTGCCCCCGAGGACTGGCACATCATGCACGGCTTCAGTCCCGACTGTGTCTTAATGGTTTTTGCCAGCGAGCCCTACTGCGTAGATGACTATATCGATACCCCATACAGGGAAGTCCTCGGTTTCACCAGAGGCCGAAAAGAAACAGGCGGAACAAACGCTGTTTGATTCGGCTCACAAAAGAGGGGGCTGTACCTGGGCAAAAAAATCCGCCATCGCCTGGTGCCCTTCGGGACTGACTTGCACTTCAATCGGTTTGAGAGGGCGATATTCCTGCTCCAGCTGTCCCTGGTATTCCCTTAAATCACTACAGTGAGTTCCATCTTCCCCAAAATTCTGGACCAGACTCACATC
>CAZDAM010000169.1:0-3441 GCA_964503595.1 uncultured bacterium
AGTTGTGAGAAACATCGCCGGAGTCAGCTTTGAGGAAGTCAGATCCGCATTGGTGATAAAGGCCCCTGTGACAGTATTCAGCTGAATCTGGCTTGCTCCAAGGCTATTGCTGCCCAGTTCCCGGGATGTGATGGTGCTTTGATCCAGAGTGCGCGGGTTGACGGCATTGTTGTTCAGATTGGTTGCAGCGATTGCGTCATCAGCAAAACCTGTTGAATCAAAGATATCATCCTGCAGATTGGCGTTTTCTACGGCGCTGTTCTGAACTTCAATGGAGTTGAGCGAACCGGAAAGAATCTGCTCTCCATGAATGGAACCATCCGCAAGAACTCCTCCTTCCCACTGGTTTTCCTTGATCACAGATCCATCAAGGCTTTGGTTGGCAACATGGGAGGTCAAAATTGCGTTATTGGCGAATTGAGTATCATTCAGGCTTCGATCGGCAAGTCTTGATGTCGTGATGGATTCATTTGCCAGAGAAGCTCCGCTCAGATTGGAAAATCGCGACCCGTGAATCCCGTAATTCATGATGTCGGAACTACCGAATCCGCTGATGGCGGAAGCGTCAAAAGTAGCAACATCCATGGCTTCAAGAGCAATGGTATTGGCCCGGACATGGGTTCCTGAAATGGTCTGTGGAAGAAGATTTCTGCTGGTCAGGGACAGTTCGGTAAAGACACGGTTATCCAGGCTGGCATCTTCCAGAAGGGGGTTGGTAATTGCTCCCTGAGCAATCTTTTCTCCACCAATTGAGCGGGTAGACCATTTGGAGGTTGTCAGAGCTCCGGTTGAAAGATCCTGATTTTCAATCGATCCGGTCGAGAAGGAACTGGAATCCAGCCCTCCAAACTTGAAATCACGGGAAGTAATGGTTTTATCGGCAATGGAGAACACTTCAATGGAGTTATCACGGATATCGTCTGTGCGAATGCTTCCAAATGGAATGAAGGGATTGTAGGGAATTTCTCCGGGAAGAGTTGCGAGTCCGCCCCGGGGAGCAACAGGCATGGTGTAGGTACTGATACCGGTACCGTTGGTAGAAATACGATGGAGCTGAACGGAGCCGGACAAATCGCTTATCAGGTATAGGTAGTCATTGGAAGTACTGATATCAATCGCCTCAATCGATGGATTGGAGGAGGAGAATCCCGGTGTTAAATCCTGGGGAGCTCCGAAAGTGGTGCTTCCGTCCCAGCTGAATTTGATCAGCTGATCCTGGCTGGCGCTAAGCTCTCTGACTGCATAAACGGCAGAATTCCCCCCAAAAACCGGCCTTCGGTAGGTTGGTGCGTAATCCACCAGGGTGGAAGAGGAAAAGTCTTCATTATTGGAATAGAACAGGGTTCCGTCCTGCCCGGTGCCGAGGTAGTGGTTGGGGGATTTGAAAGCAACTTCCAGAATGGATTCCGGGGGAGTGAGGTTGGTATAGGTTGTTGCTGGCGCATTGATTCGAACCAGTTTCCTTTTGGAATCCTGGGTGGTTGCGGTAATCAGGTACTGATCGGCGGCAGTTCTGGCGACATCCTCAATATGAGTGATTTCATCGGTAAGGGTCCAGTTGGTGGCATCTGATGTGATGTACGCATCATTATTGGGCTTAACGGCAGGGTTGGTTCCACCTACGATGAGGAGCTTGCCACTCTGGGCTGTGTTGGCGGTAAAGGCACGGCCTTCAGGTAGAGAAGTACCGGCACTGAAGGAGCCACCCAAAGGAGCAGCATCGATTTGGGAATCTGCGAGAACTGTACCTCCGGAATCTTCTCCTCCGTGGAGGTAAAGATTTCCAGCATTGATCCAGGCAGCAAAGTTCCTGCGTGGCGGGAAAGTGGAGGAATGAATTTCGGTCCAGTCTGTACCGGTTGTTGATTGAAACAGGTTCTGGAAAAAGCCGGTCCCATCGTTGCCTCCCATGAGGTACAGACTTCCACCACCTGCAACGACAGCATGGCCGCTTCTGGCTTCCACTCCACCGGTATATTGGCGGATGGGACCGCCGGACGGAATGTAACGAGGGATCGTTGTTCTGGAGAAGCGGACATCATCCAGATATCCCATGAAGCTTTGCTTGCGGCTACTTTCCAGGTCTGTACCGATCCAGACATCTCCTGAAGCACCGGTCATCATGGCTCCAGCGGCGATATTTACGGGAGAGTTTCCGTTTACGGAGATAGAGATTTGATTGTCAGATTTTCTTTGAGTTACGGAAAGGTGGGACCTGTTTTTATTGGGAAGAACCTTGGTAGGGGTACACAAGACTTCTGGGGAAAATCCGGGATGTCGCACACAGACTTTAGCATCTCCGTCTGCTGAATCTGAAGCCAGTCCGATCCAGGTTGTAGTGCCCCCGTCACGGTTATAAATCAAGCCAATATAAGGGGTGGTATATCCCGTACCTGTTACGGCGGGGCCCCAGTAATCCAGCGTATCGGGGAGGGAATTCAGATAAATCCATGATTCAAAGGTGTTGAAGTCCCCATTCCAGTCAAAGTCGGGTGGATCTGACACAATGATAGCGCTATCGTAGCCAATGTTAGCAGATTGCCCGAAATGGCCTGCAGCAAAGGCGATAGTACCGGTTGTGTTTATTGTGTTTGAAGATTGGGAAGAATCATTCAGATTGTTATTCATGTTCAGAAGCAGCTTGGTCCCGGTATCCCAGTTTTTTTCGGCAGACCAGCTGTTCAGATTAGAGCTAGTGAAGTTTTCGGCACTGTAAACAGGGGTAGCCAGATTGCCGGTATTTCCGCCAAAAATCCACCAGTCTGCCCCAAGTTTTTCGATTGAGAAATCAAAGCGTGGTGAGAAGCCGGGAATTCCTCCGTTGGACCAGCTGACCCCATTATCATTGGAAACCCAGACGCGGGAGTTCTTGACGTTACAGTTGAGATCCTCACATCCCCCCAGAATGTAAAGGCTGGAGCCATTGGTGGCGAGTTTATGCCTCCAGATACCACTGCCAAAGCCCCCATCTGAAACCAGCGCCCATTGTTCTCCATCATCTGTGGATCGGTAGACGTCTCCAAAAACCTGGTTGGTATCGGTACCTCCGACTAGATAATGGGCACCTCCCATGTAAACCATGGAGGCTCCGGTGCGGTTGGTAAAGCGGGCAAAGTTGTGGATCTGGCTGGTCGTACCGGTGTCGGCACTGGCAGACAGCAGTTTGGTGTTTTCCGTGAAGTACAGGGTGGTGCGGGTATCATCCATACTGAGATAGCCAGTGGAATCAACCAGAGTAGGTCTGGACCAGACATTGGAGTCCGGGGTTTTCTGGCGGATGCGCTTCAGGGTCCCTGAGGAGTCCATCAAAATCAGTTCCCGATCAAAATCTCCCAGTGTCTCGGAGGCAATTGTGCTGCCACCGGCCGAGTTGTTCTGGAAATGTTCGGCAAGCAGGGTGAACTGCTGGAGGTTTGAGCCGGAGAGGCTTCCGATTTTGGA
>CAZDAM010000170.1:0-3322 GCA_964503595.1 uncultured bacterium
CATACACCAGATCTCCACTCATCACAGCTCCGGTCGTGGCAATCTTGCCAGCCTGACAGGCCATGCGAAGTTCATCCATAGTGCAAAGGCGGGCCCCCTGAATTCCGGTCACTCCCGAAGCCGGGCAATCAAAGGCTCCGGAAGAAAATCCCCCGGCCCCTGAATTGGTAAAACGGCGGATACAGAAACCCGTACCGGCATTTTTGGTCCCTGCCCCAAAGCTGACATGCTCGTAGTCATCGTTGACTGGACATTTGCCACTGGGCTTGGAAGCTCCGGAAATCACTGCCATGATATCCCCAGGCACCGTGACCGGGTTGGAAAGATTGTTTCCCCGAAGGGTCATGGAACCATTCATGTTCAGGGAAAAGAGATTCTGATTCCCCCCACTTAACAGAGAAGTGATCAGCTGCACCGCCGGAAGTGGTACAGACTGAATCTGATCGATCTCCATCTTCAGAAGGGTTCTGTTGGCACTGTTGGATCTCAGGCGTAAAAGAGGAGTCGTAATAGAAGAGGGCGTAGAGCTGATCTGGGCTGGAGTCGAGCGATCCCGGGCCACCTCATCCTTCAGATGTTCCGGCCCGATAGCCTCGCTTTGAAGCTTTACTCCCGTCAGGGGAAAGACTCCCCCCGCCGGATTTTCCGAAGCCAGAACATTCTGGTTCAGGGAGCCATCCCGAATCTCCAAACCACCTAAGTCCCCGTCCAAAATCCTGGAACCGGCAATCTGGCCATCGGCAAAAACGGCCCCGGTCAGAGAGCCATTCAGAATTTTTTCTCCGGTAATTGCTCCTGTCGCAATTTTGGCTGTACTGATGGAGCCCGCCTGAATGTGACGTGTTCCCACACTCAAACCGTTGATTTTTTCGCTGACAACCGCCCCAGGAGACAGCTTGGCAGTTGTAACGGTCTGTGAGGAAATCTTGATGGTTGCGACCGAAGAATCCTGAATGTCCGAACCACTGAGCTGTCCGGCCATGATATCCGAACCCGACAGGGTACCATCCTGAATCACGGCTCCCTGGATCAGATAGCCTTCTTTCAGCACCAGATCCACAGCCTTCAGGTCAAATTTTGTATCATTCTCGGTGACTTCAATGCTGAAAACCTCCGCGGTTCCCCCGGCAGCCATCAGGCTGACCCTTCCATCCCGATAGAACTTCCAGGTGAATTCTCCGGCCTGATTGGTAAACTCAAGTATGGGCGCCGTACCCAGAATCTGGGGAGCAGAAATCAGCAGTTCCGAGAGAGTCATGGCATCAAAAAAGTTGGTGGTATTGATCAAATTTCCACCGGAAGCTCCAAATCCGGCCCCAAATACATTGTCCTGACCCTTGAGCACCATCGTGGAAGGCAGGGCATTCGTCGTCACCTTGCCTGTTGTAGAAATCGTTGCCAGACGGGAATCCAGGATCAGGGCGGAAGCTCCCACATCAGCATCAAACAGGCTTCCTGTTACAATATGCTGGCTTTCAACCGCATTGGGCAGCAGAGCCTGTGATGTAAGTTCGGAAGCTTCAAAGCTATGAGTATGCAGACCGGAAGTCACAGCAACACCTGCCACCAGAGACTTCAGCCGGGTCAGAAGTTCGGATTCGGCATGATCCTCCAGGGTATGGGCCAGTCCGATAGCATTTCCTGTATTGGTCTGAACCGAGAGTGTCGTTCCATCCAGAAGTTCCAGAGTTTTTCTTACCAGCAGATCGCTGAAAGTTGTCATGGTCGAAACCTGAATGCTCTGGACTTCCATCTGTCCACCGATTTCCAGGTTTCCGGTGAGACGGATATCTCCATCCGGTTCAGCCCTGAATTTCTCGGATCCGTTGATCAGAATGGCCAGGGAGCCGGAAGTCTCGATGGTTCCGGTCGCCGACACACTTGATACCCTTTCAATCGTCCCTTCCGCATTGATCCGGAAAAGAATTCTTCCCCCTTCATCCAGAATCGTGAACTGGGGATCTCCCGGCAGGAGGGCCTGATTGACTCCATCAATCGTAAAAATCTTTCCTGATGAAGTGGTGTGCACATGGGAAGCCCGGGAAAACTCCGAGGCGTCAATCCCTTCCAGCTGGAAGGCATCTTTCGAAGTCAGGGCATACGGTACAGCCTTGAGAGCCTGAGGACCTGTCTGCCCCCCCCCCTGGCCCTGGAGAATCACGTTGATGGCATAGGGTTTGTCGAACTTCAGACTGTCAGGAATGGGGATTTCCACCCGGAAGCGCCCATCCCGGATACTGACACTGGGGGCACTGTAGGAATAGAGATCAGCTCCACCAGCCTCGGAAATAATGAAGAGCATATTGCGGGATGATGGTTCCGCAACGGCACGGTTGGTACTGGCTTCCACCAGCTGTCCCTGGTATTCCAGAACCATGGGCACACCACAGAAGCCATGAAAGACCTGAAGTGCGAATATCAAAAGCCAAAGTATTCTCATCATGACTCCCTAGGGCCTCAGGCAGCAGTAGAACTGGCCAGCGGCTGTCACATCGACTGAAGTCACCGCAAAATCCGTGGTGTTGGTACAGGTATTGGCATTCTGAACCTGAAATGCCGCAACCCTGGTATCCGAAGCTAAATCCTGAGTCATATAAGTCTGAGTCGCATCCAGAAGACCCTTACGACAGGCCGAGTAATACTGATTCATACTGCAAACACGATAACCCTGCTCACTGCATTTCTCCTGGGCGGCCAGGAAAACCTGGGAACCGGAAGGAGAAGAGGCACCGTGATTGCGATAGCGGCTGATACAGTCCGAACGGCGGCTGGTCGTTGCCTTAACTGTCAGAAACGGAACCATCTTGCTATCTCCGTTTCCACAGCTGCCGGAGGTATCACTGACACCCGCCAGAACTGCCAGCAGGCGATCCGTGAGAGTTACCGCCACGATCTGGACTGCAGGAGTGGAGTCGGCATCATAACCAAGCTCAATATCTCCGTTGTTCATCAGGCCAAAGATCTGATTCTGATTCTGATCCACCAGCTGCAGTGCCGCCGTGGACTGACCAGCAACAAACTGGGGGATTGAGAGCTCCAGAAACGGAACCCGGTACGCTCCGTTGAAGGAATGGGCATTGGCAGTGTTATCTCTCAGGGTCAGAATCCCTGAACCTCCGCTTGAACGGACATTCAAAGGCTGGGTCCGGGCCAGAAATACAGCTTGAGACAGTTTTGCAACACCGATTCTGCGGCTGGTCTCGCTGGAAATACGGCTCTCCCCAATAGATCGGGAAGCAAAATCAACTCCGCTCATTCTTTTTAAGGTGGAAGAGGAAAACCGAGTGCGATCGATACTGAAGGACTGAACCTTCGAAGCTCC
>CAZDAM010000171.1:0-3296 GCA_964503595.1 uncultured bacterium
CCGGCAGGAAGCTCGGCTCCCTGAGGTGGATCGAGTTTGATTTCCTCCCCCTTGTGATTGGTCAGGGTATCGGTCAGTGGGTTGAAGTTCAGGCTTCCGGCGAGAGCCAGTACCGTGGTCATTTCCGGACTTGCCACGAAGGCATAGGTTTCCGGATTGCCGTCATTTCTCTTGGCAAAATTGCGGTTGAAAGAGGTCACAATCGTGTTCTTCTCACCGGTTTTGATGTCCATACGCTTCCACATACCAATACAGGGACCACAGGCATTGGCCAGAACGGTTCCCCCGAATTCGGTCAGGGTTTTCAGCTGTCCATCGCGTTCAATGGTCGCCCGGACCTGCTCGGAACCAGGAGTGATTGTGAACTGTCCCTTGGCAGTCAGTCCCTTCTCAAGAGCCTGACGGGCAATGCTTGCGGAGCGGTCGATATCTTCATAGGAAGAGTTGGTGCAGGAACCAATCAGGCCCACGGAAACCTTTTCGGGAAACTGGTTGTCCGCTACGGCTTTTCTGATTTCAGACAGTGGCCAGGCCTTGTCAGGAGTGAAAGGGCCATTGAGATGAGGCTCCAGAGTACTCAGATCAATTTCAATCACCTGATCGTAGTATTTGCCCGGATCAGACTGAACCTCGGTATCGGCCTGAAGATCGGCCAGGTGTTCCATGGCAGCATTGGCAATGTCATCGCGGCCGGTCGATTTGAGGTAACGGGCCATGCTTTCATCAAAGGCGAAAACCGAAGTTGTCGCTCCGATTTCGGCTCCCATGTTACAGATGGTCCCTTTGCCGGTACAGGAAAGGGCAGCCGCCCCATCCCCGAAATATTCCACGATATGTCCGGTTCCGCCTTTTACGGTGAGAATTCCGGCCAGTTTGAGAATGACATCCTTGGGAGAAGTCCAGCCGGAAAGATTGCCGGTCAGTTTGACCCCGATAAGTTTCGGCCATTTCAGTTCCCAGGGTAGACCAACCATGACGTCCACGGCATCGGCTCCACCGACTCCAATGGCAATCATGCCAAGTCCACCGGAATTGGGAGTATGAGAGTCCGTTCCAATCATCATGGCACCGGGCATAGCGTAATTTTCCAGAACCACCTGATGGATGATCCCGGCACCGGGCTTCCAGAATTCCATGTTGTAGCGGGCACAAACGCTTTGCAGGAAACTGTAGACCTCGCGGTTCTCATCTTCGGCCCGCGCCAGATCCGCTTCGGCTCCGACCTGAGCCTGAATAAGGTGATCACAGTGTACAGTCGAGGGCACTGCGGCCTCGTTTCTGCCGGAACGCATAAACTGAAGCAGGGCCATCTGAGCCGTGGCATCCTGCATGGCTACGCGATCGGGAGCCAGATCAGCATAATCTTTGCCCCGTCCGTAGACCTTATCCACTCCGTTGTACAAGTGGGAATAGAGAATTTTCTCGGCCAGTGTCAGCGGACGACCCACTTTACTGCGGGCTTCTTTGACCTTTTCGGCGTGCTTTTGGTAAAACTCGTTTGGATTCATGTCCTGATCCCCCTGTCATAGTTCTTGATAAGAACAGATTCACCCGCGCATTCTAGCGATTTGTCCATGATTTGTCATGATGCAACCTTTTCAGAAACTTCCCGTAGAAGCACCTGAACTGAAAAAGGATTTGCCGTGCTCAGAAAATTATCTGCATCTCTGCTCTCCTTAGCCATCAGCGCTACCTGCTTTGCCGAACTCAGTGTCGAGCAACGCGTGGAAGACTATCTGGAATTCTGGAACAACACCCGCGACACCTATGTCTTTCATGAATGGAAGCATGGGGATCATGGCGTTCTGTGGGATTCCGTCAAACAGGTCATGCTGCCACGGGTCGAGAATTCCACTACGGATCTTGAGCTTTATCAGGCCATTGGCGAATCCCAGGCCATGCTCCGCGACGGCCACTGCTACAACGACATCCTTGATGTCTACATGAAAGAAAATCCCCTGTTCTATGTTCCCATCAAATTCACTCTTGCCGAGGGCAAGCGCTTCTTCATCGGCGGAATTCGCCCCGGTGAAGGCCTGGAAGAAACGGGAATGGAAACCGGAGATGAAATCTTGAGGATCGATGGCAAGTCCGTACGCCAGTTCGTCAAGGATTTGCGCCCGGTTCTGGCAGCATCCTCCGAAGGCCAGTTCTACAAAATGGTTCCCCAGTGGCTTCAGATTCACCATCCGCTTCTGGGAAAACCAAGCTCTCCCAAGCGCGAGATGACTTTGAGAAAGCCCGATGGCAGCACCTATGATGTCAGTCTGCGCTTTCAAAGAATCGATCCCAAGCCGGAAGAAACCGCCATTTCGGGCTTTGCTTCCGATGAAACCGTTTCCCTCAGCCAGTCCGAGCAGCTGCGTCTTGAGGGCCCCCTGCCCATCCAGACACGGATTTTCACCGACTCCAATATCGGCTATCTGTCCATTTCCTCCTTCATGAAGGTTGAAGACAGTGAAGCCCAGCTCAAGGAGGCTTTTGAAAGTCTTCAGGGTACCGATGGCCTGCTTCTGGATCTGCGTGGCAATGGTGGCGGGGTTTTAAAGTGGGGCATTCTAATGGCCAACTACCTCATCCCCCATGCTTCCGGCCAGGGCCCAAGTCTGAGCCCGCTGACCAGAATCATTCATCCTACAGTCCTGAAACACTCCTTCAGTTCTGTGGATGCAGGTGCCATTGATCAGCTCTTTCATGATCCAAACGAATTGAGCGAAATCGTCAATCGCTTCTTCGGATCCGGCTTCACCGCTGAAGCCCTGAAAACCGATGCCAGCGGCTTTGTCCTGCCTTTCCCCGCAACAAAAGCCGTGACCAATGCTGAAAACCAGATTGAACCCTACGACAAGCCCATCTACGTTCTGATGGATGGAGGCTGCTACAGCACAACCGATATGCTGATCACCCTTCTGAAATCCTATGACCGGGCTACCTTTGTCGGGACTCCAAACGGTGCTGGTGGTGGTTCCCCTACTACCTTCAAACTGCCCCACTCCGGAATCACCGTCAATCTTTCCACCGGGATTTTCACAACTCCCCAGGGAACCCGTATTGAAGGCCGCCCTACCACCCCTGACATTCTGGCCTCCCAGGGACAGGATGATTTGATTCAGGGTGTGGATACCGTACTCAATGTCGCCGCCAAAGCCCTCTGGGAAGAACTCAATCCCGGTTTCTCAAGCTTTGCCTCTGAAGACTTCGAGGCTGGAGAATCTTCCCTTCTGTTTGAAAGCGGGAAAGCCTACGAACCAGACTTCGGGGAAATCCTGACTCCAGACTGGATTCTCTCCTCTGAA
>CAZDAM010000172.1:0-3262 GCA_964503595.1 uncultured bacterium
TAGCGGGAGATCCGCCGCCCTGCCCGTCCGGGGGAGAATATCGCAATACTCCATCCGAGTGGATCTTTTGCACAGTTCATGGTCGGGCTCCCATACCTGCCAATGAATGAAGATATCATTACAATTGCGCGCCAGTGGCGCCGTGCCGATGCCCGGAACAAGAGGGAGCTGATTCGCCGTATCGTCAAAACGGGGTCTGCGGAAGGTCTTCGGATGCTGGCTCAGATTGTCAATCGGGACGGGGATGTGGAAATCCGCCGAACGGCCCGCAAGGCCTGGGAGACCCTGCAGCGCTTCTGCTCTCGGAAAGAAGAGCTCCAGGAGGTCCATCCAGAAGAATCCTCGGACCTTGATATGAATTCCGAAGAGCAGATTTTTGCCTGGCTCCAGTCTGATTCCCAGGAGCTGGAAGTCAGAGCTTTGATGGAAGCCCAGAGAATCCGTTCCAAGAATGTTCTGGATTATCTGCGCGATTACTGGGACTATTTTCATGACGAGAGGGTCAGAGCCACTCTGGTGAAGACCATTGCCAGCCTGGGCGGAGCTGATGATATTCCTCTGATCTACCGTTTTCTTGAAGATGCGAATCCTAGAGTCAGGGCCAATGCGATCGAAGCTTTGGATCTGATCAATCATCCCAATACATTCCCGATTTTTGTGCAGTGGCTTTCTGATCCTGATAACCGGGTCAAGGCCAACTGCCTCAAAGCTCTTCGACGCATGGGAGGGGAAGAGGTCAACCGGATTCTAAGTGATATGTTGGGTTCGGAGTATGCCTCCTACAAGGAATCGGCCCTTTATGTCATTGGGTTGCAGCCCTCTCGCCCTGGCCTGAATCTTTTGATTGACTATCTGAATTTTGAGACCGAGCCGGATCTTGTGGAGCGGGCCTGGCATGTGGTCTACGAATTTGCCGAGACGGGGGTTCCTGGTGCTTCGGAGTTTATCCGGGATTGTGAAGAGCACTGGAATGAATCTCCCCCGGCAGAGTCCCAACCCCGTCAGGCTGATTTTCAACCCGAAGAGCTAAGGAGTGACGATCGGGATGTGGTCATTCGGGCCATGACCAGGGTCATGGAACAAAAACTTGTACAGTATGGAAGCTTGCTGGTTGAAGCTCTTCAGAGGTTTGAAGGGGATCTGAAAATCAGTTCCTATGCAGTCAGGATCATTGGAGAGCTGGGGCTTAAGGAACACGTGCCTGTGCTTCTGCCATTTCTGAAATCCGAAGATGACAGGGTGCGGGCCAATACGGTAGAGGCCATCGGTCTTCTGGGCAAGGGTCGCGAGTTTCTTGAGCCAAGCCTTCGCGATCACCATAACCGGGTCAAGGCGAATGCAATTGTTGCTCTGAGAGATTCCCCGCGCACGAACGTGATTGAGGCCCTTTACGGCATGGTCTCAGATACGGATCCGCTCTATCGACGTTCGGCTGTTTACGCAATTCGTATGCTAAGAAGTGAAATGGCATTGAGCGCACTGGAACAGCTTTTGTATGATGCGGATGAAATGGTGCGAGCTCAGGCGCTGGAAGTTCTCAAGCAGTACGAAATCTGCGGGATTGAAGGGGCTACGGCCATTTTGCAGCAGCATGGGGGCTCGCTTTACGATAACGAATGAGGTTCGCATGGTTACGCGAAGACCAACCAGAGAAGTCCGGATTGGCACTCTGGGAATCGGCGGTAGCAATCCCGTAGCGGTTCAGTCGATGACGACGACAGATACCCGTGATTTTGAAAAAACCATGGATGAGATCCGTCGGCTTGAAGAAGCTGGCTGCGAAATGATCCGGGTTGCTTTTCTGAACAGCAAATCCCTGGAGTCTCTGAAGGCCATTCGGGCCCAGACCAAAATCCCCCTGGTGGTGGATATTCATTTTACTTCGGAGCTGGCTTTGTTGGCTCTGGATGCCGGGGCCGACAAAATCAGGATTAATCCCGGCAATGTCGGTGGCCTGAAAAAGCTCGATCCGATCCTTCATGAGGCCAGTAACAAGGGTGCGGCGATTCGGATTGGTGTAAATTCCGGTTCTGTCGAGAAAGAGCTGATTGAAAAATATGGCTACCCGTCTCCGGAAGCTATTGTGGAATCGGCCATGCGGACTGTGGAATATTGTGAAGCCAGGGGCTTTACCAATCTGGTGGTTTCTCTGAAGAGTTCAAGTGTTCAGACGAGCCTTGAGTCCTATCGCAGGTTCTCCAGAATGTCGGATTATCCTCTGCATGTCGGAATTACCGAGGCCGGGTATGGGCAGTATGCTGCGATTAAGTCAGCAGCTGGAATTGGAGCTTTGCTTCTGGATGGAATCGGAGACACTATCAGAGCTTCTCTGACCGGAGATCCGGTCGAGGAAGTGAAGGTCTGCTATGACATTCTCAAGGCCACAGGGGTTCGGGTTACTGGTCCGGAACTCATCGCCTGCCCTACCTGCGGCAGGATTCAGATTGATCTGGATAAGCTGGTTCACGATGTGAGTCAGAAGGTCAAAGGAATGAAGGACCCGATCAAAATTTCTGTTCTGGGCTGCCCGGTCAATGGACCTGGCGAAGCCAGAGAGGCCGATATCGGCATTGCCGGAGGAAACGGCAAGGGCTGGATTTATCGGGATGGCGCTGTAGTCCGGACGGTTCCGGAGGCTCAGCTTGTGGATGCGCTGGCCGAGGAAATTGAGGTCTGGCGTCGTGAAAGGAATGCATCATGATTGAATTTTCCAATACTGTTCTGCAGGATGATGATGAGCGTCTGCGCCAGGAATGCAGGGACTGGAATGCTCAGGAGATCCCTGCTGCAGATTTGAGGCATCTGATTCGGGAAATGCGCCGGATCATGCATGAAGAGGGTGGAGTCGGTCTGGCAGCACCTCAGGTGGGAGTCGGTCTGAATCTGTTTGTTATGGAGTGCCGCGGTGCGGATCGCTATCCGGGAATGCCCGAGATTCCGTTTCAGGCCATTATCAACCCTCAGGTCAAGAAAGTATCCCGCCGAACCTCCCGTTATGAAGAAGGCTGTCTGTCGGTTCCGGGCTGCCGGATTGCCATGGTCCGTCCTTCGGCGATCACGGTTTCCTATCTGGATGAGCACCTGCGTCCCCGTACACGCCAGTTCAAAGGGCTTGAAGGCAGGATTTTTCAGCATGAGAACGACCATTTGAATGGGGTTCTGCTGACAGACTATCTACCGGAAGATTTTAAAATTTAAATGTTTTTCAAAATATGTTTGACATTCCCTTGTCATAGATTTATTATTGCTCTCCTCCACACGG
>CAZDAM010000173.1:0-3121 GCA_964503595.1 uncultured bacterium
AAACTGGTGCAAAACTTCCCTAAGAGCGGTTTTATAGGCTGGAAGAAAGGTCTGGCGAAAGAAACTTTCCAGCTTCTCGATATAGGCCTGCTGGGTTTCACTGGCCACCCTCTGAGCCAGATCCGTACGGGTCTGAAGGGAAACAATCGTCAGAAAGGAAAGCAGGCAAACCGGAGCCGCAAGAGCCAGAAGAAACCAGAGAGCCAGCTCCCTGCCCAGTTTGCCGGTGAAACGAAAAGAGGAACTCACGCTTCACCCCCGGGATTATAGCGGGCGAAGACAAAGGTCACATCATCAGAAAGACTGACCCCACCACGGTGTTTCTGTAAGTCTTCTACCAGAAGCCGGGAGATTTCATCCGTACTCTTTAAGTGATGCTCTTTCAGAAAGTTTTCAAACTTTTCGTCTCCGTAAAGCTCCTGATAAGCGTTTTCATGCTCAGTGACTCCATCTGTGTAAAGGCACAGCAGATCTCCGTCCTGAAGCTTCAGGGATTTGGTTTCATAAAATCCACCGTCAAAGACCCCGGCTGGTAATCCCTTGGCCGAAAGAAACTCGAAACCACCATCCTGATGAATCAGAAACATACGATTGTGCCCTGCGGAAGCATACTCCAGCCGTCCTTCCTTCAGAAGGAAACGGGCATAGAACATGGTCAGAAAAAGACTCGAGGATTTCCGGAAACAAAGCCGGGTATTGAGTTCATTAAGCTGTTCACCCGCCAAAAGATCCTTACGGGCAAGCACCCGAAGAATGGCTCTTGATGTCGCCCCGAAAAGACTCGGGCCAATACCCTTGCCCGAAACATCCGCAATCGAGACTCCAAGTTCATCGGGCAGAGCATGCGTCAGATAGTCGTAATAGTCTCCAGCCAGACCTCGGGCCGCGACAAAGGAGGAGGAAATCTCAACACGCCCTTGGGTATCGGGTTTTTCCTGAGGCATCAGACTTTCCTGAATTTCCCAGCCCTTGAGAGTGTCGGCACGGATTTCATCCAGAACGGATTTGAGCATGGCCGTGCGTCCCTGCTCAAAAAGCACCTTGACCGGTTCCATTTCGAGCTTTTCCGGCTGGCCAAGCATCAAAACACCCTGAAACTTCCCGCTTAAACCTTCCGGAGCTTCCTGTTTCTGGAATGCCACCAGAATATCCTCATCCCCTTTGATGACTTCAAGTCCCTCAATACCTTTGAACTCTTCCGACTGTACCTTTTTCAGAGCCTTGTGGGCCGATTCTCCTTCGAGGACCCAATCCTCGGCTCTTGTCGAGATCCGTCCCGAAAAGAAGCCGACCGCCCCCCAGCGAGCCCCAAGCCGTGACTGCAGTTTCTGCAGAATGAACTGAAGCATTTGAGAGCGGGTTGCCTGCTGATTCAGAAGACCATGCAGATTCTGGACGGTTTCCATCTGCCAGAGCCTGTCCTCAATCGCCTGAGCCATACCATTGAAATGCCATGCCAGACGGGCAATCTCATTGCGTCCGCGAATCCGGGCCCTTTGATTTAATTCTCCTGAAGCAAGATGGGAAATCATCGTGGTCAGCTCCAGGATCGGGCCAATCGTTTTTGAAGCCAGAATTCTGCCAATGCCGGCAGCCAGAATCAGGGCTAGAAGGATCCCTCCCAGAATATAATAGCCCTGAGTCTGAAGTTTCTTGAGAAGAGGAGTGACCGGCTGGTACAGAAACAGAACCTGATCGCCCAGTTCATTGGCCGGATGCAGTGTCCCCAGATAGGATTCTCCGGATTTTTCAAAACGGAACTGAAGGGGTCGATTCAGACGGTTGAGAAGAACAAGCAGTGCCTGAGTATCCCGGCTTACTCCGGAAATTTTCTCAAAATCTCCCACCTCTTCAAACAGGCCGGCTCGTGACAGACGATACTGGCCGGTTTCTTCATCAAGAGTTCTCAGAAGCTCCCCGATATGAAAGTCTGCAGCCAGGAAATCCACGGAAGAGCTCTCACTGGCGACTATCGATGAGCGGGTGGAACCATCGGGAAAGGCGACAAGCTTGCGCTCACCCGATCGTTCCTTTCTTGGAGGCTGAATCACTTCAAAGTGCATGTTTTCAAGAGCCAGCATCTGACGCATGCGGCCATGATTCAAAAATCCTTCCCTGGCCAGCTCTTCCGCCAGGACAGTGGCATCCGGAGTACTGGTCACGGCAGTTCTGGCCTCTCCAAAGATCGGGGCAAACACTTCCGAAGAACGTCCGGCCTCAAAAAATTCAAAATACCCGTCCAGTAATTCGGACTGATCCAGAATAGCCATATAGGCCCCCTGCGGAGCTTCTTCTTCGCCAGCCTTCCATTTTTCCCAGCTCCAATCTGAGGGGACTATATCCCAGTAGAATTCCAGTTCCTTGGCAAAAAGCTTCAGAGGAAGCCACTGACGGCGGGATTCCGCAATCGAAAGACGCATCAGATCCTGAAAATTCCGACTCTCTATGGCGGCGACTTCTTCTGTGAACAGAAGGCAGCACAGGACATTCCGGACAATACCCATGACTTCATCCCACATCAGCCCTCCCATGGAGGTTCTCTGGTAAATCACAGGGTGCATGGGCAGGTGATCAAACCACTGAAAAAGCCCACTGTCCCGCAGCCACCGGTTTCTCTTCTTTTCATCCAAAAAATCAATGTCATCACGTGGGAGGGCATCCTTCAGAAGATCCATGAAATAAAAATCCGGGAGTTCCTCAGGGATGGCATCTCCCGGCCGATACCCGATTCTCTCGAAGAAATAGGAATGCTCCAGAGCGTAGAGCTGGACCTTCAGGGGACTCTGAATTTCATCATGACTGGAAACATCCAGCGAAACCGAACGGGCAATCAGCTGATTGTAAAGCGTCATGTAACGCGCATAGGCACTGGTATAACGGGCAAAGTTATGCGGTTTTTTCTCTTTCACCCGCTGGAAGAATTTGCTGGAGTGTCCAAACCAGAGCCTGGGATCACGGGATCCTGCCAGACTGCGGCCTGCCACCTGACCAAAACGTCCTCCGATCTGCCTGAGCCCCTGACGATACTGAAAGAGACCCCCAAGCCAGCCATCGGCTATCAGTTTCTGGCGATCCAGAATTTCCCGGCGCCCAAGTTCCTGACTTTGCTGGTGGTTGTCCC
>CAZDAM010000174.1:0-3082 GCA_964503595.1 uncultured bacterium
CTGCTCGGCCCGGAATTCAGGCGCTTCTACCCGACCTGAAAATTATGTGCGGAATGTGAGATGCAAACCAACCTCAACAGTACTTTCTATCTTCTTAGGGAATTCAGCTCCCTGCTTTCCCGATGCAAGAACTCAAGCATTGTTCTGGTTTCAAGCTTTGTGGGTCATACCATCGGATTTCCCGGTTACGGGGCCTATGCCGCCAGCAAAGCCGCCATGATCGGAGATGGAGGCATCTCCATTCACCGCTGAAGTTTCATATCTGTCTGGGAAGACTTCGTACAGTCCATAGAGCAAGTCAGAAAATTCTCGCTATGACACGTGATGTCATGTTCAGCGGTGTATGCTGTATGCATGTGTCTGCATCTCTTCATCGTGTTCTGCTTTTTTCAAAGTATCGGGTTTACCCATCCCGCCCTCGAGTCCATCCGGGAAAAAGGGCATTCCTGCTATCTCATAAAATCTTACTCTACTCTGGAAAAAGATAAAAAAGAGATCAAATGCTTTCTTGATTCTTCTCTAAAATCCACCGGAACTTACATCATAAGCTCGGATTTCAGCCAAATCATGACCTATAGTCTGGTTCTCCCGACTGATAGCCCAAAGCCTGAGATTCCAACTTCCTCAATCAAAATTTCAGTTCAACCAGAAATCAGATCCACTTCTGCCCCTGAGATAATCCCTGTTTCCAAACCAAAGAATCAAACTCATCAGAAGCAGGAAGTATCGAACCCCTTCCCAGTAAAGACAAGCCTCTCACAAACAAAAAAGAGAATAGACATTCCCGAAAAGACCAACGAAACCAATTTTATCTCTCACGTCCTAAAAGATCCTTTTTCTTGCATAATTTTTCATCTTATTCTCCTTCTTATAGTGGCTCTTATCAACCATTTCATCTATGCAAATTTTTGGGACGATTTCTACTATAGAGAAATAGATTATGCAGAAAAAATCATCCTATCTGCTGATGGCGTTATGATCTTAACTATCGTTTTACCTGCTTTCCTCTTCTTCCAAGGCATGGAAATAGAGTCTTATCTGTCATTAGGTATCATAATGATGCCTTCTCTATTTGTTATCAATCGAATCTGTGACTACTTTTCAAGCTTCAGAAATGAAGATAATATTTTCACATTTATTCACGTGTGTGCCATCGCCGCCTGTTTCATTGCAGTACTTTATTTTGGAATGGCTCTAATTGCAGTGTTTCTTGTAATATCAATTATCGGAAGAGCTAAGCCTTGATGGGAAATGTTTATAAATTCTTATGCCTGAAACCACCATCATCACATTGCCGGATTCATTCAAACCGGATTCATTTGTAAGTTTTTACCAAAGAGATCCGGAAGAAGTCTGTGAAAGAGTCCGGCTTCCCATCTTTCAGAAAGCCATGGTACGGAACGGATCCGTTGAGATTCTGGAAATGAAGTTTCAGGAACAGGTCGTTCAGGCTTCCCTCAAAGATGGATCCTGCGCACGGAACACACTTGTCACCCATATTCTGGGGCTGGACCAGCCTGTGGCTGATTTTGAAGATCGGTTTGGCCAGCATCCGGAAATCGGAATTCTGATTCAAAGAAACCCAGGAATCAGAATTCCCCAGCTATTCTCCCGATTTGAGGCCCTGATCTGGGCCATTGCCGGCCAGCAGATCAGTGTCAAAGCAGCCGTTTCAGTCCGCCGAAAACTGATTCTGATGGCAGAACTCAGGCACAAGGACGGGCTTTACGCCCATCCTGAGCCCGAGCATCTGATCCACTATTCCACCGATGATTTCCGCAGGATTGGCTGCTCACAAAGCAAGGCCCAGACCATTCGGACTCTGTGTGAAGAAATCCATTCCCGAAAGCTCGATCTTAAGGCTTCTCCCGAAAGACTTCGGGAAGCCCTGCTTCAGATCAAGGGAATTGGGCCCTGGACAGCTGATTACGTTCTTTTGCGTAGTTGTGCCTATCTTGAAGCATCCCTTCATCTGGACGGCGCAGTGCAACGAAACCTGCAAAAACTTCTGAATCTTAAAGAAAAGCCCACTCCGGAATTTACCCGCAAATGGCTGGCCCTGTTCCAACCTTATCAGGCCTTCGCGGCTGCCCACCTATGGGCCATGCAGTCTCTTAACGGGTTTTAACCTTTGACTATCTGGCAGGGAATCCAGACCTGTTTCCAGCGGGTAATCTTCTCCTGATCCGATAGAGTTTTAGGCGAAACCACCACTGTCTCCCCCAGCTGCATTTCTTCAAAAAGAGCCTTTACATTCACTGCATCCCAAAGCTCTTCCCCTTCTTCATACACCACTCCCAACACCAAATCGCAGTGTTTGCACAGAAGAAATCGGGCCAGACCACTGGTACTTTCCTGAACATAAGAGCCAAGAGAGCCTGCTTTCTCTTCGTAAAAGCATAGCCTTCCCAAAGGATCGGAAAGATAGGAAATGCCCCGGCCCTGACAGAAATCACAATCACAGGCTCTGGGCTGATAAAAGTTCCTTTGGAAGATGAAGCTCAAATCTGTTTTTATCGCAAAGACAGTGACCTGTTAGATGAACCATAGTCCCTTCCTCAAAAACTCATTCCCTCAACTAGTGACGCTTATTCCACCCCATGCTACAGTAAATACATAAGCAGAAAAAAGGTCCTGTATCAGGAAGTCATCTTGTGGGAACAGCCTTTCCTGCTGGATACAGTTTCCAACTGGTGGATGCTGATTCCTCTGGCTTTTTATTGCACCCATATTCTTGCAGATACGATCTCCAAGGACGGAACCACTCCATTCTGGTTTCATCTGATGAAATCCATTTTTTACTGTCTTTTAACCATGAGTTTTGTATGCCAGGTCTTTTCCTTCTTTTGATGATTAAAGATGGTATTGTCTCGTAAATCAAAACCTCTTTCATGGATTAGCGAGTGGTGACTGGAACAAAGCGTCACCAAATTTTCCAGCGTGTTTTTCCCGCCCTTTGAAACCGGAATTCTGTGATGGATGTGCAAAAAACGCCTTCCTTCACAGCGTTTTCCTCTGAAGTGGAAAGTGCACTGACCTTGATCGCGTAAGTTTACGGCATGCTTCACTTCAGCCGGGATCG
>CAZDAM010000175.1:0-2861 GCA_964503595.1 uncultured bacterium
AACGTGCATAATGTCCCCATGAGGATTGGACATCAGGCCACGCATACCAGCAAGCTGCTTCATCTGCTGAACATTGCCCCTCGCTCCCGAGGTTGCCATAGTGTAAATCGGGTTGAAGTTGCCGTGCTCCCACTTGGTCTTGAAGTTGGAGAGCATGTCATCGGTGACTTCCTCGGTGGCATTGATCCAAAGATCAATTTCAGCCCGTTTTCTTTCCTCAAGATTGATCTCCTTACGCTCAAAGCGCTCGGCAATCTTGCGGGCCCGCTCTTCAGCGGCCGAGATAATGGCCTTCTTACGGGGAGGTTCTTCCAGATGAGACAGGGAGATTGTCAGACCTGATTTCATCGCATACCAGAAAGCCAGATCCTTGACTTCATCAAGGAGTTTTCCGGTGCGGACTGTCCCGCAATTCTGGTAGCAGGATTCAATCAGACTAGCCAGTCTCTTCTTGTCAAAGTGAGTGTTCTGAAAGCCAAGTTCCTTGGGGACAATCTGATTGAAAATCAGGCGGCCAATCGTAGTCCTTACATAGGGCTTATTGAGCTCAGATCCCAAAGCTTCCGTTTCCATGGGATTACGGATAATGACCTGATCATGAATGCTGTGCAGGTCGTTCTGGAAAGCAACCAAGGCCTGAGTTGGAGTTGGATAAATCCTGATATCAAAAATCGAAAGTTTTTCCACACCAGCCGTCGAAAGCTGCTGAGCCTGCTCGTAGCCAACATGATGCCCACGACGAACAATCCCTTCTCCATCTTTGCTTTCGATATTTTCAGCAGCCACCACAAAACGGGGCCCGGCATTGACCAGATCCAGCAGTCCGGGAACTTCCCTGCTTCCTTTCACAGGAATTTCTGTAACATGAGGATGCTCAATCTCATGAGTGAGGAAGAACGCCCCAATCGTCATGTCCTGGGAAGGGGAAGCCACGGCTTTACCGGAAGCTGCCGACAGAATATTGTAGGAAGACAGCATTAGTACGCGGGCTTCAACCTGTGCTTCCAGAAGCAGAGGGATATGAACCGCCATCTGATCCCCGTCAAAATCCGCATTGAAGGCTTCACAGACAAGGGGATGGAGCTGAATCGCATTTCCCTTGACCAGAACGGGTTCAAAGGCCTGAATCCCGAGCCTGTGAAGAGTCGGGGCGCGATTCAGAAGAACCGGGAAATCCTTCACGATTTCCTCAAGAACCTTCCAGACCTCGGCTGCCTCGTGCTCAATCATTTTCTTGGCAGACTTGATATTATGGGCGAAGCCGTATTCCACCAGTTTGTTCATAATGAAAGGCTTGAACAGCTCTACAGCCATTTTCTGGGGCAGACCACATTCGTGAAGGCGCAGTTTGGGCCCTACCACGATTACGGAACGACCGGAGTAATCCACACGTTTTCCCAGAAGGTTCTGGCGGAAACGGCCCTGCTTCCCCTTGAGCATATCATTGAGAGATTTCAGTGGACGGTTGCCGGCAGCTGTTACCAGACGACCTCGGCGACCGTTATCAATCAGGGCGTTCACGGCCTCCTGGAGCATACGCTTTTCCTGGCGGATGATGATTTCTGGAGCGTTAAGTTTCATCAGCCGCTTCAGACGGTTGTTGCGGTTGATCACACGGCGATAGAGATCATTGAGATCCGACGTCGCAAAGCGGCCACCATCCAGCTGTACCATCGGACGCAGATCCGGTGGAATAACTGGCAGAACTTCCAGAATCATCCATTCCGGGCGATTCTTGGAGTTCAGGAAATTTTCCGCAACCTGTAAACGGTTGATAATATTGAGCTTCTTGTTTCCGGCATCTTCCCTGAGCTTACGCTTCAGATCATCGACCAGTTTCTGAAGATCGAGTTCTCTTAAGAGCTCACGGATCGCTTCCCCACCGATACCGGCACGGAACATTCCGCTGTAGCGCTCTTCATACTGCATGTATTCCTGTTCGCTCAGAATCTGCTTCTTCAACAGGGGCAGGTTGCCCGGATCGATAACGATATAGCTGTTGAAGTACAGAACTTTTTCAAAATCGCGAACGGAAATATCCAGAAGTAGAGCAATATAGTTTGGCGTCCCTTTGGAATACCAGATATGAGCTACCGGAGCGACAAGTTCAATATGGCCCATACGCTCCCGGCGCACATTGGAGCGAGTGACTTCGACACCACAACGCTCACAGACAAGTCCTTTGTAGCGGATACTTTTGTATTTGCCGCAGAAACACTCCCAGTCCTTGGTGGGACCGAAGATTTTTTCACAGAACAGACCATCCCTTTCAGGGCGATGGGTTCTGTAGTTGATGGTCTCCGGTTTTTTGACAGCGCCACGCGACCACTGACGAATGTGATCGGGTGAGGCAATACTGATTTGGATGGAGCTTAATTCTTTGACGTTTTTCACCGGCCGGCCTCCTTGGCAGATGGCATAAACATGTGGAGAACCTCCCGCCCGGCACCAGGTGTGCCAGGGGGAAGTCGAATCCACACTCAAAACTTTATTGATCCTGATTGAACTCGATATTCAGTCCCAGGCTCTTGAGTTCGGAAACAATCACCTTGAAAGACTCCGGAATATTTGGAGTCATCATATTGTTTCCTTTCACGATGGCCTCATAAACTGCCACACGACCCTCAACATCATCGGATTTGATGGTCAGAAGTTCGCGCAGCACATGTGCGGCTCCATAGGCCTCCAGGGCCCATACTTCCATCTCTCCAAAACGCTGTCCACCGAACTGGGCCTTACCGCCAAGTGGCTGCTGGGTTACCAGCGAATAAGGGCCGGTGGAGCGGGCATGAATCTTATCTTCAACGAGGTGAATCAGCTTGAGCATGTACATTACCCCGACCATGATGCGGGCGGAGTAA
>CAZDAM010000176.1:0-2825 GCA_964503595.1 uncultured bacterium
CTGGGAAAACGCTGGGGCCCCGCCCTTCAGACCCAAAGCCGTTATCGATTTGAAAGCCCGCTGGATGCATGCACCAGTGGGTTTTTCATTTATCCCAGAAAAACAATATAGATCCCGCTTAAGAAAAGCCCGGTGGCAATCAGAAGCTGGGGAGAGGGGCGGGAGCGGCTTAAGATGCATTCCACAAAAGCTGCGGAGAGGGGTCCGCATGCACCCAGGGCCGAAAGGGTGGCAAGGTGAGCATGTTGAATAGCCGCAAGATAGAACAGAAGAGCCAGCCAGCATCCTGTGAGAGACAGGACCAGGGCCCCGGTTCTTTCTTCCGGACTGAGGTTTTTGAATCCGTGTCGCAGTCGAATGGGGGCTATCAAATTCAAAAGCAGGAAGCCCAGAAGGGCGCCTAATGAGCGATAGAAATTGGCTTCAATTGTTCCCAGTTCCGGAGTATGGTCCAGGGACCAGCGGGTAACGATGACTCCCAGAGCGTCCAGAAGAGCGGCGAGAAGGGCAGTCCCAAAGGCCTTGAATTCGAAACTGCCAACCAGGGCTTTTCTTTCTTTGGCCAGAACAAAGACACAAAGCATGAGAAGCAAGAGAACCATCGCATTTTTTGCCGTGAATGCCTGCTCCAGCAATAACCAGCCGAAGATGCCGAAAATTACGGGCTGAAAGCCGAAGAGCATCAGGGTTCGCCCGGCTCCAAGTGTGGTATAGGCCCTAAGAAGGAAGATGTCGGCGAGGAAGAGTCCGGTGGCTCCTGAGAGCATCAAAGCTCCCACAATCTGAAGAGGGGGAAAGGTAAACCCTTGAGTGAAGAGGATTGTCAGCCAGAAAGCCGGGACCGAGATCAGGCATTTGAGGAAGTTCATCCAGGCCGGGCTGATGCGCCGTGAATAATAGGCAAAGCCGACAGAAGAAATACCGAAGCAGCAGTTGGAAATCAGGGCATACCCGTAGGTCAGGAATGGTTCGGGAGTCATTTCAGTCTTCTTCAGGAAGAAAGGAAGGAGAACTCTGAGGTCTCTGGATGAAGTTCTCCACCCATTGGTTCAGAGTCTGGGAACTCATCTGGTAGCGGATGAACCGACCTTGCCTGGAAGCTTTGATGATACCGGCCTGGCGCATGAGCCTGAGATGGTTGGAAGTTCCTGACTGGCTGATGCCCAGAGCCCATACCAGTTCCGAGACCGTGTGGGTGGAATGGGAGAGCAGAAGGGTGATTTTCAGCCGATCCGGGTGAGCCAGAATTTTGAGCTGGGCTGCCAGCTCATCCAGGCTCTCCTGATTCAGAGGATCATGAGATATAAATGTCTGCATATCATGATATTTCGGTATTTAAGATCTCAGAGCGAAGTGTTCCGCGAACCGATGGGATATTGCCGAGTGGATCAGATGATTAAAGGCTCGGCTTACAGGGAATGAGTAAGGGTCCTCCAGCTGGGGCCCAGCCATTTTTTCAGGGATTTACCCAGGATTTCGGAATGGACGGGTTTTTCGATATGTCCATTCATTCCGGCTTCCAGACAGTTTTGCAGTGAATTTTCCTGGGTGTTGGTTGTCATGGCAATAATGGGAATGTGCAAAAGGCCGCTGCGACGCAGGATCCGGGTAGTCTCCAGACCATCCAGGCCGGGCATCTGGATATCCATAAAAATCAGGTCCCAGTCACGATTGCTACAAAGCTGAAGGGCTTTTTCTCCATTGGAGGCAAGCTGGACCCGGCAGCCCAGGTGTTCCAGAAGGCCCTTGGCGATCATCTGGTTGATTGGATTGTCTTCCACGAGGAGAATATCCGGTTTTGAGGTTTTCTCACTTGGGGATTCCGAGACAGAAGAAGGACGGAATCTGTTCAGGGTCTGAACCAGAGTACAGGTACGAATGGGGGTGTTGAGAGCCGTGACTTTATGACTGTTTGAGTCCACGAAAGGTTGGCTTAGAGATTTCAGGCAGATGATATGTGTTGCTGTTTGAGGGACGGATAGTGTCTTCAGAGATTCCAGATCGATGAAGAGAAAATCTGCTCCAGGGGAATCCTGTGGCTGAATACCTAAAGACTCCAGCCTCTTCTCGAGGGATTTCTTCAGGCTGAGGTCCATAAATTTCAGTTGGACGGAGGGTAAGGGTTTGTGGAGACTGTAGGCCGAGGTCGATTCTGCTGTTTGATATGGGATTTCAAACCAGAAGATGGAGCCTTCTTGTTTTTTGGACTGAAAGCCGATTGTTCCCTGCATCAGTTCGACAAGTCTTTTGCAGATGGCAAGTCCCAGACCCGTTCCGCCAAAATAGCGGGTGGTGGAGCCGTCAACCTGGGTGAAGGCTTCAAACAGGGAATCTTGTCTTTCCAAAGGAATTCCGATGCCGGTATCCCGAATCTGAAAATTCAGGAAATTCCTGTCAGGTACTTTTTTCACGTGGAGTTCGATGCTGCCTTGTGAGGTGAATTTGGCAGCATTGCCCAAAAGGTTCATCAGAAGTTGACGTAACCGGGTCGGGTCTCCTTTGCAAAGGAAGGGAACATCCGGCTCGATGAGCAGGGAAAAAGCCAGATTCCTGGAATGGGCCTGAGCGGAAATGATTTCCGAGCATTCTTCAATCTGTTCGATCAGATCAAAGCTGACCTGCTCAAGCTGCATTTTTTTGGCTTCTATTTTGGAAAAATCGAGAATATCATTTAACAGTTGCAACAGATTTTTTCCACAGGAGCGAAGCACCCGCAGCCATTGCTGCTGCTGAGAACTGAGCTCGGATTTCATCATCAGTTCGGCCATGCCAAGAATCCCGTTCATGGGAGTGCGGATTTCGTGACTGACGTTGGCCAGAAACTG
>CAZDAM010000177.1:0-2806 GCA_964503595.1 uncultured bacterium
AGTAAAAAATACTATATCCGATACTTTTTAAACGCTATGTGCGGAATGACAGAACCATAAGATCCGGGCTTTCCCCACTTCAGTTTAAAATCCTGGAACTAATTCAACTGGAAATCCGTAAAGCAAAGCCATAGACTTGGACTATGTGTGAGAAAAAAACCTGGCCGGTAGAATTTCTTTTAAGTGGCTGTACTCTGGAAATTGAGGATGGAGCGTTCATTCTGGAAGCCGCAGAAGCTCAGGGAATCGAAATGGAAGCCGATTGCCGCAACGGCGTCTGTGGAGCCTGCATGAGCCAGTGCGAAGGTCAGGTTGAGTTCGCCACCGACCAGCATATTCTAAGTGATCAGGACATCAGTACGGGCCGCATCCTGACCTGTATCTGCCGGGTGCGCGGCCCTCTTAAACTGGAAGAATAATCCCCTATACTGCCGGCCCTTCCCCAGAGGGAGATTTCAACAGACTCGCCAGAAACAGCGGCAGAACAAAAATGGCCGCAGGCTGAGCAAGCATGACCAGAACCAGAACCCCAATTCCCACAGCAATATGAACCAGCAGGCGATTTCCGAAAAGAGCCAGGGCCAGAGCGCAAAGACCAATATAAAACAACTGAAGCCTCAATCCCTGTACTGGATAACTTTTCTTCTCCACTCCAAGGCTGCGAGCTTCTTCCTTCAGACGAATCGGATCATTTGGCATACCCACTCTTTTCAGTTGCCAGAAAATTTCCGTCTGACGCTGAAAGCCTGATGGCTGCAGTGAGCGCGAATGAAGCCCAATCGTGGTACTGTAAGCCCCTGCCATCAAATCCGGCATAAGCAGGATCGAGCTTTGATATCCCTCAAGGCGCTGACGCAGCTGGAGTTCCACCGTTAGGGAACGCTGGCGTGGTTGACGGGGCAGGGTTGTCTGCAAAGTCTGAGCTTTCGTGGTCTGATAAACCTCAAGCAGCTCACCTGTTGACTGGGCTCGGATCAGCTCCAGGCCTTCCGGCAGGCTGAACTCCAGAAGATTGTCCCCCCTGGATTCAATATGAAGATTCCAGTTCCCGAAAATATACTGTCCTGCATGGTGAAGCTGGGCATCTACCGACAAAAGCCGGCTTCCTTGGGTCGGTACCGAACGCAGTCGGGTATATTCCACTAGAAAACCGTGTTCTTCTGAAGAAATCTCCACCAGCTCATCAGAACCCGTGTACTTCTGATAGCTTCTCAGTCCAGCCTCAGGCTCAATTTTAAGTCCCCCCATGGAATCCCGTTCCAGCTTGAGATTCATAGGAGCTTCCGGGGCCGGAGAAACCAGCAGAGGAAGACGTTTCATCGCTTCGCTAAGCTCATATTCAAGCTCCAGTTCCCGCTGGGTTTCATCAGCACTCCAGTAAATCGCAAAATCTCCCCCGGAACGACTCAGGCCATAGTCCTGCCCGGCAACCAGAACCCGCCTTCCCTGGCGAAGCTCTACTTTTTTCAGGAACAAATCCTGGCTTGAAGCCCGAAACTTCAACCCGCTTACCCCTTCCACAAGACAGTTCTGACGAAGACTCAGACGGAAATCCGCTGTACCGGGCCTCAAGCGGCAGATAAGACGCGGCTCGCTTTTCTGGCGGGTAACCGTAATCTGTCTTGAAGGGATAAATCCAGGAGAAGGCAAAGTCAAAAGGGTCTTCCCTTCCGAAAGATAGGGTAAAAGCCATTTCCCTTCTTCTTTCAGACCTTCTCCAAAATAGATCGTGTGCTGATTGCCCCAAACAGCAGTCTTTGGGCTTATCGCCAGAGGAAGCATAGTTGTACGTGCCAAAGAGCGACCCTGAAGCGTAAACTCAAGCCAAAGATTCAGCTCTGTCTCTGAAACATCCGTCACCTTCAGACTTTTACCTTCTGGGTGGTCCAGAAGCTCAAAAGGAAGGGAGTCCTTCCGGCCCTTAAGAGCAATCAGGCTGGCTGAATTCGGCAGAACCATGAGAGTCCCGCTCCTGCTTCCGCGCCCCTTCAGTACATACTGAACCCGAAGTCTTGTTCCTTCGATCTCCTCAAGCCGGATCTCCTGGGAAGCAAACAGAACTCGTCCATCTTCCTGAAGGACCTGAAGGTTTTTATGGGCTTTCTCAACCAGCCAGAAATTCTCATAGCGATAGATTTCCTTTTCCCTGTCCCATACCTCATAAACTGTGGGAATTGCCTGCGCATGCAAATCTGGAACCTTGCCGACAAAGGCCAGAGCCACGAGAAGAGCACAGGCCCGAAAGCGAAACAGAACGGCCCCCAGAAGGGCAATCAAAGCCAAAGCCGCGAAATGGACCTGACTGACTTCCATGGCCATGCTGGTCGTGCTCCACCATAAAAAGCCCATGGAAGCCAGAGCCCAGGGCAAAGGATTCAGACGATAAAGCAGAACAGCCATCAAAGATGCTGCCAGAAGGCCCAGAATCGCAAATCTGAGATTCAAAACCCAGGCTGCAATATCCGGCTTCAGGTCAAACTCCATATAAAGGGGCTCTCCAGCGCGTTCGGAAAAGTTCATGATAATGCCATCTGCAAGCTCGGGCATCTGCTGACGCACTGCCTTTACACTTCCTTTGCGCGCATATTTCGGTGCTGGTGGAGGAGGTGGGGATGCTACCAGAGACTGCATGGCAAACTCCGCATCTGCGGCTCTGCCAGACTTGAAGAAACTTCTTTCCCTCTGCTGTCGGCCCGCCCGATTCGCCATGGCACTTCCCGGGGAACTTTCTGCTCTGGAATTGTAGAAAGCCGGACTTTCCGCATAATCATCGGATTCCGCCATCAGGCCCTCATTCAGTTCGTCC
>CAZDAM010000178.1:0-2776 GCA_964503595.1 uncultured bacterium
GTGACAGATTCCAACCTGCAAAACGAAAGGAATCCATCTGGCTACATAGTTTTGCAAATTGCTCTAAACTTCAAGCTTGACCTCATAACCGGCAATCCGGCGTACGTTGATAACTCCGCAGTCCAGAATCGGGTACTGGGCCTTGATACCCAGAAGAGTCCCTTCATGCACCGCAGGTTTCGCGGCTGTGAGGGATTTGAGTTTCGGGGGACGCACTTCAAGCGGATAGGTAAACTTCAAAAGCTCAGGTTCAAGCACTTCCCCGTACTCACTAACCCCTGCCTCCAGTACCTTCTCTCTCATCTGAAAAAGGTCTTCCTGCTGGATTTCCCCTTTCAGCATCTTCTGCCAGCTTGTCTTATCAGAAAAATTCTTCTTGAGCAGTACTTCAGCCTGCCCGGAAGCCCGTCTGCTTGGAACCTTCAGGACAGGAAGAGCCTCAACTGCCCCCTGATCCAGAAAGCGGGACGGAATGTTATGAATGCGGGTAATTCCCACTTTGACATGGGAAGACAAAGAAAGATAAACGATGTGATCGATGAAGCACTGGGACTGGGCAAAGCTCTCATCCCGGCAGGTACCTTCAGCATGGTGGCAGAGTTCAGGACGAACCTGGCAAAGATCGGTCTGAGGAAGTTTCTGGGCACAGACAAAACAGTATCCATCCTGAAAAACCTTGGGAGCCTGACAGTTCAGACACTCCATTTTGCCGGTAAACTCCAGGCTGATCTTCTGGCCGATCAGGGCATTGACATCAATTTCTTCCCCGGCGAATTCAAGGTGGTACTGCGCCACTGAAGCAGCTTTGATCTTCATTTTTTTTCTGATAATGTCCTGCATGTCCTCTTTGTCCTGTTGATCTCCCGAATGGAATTCAAATCTTCGTTGCCAAATTCATAGCGGGACAGAATGTCCAGTATGAAATCGGTTTTGCCTTCGGTATATTCCTCAATTCCAAGTCCTTCATCCGCAAGCCTTCGCTTCAAATCGGAGTAGAGCTTCAAATCCTTCGCATGGGCTCTGAGATGTTCTCTTAGATAGATATGATTCAGAAAAGCCGCACTTTGGGCCAGACAGACATAGGGATTATGCAAAAACTCAGGATCCGGATGGCGGATCGCTTCCCGTCCGTCAATATGGAGATCTTCCCGAAAAACGTAGCCTAAAGGCTTCAGAGCTTCAATCACAGCCCAGGTTTCCTCCATGGTTTCCACCACGATATCCAGATCAATGACCGGTTTGGCCCAGAGCCCCTCCACCGAAGTACTGCCCACATGCTCAATTCGGGTCGTGATGTGCGAAATCAGTGCCAGAAACCTGTTCTTCAGTAGCTCGAATTTTTTCGGCCAGTCCTTCTGGTATTCTGTAATCTCAATTCCCATGCCCCAAGCTTAGCATGGCAAGGAAGACGGAAACAGGAGAGTCTATGAACCTGCCAGTGATGATGTATGGAACCGCCTGGAAAGAAGAAAGAACCGGTGAACTGAGCCTCATGGCCCTGAAAAGCGGATTTCGGGCCATTGATACAGCCAATCAGCGCAAGCACTACAACGAGGCCGGGGTCGGCGAAGCACTTCTATGCTGGTATCAGAAGCACGGAGGAAAGCGGGACGAATTGTTCCTGCAAACAAAATACACCTATGAACGAGGGCAGGATCACCGCCTCCCCTATGATCCGAAGGCTTCATTTTCGACTCAGGTCCTTCAGTCTTTTGAAAGTTCTCTGGAGCATCTCCATACCGATTTTCTGGATAGCTATGTCCTGCATGGTCCTTATCAGTCAACGGGACTTCACCCAGTAGATTCCGAGGTCTGGTCTACCATGGAAAAGCTGGTCGATAACGGCAGGACCCGTTTCCTGGGAGTCTCCAATATCTCTTCAGCCCAGCTGGAAGAACTCATCTCCCAGGCACGAATTCTGCCAGCCTTCGTGCAGAATCGCTGCTTTGCACGCACCGGCTGGGATCAAAAGGTAAGGGAACTCTGCCAGAAGCATGGCATCCACTATCAGGGCTTTTCCCTCCTGACTGCCAACCGGACAGAGCTGTCGAATCCCGAAGTCCTAGCCATTGCCCAAAAAAATTCCTGCACCATTCCCCAGCTCGTTTTTGCCATGGCTCATCAGTCCAGAATGATTTCCCTGACGGGAACCTCAAGCCAGCAGCATATGAACGAGGATCTTCAGAGTCCGGGAATTCAGCTGGAAAACCAGGATCTTCAGTTTCTTCTGGAACTCGGAAACTGAGTCCGATTGGCTTTTCTTTCCTGCCTGAAGGAATCCCTGATTTCTTTGGGCAGGGCTTCCACGGAAGCCGTGTAGGCAACCGGACTGATGTCAGTGATGTGCTTTTTCAGAAGTTCCATGGTTTTTTGAGGATAGGCCCGGTAAAGCTCTCTCAAAGTCCAGCCCACTCCCTTCTGCACATAGTATTCTTCGTCCTTCAGAAGATTCAGAACCTGACCGGCCATCAGTTCAAAGGGCAGAAATCTCCTTCTCTTGGGGGCATATTCCATCAGACTTACCAAAGACTGCCGACGGTACCAGGAACCCGATGCCTCGTTCCACTTCTGGAGCAACGGGACCATCCGCTCCGGGTATACTTCGGTGGCGTCTGCAAAGATCTTGGATAGATCATCGCTGTGCTCCCAGCAGGTACACCGACTGACCCAACCCGTGATCACCGAAACTTCATCCCAGTCCGGGGTATTTCTCTGATAGTGATAAAGCGCCATGCTCATCACATCAAAGCTGGATGTCTTTTCCCAGATCCAATTC
>CAZDAM010000179.1:0-2579 GCA_964503595.1 uncultured bacterium
CTGCTACCAGAAACAGAAGCTCATGACTGGCCATTCCATTGCTGAGCAGGATGATAAACTCTTCCGCGGCAAAGCGAAGATTCCCCTGTCTGATGGCCCCTATGGCCACATCGATATGGGCCTTTTCAAACCCGTCCTGCTTCTTCTTCTCAACCTGTACCAGTTTAGCCTGGGCCGCATGGGCCAGAAGGGAATCCGGCTCAAGCTGCCGGGCCGTTTCCAGTGACTGACGGGCCAGCCTCAGATGTTCCCGGAATTTTTCTTCTGTCGGAGTTGCATCGGCCAGCTTGAAATACACCTCGCCAATCTGCAGATAACACTGGGCAAATTTGGGGTCGAGTTCCTGAGCCTGCAAAAAATTGAACAGGGCCAGATCGTACTCCCCGTTCTGCATGTAGGTAACACCCTGATTGAAAAGCATTTCTGCATCAGCCGAAAGCGGAGAATCCATTGGAAGAGTCGGGTTTTCAGCCACTCTTTCGGGGGCATGATCCACTGGAACTTCACGCTCTTCAGGATCACTTCCAAAGGCCTTGAGAAAATCATCATCAGAGATTTCCATGGCAACCGAAACCTGGCGGGGTGCCCTGGGTTCCTCAGGCAGATTCTGGGACTCCGGCTCCTTGGGATCCCTGGGCCTTAAATCATCCGGATTCACATTCAGGGTCGCATCCTGAGGCTGGCGCTGAAGATTTCTGGCATTGAGCTGCATCTCCTGCATGACCCTTGGATGCGAGGGCATCAGAACCATCAGTTTCTGCAAAACACTTCTTTGTTTCAGAAACTGCTCGGATCCCTTGTAGGTCAACCCCAGATACCAGAGCGTGCGGTTGTGATTGGGGAATTTCGACAGCACTTTGTTGAAATGCTGAATGGCCCGGGCAAACCGGACATTTTCCTGCAGGCTGCGATCTCTTAGTGTGACCAGAGCCGCATGATAATGGGCCTTGTAATCCTCTGGATTCAGGGACAGAATCCGTGACCAGTACTCAAGCGATTCGGAGTGTTTCTTCTTCTTTTCAAAAGCAAGGGCCAGGTATCGAAGCGTGGTCATGTTGTTGGGCTTCATCGAGCGGACAATCGTCAGCCAGTGATAAATGGCTGTATCCATATCCCCTTTTCTGGCATGCATCAATCCCAGATAAAATTTGACCACCGGGATCTGCTTGGCCCGCATGATCTCTTCTAGCTGGGAAATCGCCTTGTCATAATAGACCGGCTCATTCCTCCCCCTTTGGGCATAGGCCCTGGAGAGGACATAACGAAGCTTCAGATTGGACGGATAGGCATCCAGGCGCTTTTCAATTTCGGGAATGCTGATACCTGTCAGGCCAGCAGCTTCATGAGGCGCGGCAAGGATCAGCAGTAAACTGAAAAGCAGACGAAACATCAGTTTCAGGCAGGCTCAATTTCAAAAAGGGTTTGGTCCTTCATGACGGTCTCGGCATTTTTCACGACGATTTTGCGCACGATTCCATCAAAAGGAGCCTTGATCTGATTCATGATTTTCATCGCCTCGACAATACAGACGGTATCACCGGCTGAAATCGAGTCCCCTTCCTTGACAAAAGGAGCTGCATCCGGATTCGGAGCACGATAGAAAGTACCAACCATGGGGCTGACAATTTTCTTGAAGTTATCCGGAACCAGAACCACAGGCTCTTTTGGCAGAGCTTCCTCGACAGGCTGGGAAGATGAAGCAGCCGTCTGAACTGGTGCGGGGGCAGTCACAACGCCATTTCGGCTGATTTGGATGCGGGCATTCCCGTCCGTCACACTGATTTCATCAAGACCGTAACGCTCGGCCCACTGCATGAGTTCTTTGGCTTTTGTGATCAGATCCTGCATTATCTGCTCCAGATAGATAAGAGTTGAGTGCCTATTTTCCCATTGGTTCGGAATTGTGGCAAGTCCCGCGTTCAGGGGGAATTACCGCGACGGGTTTCCACGGTGATCTCACCATAAGCTGCCAGGATATGCCAGCTCCCCCGACTCAGCTCCATCGGCTTCCCGTTTTCCTCCAGAATCACCATGGGCTCGTGCTGGCTTTTCTGCTGAAAACGACCCTTTTTGTGCTGACCCCTGACAAACCAGTCGGCCTCCCCCTGAGTCAGAATCGTATAGTCGGGAGCCAGCCCTCTGGGTTGAGTCGCCGGACTCAGATGAAGGACAATCAGGTTTTCCGCACTGAAATCCTTCAACTCCTGACGCGGACCAGAATTTTCCCGCGCCTGCCAGGCCTTTTCACCATTTAAGTGAAAACCCAGAAATCTCTTCCCGTCAATTACAAGCTGAACCTCCTGGGTATCCTGAGAGGACCAGGATGGCTCGGTTGCGGTAGTTTCAAAAAAATCGGATACCGGCATCTGCTTCCTTGAATGGGCATACGCCACTGGAGTCAGAAGAGATGGTCTCAGATAAAGAGCCTCGAAACCCTGAGACCGGATGCGGGAATGAAACACTCCGGCAACCCTGTCCCCTCCGATATGAGGAAGGTTGAGCTGAAGGAGCAGATCCTCACTGGCACCCGTCAATCCCTGGTGTAGAAAAAGGGCATCATAGGGAGCAAAGAACTCCAC
>CAZDAM010000180.1:0-2258 GCA_964503595.1 uncultured bacterium
CTTCTCGGCCTTTGCGAGCACAATGTTATCCAGAAACAAATCTGGATTATGAGGGAGCAGATAGTGAAGAACTTGACCTAGAAGGATTGCTGGAGAAGCGAGAAGACAGTGGACCAGGTGTCTTATTCCCGGGTGTCTGATGGATACACATTTGTACAGATGTGCGGCAAGCAGCTGAAAAACGGCCTGGATTCCGACGACGCTTTTTTCCATGCTGGTGATCTGAAAACCGGAAACCTCAAAGTTTTTCTGGATACCGAAAGTGGTGAATCGGTGAAAGTCGTAGGGCTTTTCATGCTCATCCCAGACGAAGGGGGCAGTAAGCAGAAGAATCCCTCCAGGTTTCAGGACGCGATGAATTTCCCTGAGAAAATCAATGGGGGAGGGGACATGTTCCAGGACCTGGGAGCAGAGAACTCCATCAAAATGCTTGTCCGGGAACGGAAGTTTTTCGCCGTCGTAGAAAAAATCTGCCTGTTTTTTTTGTCGATTGAATTCTGAATCGAGTTCTACGCCGGTGTATGAATTGACATGGAAAAGCTTTTGGTAGGGTTTGAGGCCACACCCAACATCCAGAATATTTCCGAAGAGAATTTCAGACTGGTTTTTGAGACCCTGCATCAGGCCTTTTCTGGCAAAGTAGAAAGGATTCAGGAAAACTCCTCTCCAGTCAGGGTCAAACTGCTGTTTTCGTACAACCTGCCAGCGATCCCAGCGAAACCAGTTTTGAGGGATCATTCAAGGCTCCCATTGCGAAAAAAGGCATTGAAAAGGCCTCGGCCTGATTGGCCGTAGAACTGGAATGGAGCGCCAATTCTTCTTTGGGGGGTAATGTGAATCAGCTGAAGTCCTGCCTGATGCAGCAAGGGCAGGATCTGGGAGAAATTCTGATTTTCATCTTCATGAACTTCAAGAAATAGATAATCCGTATGCTGGAAGAGTTTCCAGTGCTCGGAAATAATTTCAAACTCAGCTCCTTCGATATCCATTTTTATCAGACTGGCCTTTCCTCCGATCCGGTCAAGGATTTCTGGAAAAGCCCTCCCTTGAACCTGATGTTTTCCGAAAGCATTGATTTTTCCATCGTCGGCCCCGGTAGAGTCAAAATTGAGAATTGATGTTGTCGCCGCAACGGCCTCCTGATAAAGGGAGATGTTCGGATATTCTTGGGGCGGTAGATTTTTGGAAAAGAATTGACAGATGGTTGAATCAGCTTCGTAGCTATGGATGATTGCTTTGGGGTAATGAGTAAGAAAAAACCAGGAAGCCAGCCCTAGGTTGGCCCCGAGATCCAAAATTTTTGGTGATGGATTTAAGGCTTGAAACTGGTAAAAGCGTTCGACGAAGATATCATGGAACTGCCAGACAAAGGAAGCTGGATCGGGAACGGAGAACAGATGGTTCGCGGCCTGTATTTCTGTTGATTCATGGCGGACTGATGCGTAGGACCATGCCAGTGAAACAAACTCCCTGAAGTTTGGATCCGAGCGATAGCGCAAAAGAGGGCGAAAGAGTTCAATGAATCCCTGGTTCAAGGTGCCCCTTTTTGTTATGTAAAAGATTTGTTAGATGCTCATTCAGTTCCATCGCACGGTGGATGCAAAGATGTTCCTTGAGGGTTCTTTTCTGGCCTGAACTGGCAAGTTTTTCTCTTTCTTTGGGATGTTCCATGAGCCAGTTGATTTTTTCTATGGCTTCGTCATGAGAGCGGTAGGTCAGGATTTCAGAGTCGGGCTCATAGTATTTTCTGACATCTTCCGTATGATCTGTCAGCAGGCAGGAACCAACTCCGGGGACTTCAAACATTCGGATGTTGGCGGTGATGCCCTGAGCGACACCTCCGTGACAGTTCAGTCCAATTCGGGACTTTCGGCAAACTTTGAGCATATCCAGTCCGTACACAGCAGGATAGATGCGGTCTCCCAGGGCCTCGATCAACAAATCTTTTTCGGATGGAGGAACTCCCGGAGGTCTTTCCCGTCTTGGCAGGGTTGAGGAATATATTTTCAGATCCAGGCCAGGAGTCCTGGCCACTCTTGTGAATAGCCGGATTCTCTCGTTATGGCAGGCATCAACCGCAAAAAAGGAGCCACTGAAACTTAAGTCAGTAACTGGGTATGGATTGTCTTGGTCCAGTTTTGGGAGCCAGTGAGCTTCAAATCCGTGAGCTTGTGAATAGACCTTGAGGCCATGTCGGGTCATTTCCCGGGCAAACACGGGAGAGCAGGTGAGGACGAAATCCATATTTCGATACCATT
>CAZDAM010000181.1:0-2248 GCA_964503595.1 uncultured bacterium
ATTTTGGCCGAAGTTCCTCCGGCATCGGAGAGGAATCTAAGGGCAAAATCCCCATGGCCATCCTGATAAATCAGATGATTCCGGCTTATGGCTCCGGGGCTATACAGATGACCATCAAAATCATCCATGAACTTGGCAACGACACCGGGCGGTTCGGGGGTTGAGCGGATCTGATGGTTGATCAGATCTTCAATATCGTTGAGCGAGTAATTGCCTGCGGGAATGGAGATTATCGCTTCAGAAGTCACCCGGTAAGGGGCATCTTCTTTCATGGCTGTGCTATCGGGAATATAATCTCCGTGGATTTCACGATCGGTATCAACAATGCTGAAGGAAACATCTGAAGGCAGGTTCATCCGTTTTTCCAGAGCCACGATTTCAACCTGAAACGTGGAATCTGTACCAAACTCGGTGGTGTAGGCTTGCAAGGTGCCATCCCCGGCCCTGTCGTAAAAGGAGACTTTGACCGGTTCTTTGGAGGTGGCCATGGCTGCATTGAGAGAAGAGGTAAGATCGGCATAGGAGGTGTGTCCCCGGCGAAAGATCGGAGCTGTTCCCATCTGGTTGCCGTCCTGATCGATGACTCGAATCTGGAAATCTACCGGACTGTCAATGCCTGAGGAGATATCTTCGGTTCCGGCAACAAATCCCTGGATCCCTCCTGTGCCTTCTTTGCGATAGTAGTTCAGACCATCGGTGAGTCCACCCAAAACTGCTGTCATGGCATCGTTGGCGCGGATTTCAAGAAAGGCCGACTCCCCGGTTTCACTGGAAACCAGGTAGGCCTGATTGCCCTGTAAAGAGACATATGCTCCACTATGAGGTGCGGTTTGCCGGATCTGGGTATTGATGATGGAAACCATGTCCGAAAAGGTCTGCCCTTCCCGGGGAGGAACGACGACTCTGGCGACTCCATCACTGGGGACTCCATTGAAATCACCGGCTTCTCCGGGGACATACCCGTCACCAATGGCTGTATTGGTTGTGATGATGGACATGGCGAATTCATTGAAGTCCGGGCTGACGTAGATGAATTCGGTACTGGCTTCAGCAGGCATGGGAGGAGGAAAATCCAGGCGAAGGCCCTCAATGGGAGCAGCTTTCTGGCCCGCACTCAGATCGACTCCATTTAATTCGCGGTTCTGAAAAGCCTGTACCTCATAGGAGGGTTGCAAAGCCTCCTGGCTGATTTGCATTCCCAAAGCCTTTTGCCAGTCAGGATCCATAGCGAAATGAACCTGCCCTGAATTTCCAACGTATCCGGCTTTGTAAACCAGCTGCCCGGTTTCCTGATTGAGTTGAAAGGAGCTTCTCTCAATCCCCAGTCCTCCCTGTTCTTTGGGAAGTGTGATCGCTTTTTCAACGGTACGGGCAAATTTATCCAGACTCATATCTGTATTAACATAAATGGTTGTGGAGGTCTGGTTTCCCCTTAATTCCAGAGCTGTTTCGCGGGGAGGGTTGTATTTTTGAAATTCAGAAAGACTTTTTAGGGAGCTGGTAGCTGTGGCAATCCGATCGGTTACGGGGTTATACAAGGTTGCACTGGTCTGCTTTTCAGCCATTCCATACTCGCGATGACGGATTTTGACTTCGTAGTTTCCAGCCCCAAGTTTCTCGAATTTCTGGTCGTACTGGTAGGCTCTTAAACTGGGAGGATAGGTTTCCACAATGGAGGAAGAAGTCCCATCAAGAGTTTTCTTGGTGTTGAATTCCGTGGTGGAAGCGATCCGATCGATCTCTTCCACCAGCTGATCGACTTCCTTTTGAATCTGAAAACGATCGGTCTGATTCAGAGCATCGTCCTGAGACTGAATTGCCAGTTCTCTTAACCGGTTGAGTATGCTCTGGGTTTCCGTGATGGCCCCATCTGCGGTCTGGGTTAAGGAGATGGCATCCTGAGCATTCTGGATGGAACGCTGCAAACCCCGGATCTGGCCAGTGAGTCTTTCGGCAATACTCAAACCAGCCGCATCATCGGCTCCGGAATTGATTCTTAAGCCCGAAGACAACCGCTGGATGGATTTCTCCACACCAGCGGCTGCCTGCTGGCCAAAATGCTCAAAACTTAAGGATTGGATCATTTTGGACTGGAGTGATTGTCCCGGTATTCTTTGACTTTAAGCAGATGTTCTGTTTTGTAGCCCTCTTCAGAAACATAGTTTTTCATGTGTGGGTTTTGCAGATTGAAATTGTTATTTATCCATCCGTTAACAGAGTTTCCCCAAGAGTACCAACCTTGTGGATA
>CAZDAM010000182.1:0-2174 GCA_964503595.1 uncultured bacterium
ATGCGACTTGTTCCGATTTATCAGGAGCCCGGCACCAGCAGGAAACATCCGCAGCTTTTCAGAGGGAAGTGGCATTGGCATAGCATACGGTGACCAACCCTGTGAGCCAACTTGTAGAGAAGCCTCCACGCGTACAAAAACCAGGCCAAATTTTGGTGTTGTGCCTGAAAAAAAATCCGGGATCCGGAGAAAGTTTGTTAAAAAATGTAACTTGTTGCCAGCTTTTCGCGTAAGTGAAATTAACGAAGCCAAATGCGCAACTTGGCAGGATATGCTGTGCAAAAATTTTGGACCATTTCTGGAGATCCATGCGACATCTGATTTTAAGTCTGATCCTCACAGCAGTCACCTTTGGGACTTCTGGCGATATTGAAGTCCGTTTCGGACCCGTAGATCAGGGCCAGAAGAGTATGGACAGATATTTCGTGGACTTTGTAGCCAAAGCTCGCGAAACCCTGGATGGTGCATTCTATGAGATCCGTCTGGATACCTACGTTGATGCCTTCATCCGTGCCCATGAACGTGGAGTCGCGGTAAGACTGGTCGTGGACAGTGATAACTACTATTACCGGGATCACGATACCGGAGAACTGGATTACAGCCGTTTCAATCCTTTTGTTCAAAGACTGGTTGAAGCAGGGATTCAGGTCAAGCAGGACAATGACCGTTCCGGGCTCATGCACAATAAATTTGCCGTCCGGGACAGTACCTGGGTCTGGACGGGTTCGATGAACCTGACGGATACCGGCGCTTTTCGTAATGAAAACAATATTGTCTGGTTTAAGAATGAAGCTGTTGCCGAGATCTACGCCCGCGAATTCCGGGAAATGTTTGAGGATGGTCTGTTTGGGATCAAGTCTCCTTCAACCGTCGAATCTCAGGTTGCCATGCACGGAGACTCTAAAATTGAGGTCTTTTTTGGGCCGGAGGACGATCCAATGGGTGCGGTTGAGCGTCATTTGGTTCAGGCTGAGGAAAGCGTTTACTTCATGGAATTTGCTATGACAGCGGATCATCTGGGCGAAGTCATGGTGGAAAGATTCCACAGTGGTGTGAAGGTCAAAGGGATTTTTGATCGGATGCTTTATCGCAGCACCGGACCTTATGCCGAATTCGCCTATCTGACCAGCCATGGTGTACCGGTTGTGGTGTATGACTCTCCGACTCGTGGCAAAATGCATCATAAGGTCTTCATCATTGATGCTGAGGGCAAAGACCCCAAGGTGATTCTTGGGTCCGGGAATGCTTCGGCCAATGGCAACAAGGCCAATGATGAAAACATCATGGTCATTCATGGGAAAGAAGCGGCGCAGTCCTTTCTGAAGCAGTTCCGCAGTCTGTTCGGGCGCACTTCAAGGGTTGTGGCCACATTTCATAATTTTGCCCCGATTGATGCGGCTGAGAGAATTCCCCGCCTGACTCTGATTGTTTCTTCCAATGGTGTTGCTACCGAAAAGCTGAAAATTCAGTTTCCTCCCCGTTGGCCTCAGCATGATGAATCCGTGGGTCTGAAGATCTACCGTCTGCGCAATGGCCGCCAGATAGATATGACAGCCAAGGAGGACTTTACGGTGACTCCCAAGGATGTCACGATTCACAGCGCTAATCTGGCGCGTGAAGGGGAAGATTCCATGATCATCGTCAAAGTGACGAATTCTCTGGCTCCGGAAATTGAAGGCTTTTACAATCTCTATATCAAGGCCAAGGCCCGCAATACAGGGTACTACCCTCTGGCGACCCAGCCTGTAATCCGCGTGGGCAATGCCGAGGATCATCCTTATGGCGATGATGCAGTGCAGATTCTGACAGATCTTGTGGACGAGGACTTCAGTCTTTTGAAGGATGCTCTGGATAACTGCAAGGATCAGGGGATCTGTGAGCTTCTGGAAACTCCCACTTTTACCCGCAGAATATCTGTCATCCTCAAGCAGCTGGTCAATACCCGGCAGAATACGGAAGCGGCAAAACTTCTGGAGGAGCTCAAGCCTTTCACGAACGGTTCGAATCGTACGAATCTTTTTGAAGAACTTTACAACTGAGCATGGCAGAGGCACGCGGCAGGCACGGGAAGCCCAAGGATGATCGACAGATTCGTCAGGCTCTTCTGAGCGCTGCGGAAGAGCTGTTTTCGGCTCATCCCTATGATCAGGTCTCAATCCGAGATCTGGCGGCTC
>CAZDAM010000183.1:0-2013 GCA_964503595.1 uncultured bacterium
TTTTCTTCAAGAACTTCGCCGATCTCTGCCAGACAGAAGCTCTGAAGTCAGCTGTGCAATCAAGTATTGACAGCATCAACTCTGGATTGGCTTCTTATGAGACCATCAAAAAGTTCTTCATTCATCCTGAAAGCCTGAGCCTGGAAGCCGGGCACCTGACACCATCGTTGAAAATCAAGCGTAATGTCATCCACAAGGAGTTTGAAGCAGAATTTTCTGCGCTTTACTGAATGAATCCAGCAGAACCCAGGCCCTATTGCACACTATTTGATTCCGGCTATGCCCTAAAGGGGCTTGCTATGCTCAAGAGCCTGAAAAACCTGTCTTCTCAGCCTGTTCAAGTTCTGGTTCTCGCTTTGGATGAAGATTGTTTCTACCTGCTCCAAAGACTCAACCTTCCCTGGGTTCGACTTATCCGGCTACCAGATCTTCAGCCGGCTTCTACAGTCAACACCTGCATGAAGAACCGGAACTGGACCGAGTTCTGCTGGACACTGAGCTCCCTGCTCTGCCGCTATTGCATCCGATTTTTGGGCTGGCCAGAGGTGACTTATCTGGATGCGGATATCTTCTTTCACGGAGACCCCGAAACCCTCTTCCAGAAACACCCCAGCCACTCGACCCTGATTACAGATCACAACTACGCCCCCGAATACGATCAGTCCGCCATCAGTGGGCGGTATTGCGTTCAGTTTCTTCGTTTCACCCGCCATGTATCTAGCACTAGCCTTTTAGATTGGTGGGCCCTTCGCTGCATAGAAGACTGCCCCTCCATACCAAAACCCGGGAAATTCGGTGATCAGAAATATCTGGAAAGTTTCGCCAGTATCAGCTCAGAAGTTGAAACCATTCAATCCTGGGGTGCAGGTCTAGCTCCTTGGAATGCCAAAAAATTTGTTTTCGAGCTGGACGAATCCCAAGCTCTGCTCTGTGGATTGGACTCCCCGATCGATCCCCTGATCTTCTACCATTATCACGGATTTCAGATTCTGGAAACTGGAGAGATCGATCTATGCCGGCATTACTACGCAATTCCTCAGTTCTTGCAGCAGCATACCTATCAGGAATATGTTTCCAGTCTGAATCAGATCTGCAAGGACATACTCAATAAAAACCTTGGGAAATTTATCAGAGTGGAAAAAGACAGCACCCACCCACTCAAAATGGAGAAACGCAGGCGTCTAGGCGTATGTTATCGGGACAAAGCGCCTTACTATCTACGGAAACTCACCAATAAAACCCTCCATGGCTGACATGAAACTTGCTCTAGTCCTGATTCTTTACAACCGCCCTCAACTGCTTGCCCGCCAGATCAAATCCATCAGGAAGGCATCCTGTACAGAGGATTTTGATCTTTTTGTCTGTTTGGACGGCCCCAAAAGCTCAGCGGATCTGGAAAAGCAAAAAATAATCACCCAGCTTCTGGAATCAAGTGGCCTGGACTTCAAAGAGATCATCCAGCAAACCGCAAACCTTGGGCTGGCCAGACATATCACCCAATCCACCACCAGATTGATGGAGTCATATGATTTCGTAACCATTCTGGAAGACGATCTTCTGGTTCACCCCTCATTCTTCTACGCAGTCTCAGATGTTGCACATTCCCAGGCCACCTCAGAACATGTAGGAGCATTCACCGGTTTTGCCTACCCAATGGCTCAAGCCGGATGGGCCATGATTCAAGCTCCTGTATGCTGGGGATGGGGAACCTGGAAAAGAGCCTGGAAGTTTCTGAATCTGCAAGCCGAATCCCACCTTGAATACTTTCATTCAAACCCGGAAAAAATCGTGGAATTCAATATGGGTGGACAGTTCCCTTACCATGAAATGTTGATGAGACACCACTCAGGAGGTTTGCAGTCGTGGGCCGTGCTCTGGTACGCCAGTATGTTTCGCAACAATCTGATGGCACTCCAACCTCCCGCATCCCTGGTTCAGAACGTCGGTTTTATGTGCGAAGATTCGACCCATAGCCAGGATACAGTGGAATGGGAAAGCCCTATGGCTGATACC
>CAZDAM010000184.1:0-1943 GCA_964503595.1 uncultured bacterium
AAAGAACACGGTGGAAAATCTGATCACGCTTTGCTTCAGGCATCATTCTCTGGTGTATGAAAGAGGCCGGGAATAAGAAGTCAGGTTTCTTTATTTTTATGCAAATTGCTCTATTTTGTGAGGAAGCGATACCGGATCAGATGCCAGACAGCTTTTACACCATCCACCCACTTGATCTTCTTGCCTTCTTCCACAGTTCGACCGTAATAGGAAATCGGAACCTCCAGAATCCTAAGATCCGGGATTCTGGAAAAACGCATCGTCAGCTCCGGTTCAATCCCAAAACCCTTTTCCTGAAGAAGATTCCAATCCAGAAGATCCCGGCGAAACGCCTTGTAGCAGGTTTCCATATCCGTCAGGGAAAATCCGCTCAGAAGATTGCTCAGGACAGTCAGAAAACGGTTTCCCAGCCAGAAAGACCAATAGCGGCTCCTGGCCCGGGACAGTTTCAGAAAACGGCTTCCGTAAACAACATCTGCCTGATTCTGCAACAGGGGCTGAAGAATCTGGGGATAATCCCTGGGACTGTATTCCAGATCTGCATCCTGAATAAAGACAAACCGTCCCCTGGCCTCCAGAAGCCCTCTTTTGAGAGCCTCACCCTTACCCTGGTTCTTCTCCTGGGCCAGAACCCGGATTTGTCCTTCAAACTCCCTGGCCACCCCCAGCGTATTGTCTGTCGAGCCGTCATCAATCAGAAGAATTTCACAGGACAGCTCCCTAGTCGCCTGAATCACCTGCTCCAGAACCTGACTGAGAGTCGCCTCTTCGTTATAGCAGGGAATCAGTATGCTCAGTTCCACTCTGCATCCTTTTCCAGCCCGGAAGAAAGCTCCAGAATCATCAGTCCATCCGGATACCTCTTTTCAAAATAATCCTGATTTCTCAAATAATCTGATTTGAGGATGTAGAGATATTCTTGGGAAAACACGTCATTCCTGGCAAAAAACGGAGAGAACAGGCGACTTCTCATATGACTCAGATCTGCCTTCGAACTCTCCAGCTCCGGCCAGTTTACGACCAGAGGAGAAACTTCATCCTGACGGACTCCCTGAGCCCTGACAAAAGCTTCCAGTTCCCGCTGAAAACTCATGGTTTCCCTGAAGAAACTCCACCAGGAAAAAAGTGAAAGAACTCCCACAAACCCAAAAATCAGGCAGGGCAGCCTCAAGCATTCAAACTCGCTCAAAGCCTTACCAGCAAGGTAAAAAAGAACCGGGACCAGAGGGTAGTGAAACCTGGGACCAAAAGCAATTCCCGGGTAAAAATAGACAAAGTAGGCCCCGAACCAGAATACAGACAGGAGGGCCATGAAGACTTCCATACTCTGCCTGTCTTTCCAGAATTTCTGAGACAGGCACAAACCCCCTCCCCACAGAACCAGGAGTAGAGAAAGCTGGGGCCAGCCCAAAAGCACATCATTCATGGAAAGAAGGACTAAAAACAGATTTTCAAAGGCCTGCTGAAGAGAAAAACCCCAGGGTTCATGGATCCCAATCTGGGGGCCAAAACCCAGAAAATGCCCCCTGGAATAAATCGAATAGGTGGATTGAAAAAAGTACCCCGAAATCCATTTCTGATTCAGAAAGTGAAGGGGCAGGAAAACCAGAAATCCCCACACTCCCAAAAATCCCTGCCAACCCCTGCTCAGACATCCATAAGCCAATAGAGCCGCAAGAACAATCAGACCATCGAGTGGCCGATTCACAAAAAGAACGGAAGACAAGAGATATTCCGGCCACCCTGGACCTCTCCCCGTCTGCAGACGCAGCAGAATTCCACAGACAATCAGAAGGGACAGGCTGTGCGAATAATACCTGCCCGGAAACAGAATCAGCCAGGGAGAAAAAATACAAAGTAGCCAGAAAATCCAGGGAACCCGCGGTAGAGCTTTTCCCAGAAATCTGAAGAGCAGCACCATCCCCAGAAAATGGATCAGAAGA
>CAZDAM010000185.1:0-1936 GCA_964503595.1 uncultured bacterium
GTTCTGGAAGCATCCTGCCCTCGCTGGGTGTTCTGAAGAAATCTCAGTGCCGGATCGCTTCTTGAACTGGATCGACGGCAATCCTCAAATGGGTGATGACCCCACTGAAACCTGTTTGGATTTGTTTGCTTTTGTCCTCTGGCGTACCGGGAGGCTATGTGCGGAATGTGAGTATTCAGACTTGAAGCCTTGGAATATAAATCGCTTTCGATCCTTGATTTGGATGCTCTAACAACCACATACATCAGGTAGAGTAAGTGCTGTTAACAGTGCTCCATACCAATCTTCAAAATTCACAGATTTTATGATTGATTCTGTGAATCACTTCATCTTACTCGCCGAACAATTCAATGCTCCGGTTCCGGGGAAGCATGGGCACAAAAAACCTCAGGTCCATGATCCTTGTAGACGATAGCCTAGATCACTCGTGATCGCATTGACATTGTCAAAACGCGGATTTCCCTTACTGGACAGAACATGCTGCACACCCTGACGAGTCATCCCCGCAGCTTCTGCGAGATTGGTAATCCCCTTGATTTTGGCAATCAACCGTAAAGAAGCGAGCAAGGCTGCCGAATTTCCATCCTGAGCATACTCATCAAAAATTTCGCGAATATAAGGTGTTATCTCTTCAGGATGATTGCGGAAATACTCTTCCTCAACCTCTCCCAATGCCCTGTAATCACGTTTTCTGGTCATACCTACACCGGCATAGGCTTGTTCTGGACTTTCTTTACAAGTTCCATGCCCTTGCGCCTGCCTTCCTTGTAGGCTGAGCGCTCGCGGACACGAGCGGCGTAGTCTTCAAAGGGTTTGAGGACTGGAAGGGATTTGAATTCCAGACCCCAGTCGACATGGGCACCGACATAGACATCGGCCATGGTGAAACGGGAGCCACAGACAAAGTCATGGGAAATGGCCGGGACTTCTCCCATGGGATTGATTGCCAGACATTCCTCAGATTTCATCTGGGGACCATATTCCAGAAGATGGGTTTCGTAGTCCGCATTGACCTCTTCCAGGGCCCGGTGAATCATGCCTCGCACGAGAACGGGTTGGTATAAAAATCGATTCTGGCCATGTCTTATCCTTTCAGGGCGGCTTCCTTCACCCGAATCTGTTCTTCCAGCTCTGAAAAGCGGATCGTGGCTTTTTCCCTCATCTGATCCACCTTGTTCAGGACATCGGGAGGGAAAGATTCGCTGCTTAAGCGTGATTCTGCCAGATCCATAAATTCCTTGAGTACATTGAGCTTGGCCCGGTCGGATTCAGCTGTTTCCAGCTTGTCCTTCAGTTTCATTCCTTCGCGAATCACATCCTTGACCATGGCCATCTGCTCATCGCTTAAGTCCTTGGAATGCTTGGAAAGAAACTCATCAATCATGTCTTCGGATAGATCCAGCGATGAGAGCTTGTCCAGTTCGGACTCCTGATTTTTGGGAAGACGCCCCATGAGCTGAAGAGCCAGAAAAACCTGTTCCTGGGTATCTGCAACAGAAAGGGCCTTGTCCAGCGCCTTGCGGGCATCGGAGCTCCAGCCCATGACCGCATTCAGAAAGCCGTACCGGTAAAAGGACATCCAGGTTTTCTCTTCCTTGGCCTCTTCCGAATAGAACTGAAGGGCCGTCACCAGGTAATAGTCACGGCTTTTCAGAACGGCCTGCTCTTTCTTTAGATCCTTCCACGAAGTATGCCAGCCAAACCTTCCCTCCTCCTTCTCATCCCAGTCCAGACGGGCATAACGAAAGACCTGGGCAGGCAGAGTGGTCTCGGGGGCCTCGGGCAGCTTCAGGGCAGTACTTCTGGCCAGACCAAAGAGCTTTTCCCTCTCCTTCTGAGCCAAAGCCCCATACTCCTGATTTCCACTGCGAAGGGCATATAGAAATTCTTCCACGGCCGTTTCCGGCTGCTCCTGCTTTAAAAGTACCATGCCATT
>CAZDAM010000186.1:0-1734 GCA_964503595.1 uncultured bacterium
TCACGCCGCCTGAAAACAAGACTGGCCCGATAGCGGGACCCGATTGCATGCATGGCCCCCTTCACGCTCTTGATGAGATCCCGGGACTGGGGCACAGCCAGTTCAGCGGCAGCTGTAGGTGTCGCCGCTCTCAGATCTGCCACAAAATCACAAAGGGTGAAATCCGTTTCATGACCCACTCCGCTGATCACAGGAACCGGGCACTCAAAAACCGCCTGAACAGTTTCTTCCTCATTGAAGGCCCACAAATCCTCAAGAGAGCCTCCCCCTCTGGCCACGATAATGACATCCACCCCTTTTTCAGCCAGAGAACGAATGCCTAAAGCAACGGCCCTGGAAGCCAGGCTACCCTGAACCTGGGCAGGATAAAGCCACTGTTCAATACCACAAGAGAAACGGCGGTTCAGAGTATCCAGAATATCTCTTAGTGCGGCTCCACTGGGAGATGTCACCAAACCGATTTTTTTCGGCAGGAAAGGAATTTTCTTTTTGTGGGAGGCATCGAAAAAACCCCGACTCTGGTAATGAGCCTTGAGTTTTTCAAACTCCTGGTGCAATCGACCTGAGCCTGCTGGCTTCAAGGCTGTGACCACAAGCTGGTAGTTTCCCCTGGGTTCGTAAAGATTCAGCCCGCCACTCACCAGAACCTGATCTCCATCTTTGGGAATCTCTGGCAGCAGGCGGGCCTGGGAGCGAAACATTACAGAAGAAAGCACAGCCTCGGAATCCTTCAGCGTAAAATAGATATGTCCGCTCTGCTGACGTCTGAGATTGGAGATCTCGCCCAGAACCATCAAACGCGGAAACCGGGCTTCCAGCTGTACCTTGATCAGCCCGGTCAGTTCTGAAACCGTGAACTGGCGTAAACCGCCATCCTCTTGAATGGAACTCATGCTCAGGCAAAGACTTCCATTTTCTCAAGCAGAGCAAAATCCTTCAACGTCACTCCACCCGCATCATGAGTGTTCAGACGGACTGACACCCGGTTGTAGACATTTGTCCAGTCCGGGTGGTGATCCATTTTTTCAGCGACCAGAGCAACCCGAACCATAAAACCGAAGGCTTCCACAAAATCTGCAAATGTATATGTTTTCAGAAGGGCCTGTCCGGAATCTTCAAGAACCCAGCCGTCCAGAAGTTCCAGTTTTTTTTGAATCTCATCTTTTGTAAGGCATCGCATCATTCTTCTCCCAGAATTTCCAGATGCAGCTCATCCAGAGTTTCTACCGGAACCACGGAAGGAGAATCGTCCACCAGATAGCGGGCGCCGCTGGAATTCGGGAAGGCCATGACATCCCTGATATTATCCAGCTTCAGAAGGGTCATCACCAGACGATCCAGCCCCAGGGCGATCCCGCCGTGAGGGGGGGCCCCATATTCCAGAGCTTTGAGGAAAAACCCGAAGCGCTCTTCAATCTGCTCATCGGTGAAACCAACTTTATGCATGATTTTACGCTGAATTTCTGCATTATGAATCCTAAGCGAACCAGATCCCAATTCGACCCCATTCAAAACAAGATCGTAAAGAACCGCATAGACCTTATCCAGCTCACCGGAATGAAGATGTTCCAGATCCTCTTCCCGGGGGGCTGAGAACATATGATGCTTGGCAATCCAGACTTTATTATCAAAATCATACTCAAAAGCCGGGAAATCCGTAACCCACAAAAAGCGATATTCACTTTCCTCAACCAGATCCATCTTCTGAGCAATCGCATTGCGAATCCAGCCCAT
>CAZDAM010000187.1:0-1705 GCA_964503595.1 uncultured bacterium
AGTTTCAGTAGCTAGATTCAGATTCCATTGATTGAAACCCCCTCCAGAAACTGTCTATCCATCAGGGGTTTCACTCTTTTGAACTGAGGAAATTGTCGAAATTAGACAACCTCAAGAAAAAGTGCCGTAATTTTCGAGAATTCAATTGGAATCTGAATTAATGCTCTGAAATCACCCAAAGGAAATTTGACTCGCCCTCTTCCATGTGAATGGCGAGCCCTTTTATTTTTTCAATAGCGATCATTGCAATAGGCCAGAAATTCACACTGGCCACATTGAGCCTCACTTGCGCTGGAGTCTGGCTTAAGTTCACTATCAAGCATACTCCTGATTTCGGCCAAAGCAGCCAATGTCTGCTGACGAAGTTTACTTTCAAACTGGATTTTCTTTGGCTTGGCTTTGCTTCCGAGGAAAAACCACCCATACGGAATAAAAAAGCCGTACTTTCTTTCCAGAAGTAAGGCATAGGCGCAAATCTGAAGCCCATAACCACGGTGAATGCGATGAAGACTTAACTTGATTTCGCAGGGAACCGCCAAAGAACTTCCCATCAAAACTGCATCAACCTTTCCATGCAGGGATAGATCCTCTGAATTCAAAGCAACATTAAAGTGAAAATCCCCTCCAGGAACCCCTAGTCGCGCCGGACATCTTTGTAAAAGCAACTGGCGTACCATTTCCTCGTGCTCCTGACCCTGATTCATCCACAGGGTATCTGGTGGTTTTAATTTCAGAAGTTCACGGTAGTAGACCACTCTGGGACAAAAGCACCATTGCCGGATCATCGATACCGGCAGACTTTCAGACACTTTCCACCTCAGGCCAGGCCTCAAAATCACTGAGGTGATGTCCGAAATAGTGCTTTTCACTATTTTCTTTCATCCGGGCCGGAGCCAAAAACGCCAAATCGTTAGCAGGATCAAGGTGCTTGCGAAAAAGACCCAGAACAGCCCGCCGTTCTGCTGCATTCAAGTGGCCCCAAAACACAGACTCCTGCAAATGCTTCATACCCAGATCTTTTAAGCCCTCCATCAGCTTGCGGCGGGCTCGATTCTGATGAACGTCATAACACACGATAAATTCCGAACGAATTTCCATGCCACCACCTTGCTACCACTGGAAAATATACGGACGAAAAGATCGACCCTCGACAATCCTGCCCGTCAGTCGATAAATCTGCCTCTGAATGACTGATTCAACCCGCATGCGCTTGCCCCGATAGCGACATTTCCTCTGCATCACCGATAATACCTGCTCGGCCAGCTTTTTCCTGAGGACTGAAGAAAGCTCCCCTTTCTGTAAACGAACCTGCCCCTTCAGGCCAAGGACAACCCGGTCCACAATCCAGGGGCGGTATTCCTCCATTAGATCCAGAACCAGAGAAGGTTTCCCCGCCCGATGCTGATGCAAAAAGCCACAATATGGCTCAAGCCCGGCATTCACAACACAGGACCAGATGACGGAAGACAAAATGGCATAGCCGTAATTCAGGCACATATTGAAGGCATCCTCCGCTCCGCGCCCAACCCGCTTTTCAAAATCCGGTGGAGTTAAACCTGCCAGCCTAAGGGCCTTGAAATATGCAGATGCCCCCAAACCTTCATATCCCATGATGGAAGCAAGCTCCGGCTTCTCCTTAGCCTGAATTCTTTGATGCAATGAATCGATGCTTTTACTTAAACCTTCGATACCTTCCAAAAGATCC
>CAZDAM010000188.1:0-1586 GCA_964503595.1 uncultured bacterium
GCATAACCACAAGCTTTATCTGCATGAGGGCTATAACAGGGAGTATCGTATCTCTTCGGATTTTGCTCCAATTGAGGTCTGGGATGCCCGTACAAACTGGAGTTGGCCCTTTGACGCCGAAAAAGGTTTGAGGGGGCAGTGGGTCTTTGTTTCAGGGGACGGGCTGATGATGCGTCTGATCCCGGCCATTCAGGCTTTATTCAAGGCCAAGGGAGGCGAAAAACTTTTTGAAGCGGCTGTATCTCTGCCGGCTAAGAATGAAGGTGATGAACAGCTTTACAAGGATATTCTTGAGGATGCCAGAGATTCTTCCGGGAGAGTCCTGGTTTCTCCATACCTGAAGGGCCTATACAAAGCCTGTTCCGATAAGTGGCCACCGGTTTTGGAAGCGACTGGTAACTCCATGAAGTTCGCCCAGTTTTTCTGTTCGAACCGCCGGGTCATGAGTTCCTATGTGCGGGAAAGTCTTCTGAATTTCTACTACAACTCCTTTGTAGCCTTTCGTAAGGAAAGCAGGGGGGATGCCAAGGATATGGATCCCTCAAGCATGAGCCTGAACGGGGTCAATGGGGATGATTTGAAACTTTTGCAGGAAGCAGCTGATGCCTGGATAAGTATTGTGAAGGATGTGGAGAGCCTGGGGGATGAAAAAGCCCTTAAATACCGTTACTCCTGGACCGGGGGGCGCTGGGCCCAGACCTCCAAATTTTCCACTGCGAACAATCTTCAGCAGTACACTGGAGAAAACAAGGGGGTGTTTCCCTTCACTCTTCCCGACCCCTGGGCTCTGAAATTTCATGAGGAGCCGGATATCCGTTCGGCCTTTCAGGAGAATCGGGAATATCTTCTGGAAGAAGCGGTTAAGGGTATTGGGGAAGATGGAACTGCCGAAGGGGCTGCCAAGCATCTTTTTGAACGTTATTTCAAGAACATCATGACGGATCCGGCCTGGGTGCTCCCCTATAATTTCTCATCCCGGTTCCTCTATGACGGATTCCGGCAGATGTATTTTGCCCAGGGAGTGGATCCGGATGAGGTCATGGAATCCACCTTTCCGGAGTTCCGGGACTCGGTGGGATATGTGGGCTCGAGCAATAATGCCTATATGGGTAAAAGCGGCGGGAGCAAGGATGTCACTTTAGGGCCAGAGCAGCAGAAGAACATCATTCAGGCCTACAAGGAAAAAAGCCGGGCTGATTCGGATGGTTACTTCTTTGCCTCTGAGATTGGCTCGGCAGAAAGTCTGGAATCCATCGATCTGGGAGAACTTTACAGTGGACGTTGCAGCTATTCCTTCAAGGATGCCAACGGGCTGAAGAATCTTTACAAGGATCTGAGTAATTTTGAAATCAGGGGCGGGATTTGCGTTGAGGATAGTCTGACGCTTGAGGATCAGAACATAACGATTAGTGGAGCCGGTTTCATTCATGTGAAAGGGACTCTGACAATTCAGGGGAATCTGACAGCTCCGAATGTGGTTCTGGTGGCCTCCAAAATCCAGACCCGGGCGGATTATGAGATTCAGGCCAATCTGATCCAGACCAGTGGGAAATTTCAGTTCACTTCTCATAATTACAATGGAATGG
>CAZDAM010000189.1:0-1563 GCA_964503595.1 uncultured bacterium
GGGTTGGAGTCCGGGTGCGATCATTTGCTTTTCCTTTCCAGTTTTGTGCCTTCCAGAAACAGGAAGAGGGGGAATTCCTTGCCCGAAGTTCTCCATTCCGGCGATTCGCTTTACCAATTGCCACCAATGAGCAAATCGGGGAAAATACCCCGGTCAATATCTGGACAGAGGAGACACTGATGCCAACAAGCCACGTGATTGATTACGAACTGATCGGGGATGATCTTCAAATCGTTGAAGTGGAGCTGGATCCGGGTGAAACCGTCATTGCTGAGGCCGGAACAATGTCCTGGATGGAAGAGGATATTTCCTTTGAAGCCAAAATGGGGGATGGGTCCAACCCCAATTCCGGGTTCTGGGATAAGGCTTTTGCTCTGGGAAAAAGGATGTTCACCGGAGAATCCGTTTTTGTGACTCATTTCACCAATGAGGGAGGGCAGAAACGAAGGGTGGCCTTTGGAGCTCCCTATCCAGGAAAAATCATTCCAATGAACCTTGAGCATCTGGGTGGAAAAATCATCTGTCAGAAGGATGCCTTTTTGTGCGCTGCTCTTGGCACTAAACTCGATATCTGTTTTCAGAAGAAACTGGGGGCGGGATTCTTTGGGGGAGAGGGCTTTATTCTTCAGACTCTGGAAGGTGATGGAATGGCTTTTGCCCATGCCGGAGGAACTGTGGTTTCGCGCCAGCTCAAGGGTGAGACCTTAAGAGTGGATACAGGCTGTATCGTGGCTTTCACCGAAGGTATTTCCTACGATATTCAGCGCGCAGGCTCCTTGAAATCGATGATTTTTGGAGGAGAAGGTCTGTTTCTGGCGACTCTGAGCGGTCACGGAACAGTCTGGCTTCAGTCCCTTCCATTCAGCCGTCTGGCCAACCGGGTGATCGGCTCGGCTTCCAGTATCGGTGGCCAGCAAAAAGGTGAGGGCTCGGTTCTTGGGAGCCTGGGCTCAATGTTTGAGGAGTAGGCCTAGCCTGCATTCAGGCTGGAAATCACTGAAGAAGGGTCTTCCACCCAGATCATGCAGGATTCCTTGCCTCCGATGAAATGAAAGAAAAGCTGGCAGGTTGCCGGCTTTTCTTCTTCCGGGGGACGGGATTCGCCCGTACTGACAAAAGAAATATTGGCAGGATTGAGGTAGTAGCGACCATAATCGACGCAGTCAACGGGGATCAGTTTCATCCGGGCTCCTTCAGTAAGACTATCCTATCAGCTTTAACCTGCCGGCGAAATCCGGAACCAGTCTATACTTGAGAAAAATTTCCTGTATATTGGCCCCCTATGATCGTGATTTTTAAACCCGAGGCGCGCGAATCCGATATTGAAGTGGTCCGCAAGCGTCTGGAAGCAGAAGGGGCGACCACCCGACTTTCCCGTGCTGCCCGCAGAGCCATTCTGGGAGTGATTGGTGATATTCCTCATCTGGCTAGGATGCCTTTTCATGCCATGGCCGGTGTTGAGGACGTCAAACTGGTCAATCATCCCTATAAACTGGTCAGCCGGGCTTTTCAGCCTGATCCCTAGCCGATTGAGCTTGCCCCTGGAGTGTTCATGGGGCAGGG
>CAZDAM010000190.1:0-1550 GCA_964503595.1 uncultured bacterium
AGGCGCAGGCCGCATCGATCACACAGTTGGTACCACCAAGATCCAGAGTATTGGCAATCCGGCCGGAGATCACATTTCCCAGAACGCCAGGAAAACTGTTTTCCTGCCAGATTGGAAAGCTCTCACGATACTGCTCACTGACGGAGGAAATTGTGTCTTCCGGAACCCCGTGTTTTCTGAGAATCTTCTCAATGGTGGGGTAGGAAAGGCGCATATTCAGGGGAGTCGCCAGATCCGTGATGGATGTGGTGCCAACAATTGCAGAAGTCCGTCCCCGATCAAAGCTCTTCTGGCCGATTCCATACCCGGCATCCTGCATGGCTGCGCGGGCTACCTTCATCCCGAGAAGCTGGGCGGTGTCGATGACATCCAGATCTTTCGGGGCAATCCCGAATTCCATGGGGTCAAATTCTACCAGAGGCAGAAACCCGCCACGCTTACAGTAGGTCTTGTCAGGGATTTTTGGATCGTCGCTCCAGTAATCCTTCACATCCCAGTGAGTTTTGGGAATGTCGGTGATGCAGTCTTTCTGATTCAGGATATTGGACCAGTATTCCTTGAGGTTTGTAGCCCCAGGCATATGGGCGGCCATACCAACAATGGCAATCGGCTCATGAGCGGGTTGTTTGGAATTGGACATCAGTCTCCACAAAAGTTCAATCAGTGGGTGAACACAAACTGGTTGGCAAATTTAGCCAAATTGTTACAAGGATTCAATCAAGTGAGTAAACTTTTTTATTCATCAAGCGATTAATTGCTAAAAGTCGGGCTTTCAAAGCGGTTTTGTCAGGGGAATTCAGGGAATGGAGGATAGGTTTCATTGTGTATTGAAAGGGCAATATCGGGGTGAGAAGGAGGGATTCAACTTTTCTCGTAGTCAAGAATCGGGATAAAACAGCTTTACCAGAGACTCTTCATCCGGTTCTTTGGGTAATGGCCATGACAAGCCGGTTTTTTTGCCTGGATCAAAAGTTTTTGGATAGCACCAAAACTGATTTTTGTGCTTGCTGAAATTTCTCTGATTGATAGATTGGCTGCCAGGCACAGCCGAAGAATGTCACGGATTTTACGCATTGAAATCCTCCTGGTGGGCATATTTCATCCTTTCAGGGGGAGGAAGCATACGAATTCAGGAGTTCCATGTTCCGGGAAGATTCTGAAAATCCTTCAGAAGTGTTCACGTTCCGCCAGAACAGCTGTCATCCACCATCGGCCAGAATAAGCAACCCTCAAATGTGAGAGTGTAGAAATCTGATCTTTATGAAAATCATCGATGAACAGTTTTTCAGGACACCATATTATGGTTCCCGCTAGATGATGCGTTTTTAAGGCGCCATAACCATCAGCATACCTGATCCCTTTCAACCTTTTTTTATGACACCCTGCGTTCATTTGACGATAACAGGACTTTCACTCCCGGCCTCTTTCATGCACCAGAGCATGATGCCTGAAACAGAGCGTCATCAGATTTTCCACCGTGTTCTTTCCGCCCTTCGAGACCGGAATTCTGTGATGGATGTGCAAAAACCGCTTTCCTTCACAGCGCTTTC